>NZ_JADPUN010000085.1 GCF_015690345.1 Plantactinospora alkalitolerans | reverse complement strand
CGGGAGGGCCCCACGGCCGCCGGGGAGGGCGCCACGGCCGCTCGGGAGGGCGTGACCGCCGCTGCGGAGGGCTCGACGGCGGACCCGGTGCAGGGTCGGCCGGACCACTCGATCCGGGACGGGTGGACGGCTCCGGCTCCGCGTGCGAAACAATTGGGAACTATGCCCGTACCCGATCTCTCCCCGGCGGCTCCGACGGACGTGTCCGGACCGGCGGCGACCGGTCCCGCCCGGACGTCTGCCCTTGACCCGGCGATCGCGGCGCGACTGCGCCGCAACCCCGACGGACTCGTCACGGCGGTGGTCCGGGCCCACGACTCCGGCGAGGTGCTGATGGTCGCCTGGATGGACGACGAGGCGCTGCACCGCACCCTCAGTACCGGCCGGGCCACCTACTGGTCCCGCAGCCGGCGGGAGTACTGGGTCAAGGGCGAGACCTCCGGCCACCACCAGTACGTCCGGGCGGTCGCGCTCGACTGCGACGGGGACGCCCTGCTGGTCAGCGTGGACCAGGTGGGCGCCGCATGCCACACCGGCAGTCGGACCTGCTTCTCGGACGAGTTGCCGGTCACCGGGACGGCCAACCGGACGGCCGGAACCGCGTCATGATCGATTTGGGGACGGTGACCGGATGACCACCGGAGCGGTGAGCCCGGACGAGGCGACCTTCCACGACCTTGCCCGTACCCGGCGGGTGGTGCCGGTGATCCGGCGGCTGCTCGCCGACGGGGAGACCCCGGTCGGGGTCTACCGCAAGCTGGCCGGCGGGCCGGGCACGTTCCTGCTGGAATCGGCCGAACAGGGTGCCGGGGCGGCCGGGACCGCCTGGTCGCGGTACTCGTTCGTCGGGGTGCGCAGCAGCGCCACGCTGGTCGAGCGGGACGGCGAGGCGCACTGGCTGGGCACCCCGCCGGCCGGGCTGCCGACCGGTGGCGACCCGATGCGGGCGCTGCGGGTGACCGTGGCGGAGCTGACCGGCCCGGTCGTGGTCGACGATCCGGTCGTGGTCGACGATCCGGTCGTGGTCGACGATCCGGTCGTGGCCGACGGCCCGGCCGGGTGGGACCCCGGCCAACTTCCGCCCCTGCTCGGCGGGATGGTCGGCTATCTCGGGTACGACGTCGTGCGGCGGTTCGAGCGGCTGCCGTCGCTGACCCGCGACGACCTGCGCCTGCCCGAGCTGGGCATGATGCTCGCCACCGACCTCGTCGTGCTGGACCACTTCGACGGCTCCGCCATCCTGGTGGCGAACGCCGTCCTGCCCGCACCGGGGCAGATCGGCGGTGACGCTCCGGCGGAGCGGACCGCCCAGGTGACGGCGGCCTATCACCAGGCGGTCGGCCGGCTGGACGCGATGACCACGGCGCTGTCCCGGCCGATCCCGCCGATGATCTCCACCATCGACCGGCCGTCCCCCGGTGACGTGGTCAGCCGTACCCCGGAGGGGGAGTACCCGAAGGCTGTCGAGGCGGCCAAGGAGGCGATCCGGGCCGGAGAGTGCTTCCAGATCGTGCTGTCCCAGCGCTTCGAGCGGGAGACCCGGGCCGATCCGCTGGACGTCTACCGGGTGCTCCGGGCCACGAACCCCAGCCCGTACATGTACCTGCTGCGGTTCGACGACTTCGACATCGTCGGATCCTCGCCCGAGGCGCACCTCAAGGTCACCACCGGGGAGGACGGGCAACGGCGGGCGATGCTGCACCCGATCGCCGGTACCCGGCCCCGGGGCGGGACCCCGGCCGACGACGGCCGGCTCGCCGCCGAACTGCTCGGCGACCCCAAGGAGCGGGCCGAGCACGTGATGCTGGTCGACCTCGGCCGCAACGACCTGGGTCGGGTGTGCCGGCCGGGCACGGTCGAGGTGCCGGAGTTCGCCACCATCGAGCGGTACAGCCATGTCATGCACATCGTCTCCACGGTCGTCGGGACGCTGCGCGAGGACCAGAGCGCCTTCGACGCGTTGGCCGCCACCTTTCCGGCCGGAACGCTCTCCGGCGCCCCGAAGGTACGGGCGATGGAGATCATCGAGGAGTTGGAACCGACCCGTCGCGGGCTGTACGGCGGAACGGTCGGCTACTTCGGGTTCGGCGGGGACCTGGACATGGCGATCGCGATCCGGACCGCGCTGATCCGGCGGGGGCGGGCGTACGTGCAGGCCGGTGCCGGCATCGTCGCCGACTCCGACCCGATCGCCGAGGACCAGGAGACGCGGAGCAAGGCGGCTGCCGTACTCGCCGCCATCGCGGCTGCCGAGACCCTGCGGCCGGCTCGGTGAGCGACACCGGGGAACCGTCGTCGACCGGCCGGCGCGCGCTGGCGTACACCGTGCTGCTCTGCCTGCTCGGCGCGGCTCTGGCGGTCTTCGCGGCGACCCGGACCTGGGCGGTCGAGGTGATCGCGCGACCGGCACCGTTGCCGGCCGCCCGGACGGTCCACAGCGGCACCGACCTGCTGCCCTGGCTGCCGGCCCTCGCCCTGGTCGGACTGGCCGGAGCCGGGGCGGTGCTCGGCACCCGGGGGCTCGGGCGGCGGCTGGTCGGTGGACTGCTGGCGGCGGTCGGGGTCGGCGTCGCGATCGGCGGGGCGTACGGGGGCTTCGGCACCGGCCACGACGACATCCGGCTGGCCTGGCCGCTGCTCTGCGTGCTCGGCGGCCTGCTGACGATGGTGGCCGGCGGGATCACCACCGCTCGCGGCGCGACCTGGCCGGTGATGGGCGCACGCTACGAGCGGTCGCCGCGCCGGGGCGGGCCGGAACCGGACCCGGCGCCCGACGGAGGCCGGCTCGACGGCCGACGGACGAGGGCGGCGTGGGACGCGCTGGACCGGGGCGAGGACCCGACGGTCAGCTGACCGGCTGCCGGTCGGCCCGGACGGTCAGTTGACCGGCTGCCGGTCGGCCCCGACGCCGACCCGGCCGACGGAGGGTGCCGGCGGCGTGGCGGCGAGCACGGCAACCAGGGCGCGGATCTCGTCGCGCCGGTGCGCCCGGTCCCGGTCCGCGCAGATGGCCTCCCAGGCGTTGCCCCGGGCGGTCCGGATCCGGGCGTCGCCGATCATCGCCCGCTCCACGCTGTGCACGACGCCGACGGCGACGGACAGTACGGCCCGGGGGATGCTGGTCACGTCGATGGTCGAGCCAGGCTTCACAGCGCTCATGGTCTTCCCCGCACGAAGATCGATCCGACTGGTCCGCGGCTTCCCGCGCCCAGTGTGCCCGACAGTGATGGTGCCGAGGCGGTGTTTCCGATCGGTGACCCGGGGATCGACGGTTCCGTTACCGGCCCGCCCGTTTCTCCCACGCCACGCCACCACCCTCCGCCCCTCCGATCAAACCTCGGCCGACCGTTCCGGCTTCCTTGATCTGGGTCACATAAGGCGTCCGGTTACCGCGCGTTCATCCCGACCGGCCCGCCGACCTCCTGACATCGAGATCCTGGTGGCTCAGCGTGACATTCCGCTCACAAGGTCGGGCATTATGCCCCAGCCCATTTCGTGAAGCACGCCATACCCCCGACGGCGTCCGCCCCGTGGCGACGCCTAGCATCGGCCCATGACACCCGGAGAGGGGAGTCCGTTGGTGACTGCTGAGCATTCGCACGCAGAGGGGGACGAAGCCGCACCGGCCGCGTCCGCCAACGTGCTCGACGAGATCCTCGCCGGAGTCCGGGAGGACGTCGAGCGTCGACAACTTCTGGTTCCGCTGGAGCAGATCAAGCAACTCGCGGCGGCGGCGGTGCCGCCCCGCGACGCCTACGCGGCCCTACGCCGGCCGGGCGTCGGGGTGATCGCCGAGGTGAAGCGCTCCTCGCCGTCCAAGGGGCAACTCGCCGAGATCGCCGATCCGGCCGATCTGGCCGGAGAGTACGCCGCCGGTGGAGCACGCTGCATCAGCGTACTGACCGAGGGGCGCTGGTTCGGTGGGTCGCTGGACGACCTGGCGGCGGTCCGTACGGCGGTGGACATTCCCGTACTCCGCAAGGACTTCGTCGTCTCCAGTTATCAGGTGCACGAGGCCCGGGCGCACGGAGCCGACCTCGTGCTGCTGATCGTTGCCGCGCTGGAACAGAACGTGCTGGTCGGCCTGCTCGAGCGGATCGAGTCGCTGGGCATGACCGCGCTGGTCGAGGTGCACGACGAGGAGGAGGCGGACCGGGCCCTGGAGGCCGGTGCCCGGGTGATCGGGGTGAACGCCCGCAACCTGCGCACCCTGGAGGTCGACCGGTCGGTCTTCGAACGGATCGCACCCGGCCTGCCGAACAGCGTCGTCAAGATCGCCGAGTCCGGCGTACGGGGTCCGCACGACCTGATCCGGTACGCCTCGGCCGGCGCCGACGCCGTACTGGTCGGGGAGGGCCTGGTGACCCAGAAGAGCCCGCGCGAGGCGGTGGCCGAACTGGTCAACGCCGGCAACCATCCCGCCACCCCCCGGCCGGTCCGATGAGCGCGAGGAACGAGCCGGGTCTGCGAGCCCCGCGGTCGCGAGTCGAAGGCAGGTCAGCATGAGCGCGCCCACGGTGCCGGCGAGCGGCACCTCGTCGCCCGACGGTGCCGGACACTACGGCCGGTACGGCGGACGGTTCGTTCCCGAGGCACTGGTGGCCGCGCTCGACGAACTCGACCTGGCGTACCGGACGGCGTTGACCGACGAGTCGTTCCAGGCCGAGTTCGGCGCGATGCTGCGCGAGTACGCCAACGTCCCGTCCCTGCTCTACCGGGCCGAGCGGCTCTCGGCCGAGATCGGCGCGCGGATCCTGCTCAAGCGGGAGGACCTGAACCACACCGGTGCGCACAAGATCCGCAACGTGCTCGGCCAGGCCCTGCTCACCAAGCGGATGGGCAAGCCCCGGGTGATCGCCGAGACCGGTGCGGGCCAGCACGGGGTGGCGACCGCGACCGCGGCCGCGTACCTCGATCTGGAGTGCGTGGTCTACATGGGTGAGGTGGACACCCAGCGGCAGGCACTCAACGTGGCCCGGATGCGGATGCTCGGTGCCACGGTGGTGCCGGTCACGTCCGGTTCGCGCACCCTCAAGGACGCGATGAACGAGGCGATGCGGGACTGGGTCGCCAACGTCGACCGGACGCACTACATCATCGGCAGCACCGCGGGCCCGCACCCCTTCCCGGCGATGGTTCGCGACTTCGTCCGGGGCATCGGGGTCGAGGCGCGTCAGCAGTGCCTGGACCTGCGCGGCGCCCTGCCCGACGCGGTCGCCGCGTGTGTCGGCGGCGGCTCGAACGCGCTCGGCATCTTCCACGCGTTCGTCGGGGACGACGACGTCCGGCTGTACGGCTTCGAGGCCGGCGGCGACGGGGTCGAGACCGGGCGGCACGCGGCCAGCATCACCGGCGGCTCGTCCGGGGTCCTGCACGGCGCCCGTACCTATGTCCTGCAGGACTCCGACGGCCAGACCCTGGAGTCGCACTCGATCTCGGCCGGGCTGGACTACCCCGGGGTCGGCCCCGAGCACGCCTGGCTGCACGACATCGGCCGGGCCCGCTACGCGCCGGTGACCGACGCCGAGGCGATGAACGCGTTCCAGTTGCTCTGCCGGACCGAGGGGATCATCCCGGCCATCGAGAGCTCACACGCGCTCGCCGGAACCATCAAGATCATTCCAGCTCTGACCGCGGAGTTGGGCCGCGAGCCCACCATCGTGGTCAACCTCTCCGGCCGGGGCGACAAGGACGTGCACACCGCCGGCGAGTACTTCGGCATCCTCGACGGGGAGCAGGCGTGATGAGCGGTGCGGGCCAGTCCGTCGCGGCATCCGGCCCGGGTGCGGCAGTCGACCGGAGCATCGCGGTCGCGTTCGAGAAGACCCGCGCCGAGGGGCGGGCGCTGCTGATCGGCTGCATGCCGGCCGGGTTCCCGAGCGTCGAGGGCAGCATCGCCGCGATGACCGCCATGGTCTCGGCCGGGGTCGACGTGATCGAGGTGGAGATCCCGTACTCCGATCCGGTGATGGACGGGCCGGTCATCCAGCGGGCCAGCGACATCGCGCTCGCCGGGGGCGTACGGACCGCCGACGCGTTGCGGATCATCGAGGCGGTCGCCGCGACCGGGGCACCGGTGGTCACGATGACCTACTGGAACCCGATCGAGCGGTACGGGGTCGACGCCTTCGCCCGCGACCTCGCCGCCGCCGGTGGCACCGGCCTGATCACGCCGGATCTGATCCCGGAGGAGGCGGGCGAGTGGCTCGCCGCCTCCGACGCGTACGGCCTGGACCGGACATTCCTCGTGGCGCCCTCGTCCACGGACGAGCGGCTCGCGATGACGGTCGGGCACTGCCGGGGCTTCGTCTACGCCACCGCGCTGATGGGGGTCACCGGAGCCCGGGAGAGCACCTCGGACGCGGCGCCGACCCTGGTCTCCCGGGTCCGGGCGGTCACCGGGCTTCCGGTGGGGGTGGGCCTCGGGGTCGGCAACGGTGCGCAGGCGGTCGAGGTCGGCGGGTACGCCGACGGGGTGATCGTCGGCAGTGCGCTGGTCCGGTGTCTGCTGGACAAGCCCGACGAGGCGACCGGGCTGACCGCGCTGCGCGCCCTCAGCGCCGAACTCGCCGAGGGCGTCCGTACCGTCGCGCGCTGATCCGGTCGACCGACGCCGCTTCCCGCCGGCAGCCTGTCGGTGGATCGATCGTGCCTTCGGCCGGCCCAGGACGTGGAGCCCGGACGGACCTGCGGATCAACCGAGGGACAACCGACACTTGCCATTGAAACGGGCGTAACCCGGCAAATCAGGCTGCGCTCGCTCGTGGTTGGCAACCGGACCGGGGTGCCGCTGAGCCGGGTTGCGACGGTAGCCTGTGCACCCGTGACCCTCGCCTCGCTATCTCCCCAGGCGGCCCTGCCCAGTCCCGCCACCGCCGTATGGCAGGTCGGACCGGTGCCCATCCGGGCCTACGCGCTCTGCATCGTGCTCGGCATCGTGGTCGCCTGCGTGGTGACCGAGCTGCGGATGCGTCGCCGTGGCGTCGCCCCGTGGGCGGTGCTCGACATCGCGGTCTGGGCGGTGCCGTTCGGCATCGTCGGTGCCCGGCTCTACCACGTGATCACCTCGCCCGGGGACTACTTCGGCGACGGGGGCGAGCCGATCAAGGCCCTCTACATCTGGGAGGGCGGCCTGGGCATCTGGGGCGCCGTCGCGGGTGGCGCCGTCGGCGCCTGGCTGGCAGCCCGGCAGCTCGGCATCCCGCTGACGGTGGTGGCCGACGCCCTCGCCCCCGGGCTGCCGCTCGCCCAGGCCGTCGGCCGGGTGGGCAACTGGTTCAACAACGAGTTGTTCGGCGGCCCGACCAACCTGCCCTGGGGCCTGGAGATCCACCGGATGGACGGGACCAACCCCGGTCACGCGCTCCGCGACGACAGCGGAAACCCGGTCCTCGAACCGGGGCTCTTCCATCCCACCTTCCTCTACGAGGCGATCTGGAACATCGGGGTCGCCGGCTTCGTCCTGCTCCTAGACCGCAAGCTCAAGCTCGGCCGGGGACGCGCGTTCGCGCTCTACGTCATGGGCTACACCGCCGGGCGGTTCTGGATCGAGATGATGCGCACCGACAAGGCGACCGAGATCCTCGGCGCGCGGCTCAACGTCTGGACCGCGGTCCTGGTCTTCCTCGGTGCGTTGATCTACTTCCTACGGGTCCGTGGTCCGCAGGAGTACCTGGTGCCGATCGATGGCGTCCTCGCGCCCGTGACGCCGGGCGCTGCCGCCGCGAGCGACGTGTCCCAGGTCGACGTGTCCCAGGTCGACGTGTCGCGGAAGCCGGCCGCCGTCGGCATGCCGACGGCCTACCGGGTGGTTACCGAGGAACAGTTCGCCCGCTACCAGGAAACCGGCGAGATGCCGCCGGAGGACCCGACCGAACGGGCGTCCGGCGACTCCGGCGATCCGGACGACGACGGGGCAACCTCCGGCGATCCGGACGACGACGGGGCAACCTCCGGCGACGACGTGGCCGAGCCGGTTGCCGTGGACGGCACCGACAAGACGCCGCCTGTCGACGGCAGCACCGACAGGACGCCCCCCGTAGACGGCACCGACGGGGCAGCTTCCGTCGACGGCATCGACACGACAGCCTCCGACGAGGGTACGGTGAAGGCACCCGGCCGCGACGGCGACGGCGAGCCGGCCGACGCCGGGGCCGCGCCGGGGACCGCCGACCGGGACCGTTGAGCAGGGGAGCCGGACCGATGCGTACGGCCGTGGTGGTGGGCGCCGGGATCGGTGGGCTGGCGGCCGCCGGCGCACTGGCCCGGTCCGGTTGGCAGGTGACGCTGCTCGAACGCGGCGACCGGGTCCGCGCGGAGCGCACCGCACTGGTGCTCTGGCCCAACGGGGTCCGGGCGCTGCGCGCGCTCGGCCTCGGCGAGGGCCTGGCCGCGATCGCGACCCAGTTGCCCGACACGGGAGTCCGGCGCCCCGACGGGCACTGGCTGGTGCAGCCCAGGCCCGTGCCGGGCGACCGCGCTCCCGTCGTCGTACACCGGGAGGACCTGCACGACGCGCTGGTCGCCGGGCTCGGCGACCGCGTGGAGATCCGGACCGGGGTCGAGGTGCGGACCGTGCGGGCGACCGACGGCGAACGGCCCACCGTCGGCGACGGACGGAGCAGCTACGAGGCCGACCTGGTGGTCGCGGCGGACGGCATCGACAGCGCGGTACGTCGCCGGTTGGCCCCCGGCGCCACCGTGGTCAGCTCCGGCTGTGCCGCGTGGCGTGCCGTCATCCCGTGGTACCGCGCCCCCCAGTTGCCGGTCGACCGTCCGGTGGACGGGGAGACGCTCGGCGCCGGTTACCGCTTCGTCGCCGCGTCGCTGGGCGACCGTGGCTCGTCCGGTGGCTCCACCCGGGGCGGGATCTACTGGGTGGCGACGGCTGCCGGCGCATCCCGGCCGGAGTCACCGGCGACCCAACTCGCCCTGCTCCGGCGCTGGTTCGCCGACTGGCCGGCGCCGATCGGCGACCTGCTCGCCGCGACGGAGCCGGAGGACCTGGTCCAGCAGGAGGTGCGCGAACTGCGCCCGCTGCCCAAGTCGTACGGCTTCCCAGCCGGTGCGGGCGGGGTGGTACTGCTCGGCGACTCCGCGCACGCGATGCCGCACCACCTCGGTCAGGGCGCCTGCCTGGCGCTCGAGGACGCCGCGACGCTGCGTTCGGTGGTCCGTGAGGCGGTTCCCGGCGCACCGATGCGCGAGGCGGTCGAGTCGTACAGCCGGATGCGACGTCCCCGGGCCGCGACGGTGGTCCGGCAGACCCGGCGGATGTCGGCGGTCCTGCAGACCCGGGGCCGGCTGGCGCTCCGAGCCCGGGACGCGGCCCTCGGCACCATCACGCCCCGCCTGATGGGCAGTGCCGCGACGGCGGCCGCGCAGTGGCGGCCACCGGCCTGACCATCCGGCGATCTTCCACTGCCGGGTCGTCCCGGCCCGGTCGATCGGGTGATATCCGAATCGAAGGCAGCCGCTGCCCGAGCGGGTCGCACCGGACCCTCCGGGTCGCGGCCTAACCGACCGATCGGGGGTATGCCCTCACCGCCGCCGCGTCGCACACTTGCCGGGAGCGAAGGTGAGGGCTCCCAGTTGCGGCACAGCGTGCCTGGCCAGCAGGCCAAGATGGACCGGACGGGCAGCACCGGAGGCGAGGTACGGCTGCTCGGAACGGTCCGACTGGTCGGGCCGGGCGGACCGGTGGACCTGCCGGACGAGTCGAGCCTGCTGCTCGGGCTGCTCGCCCTCCGGGCCGGTGAACCGGTACCCGACGCGGAGTTGCTGGCCGCGCTCGGCACCTCCGCCACCGGCCGGATCCGAGCCGACCGACCGACGCAGCCCGGTCCGGCCGCCGACGCCCATTCGCTGTCCGCTGCCGCCGCTGTCGACGCCCATTCGCTGTCCGCTGCCGCCGACCATCTGCTGCCCGCTGCTGCCATTGCCGATCCGACGCTGCCCGGCGACGCCGCGGTCGACAATCCGGTGCCGGCCGAACCCCGGGTACTGGACCGAGCGGCCATCCTGCTGGCCACCGCGCTCGCCGACTGCGGGTCGCCGGACGCGCTGGAGATCGGGCCCGGTGGTTACCGGCTGCGCCTGCCGGGTAGCCGGATCGACGCGCACCGGTTCACCCGGCTCGTCGCCCGGGCCCGTCGCCGAATGGCGGCCGGGGAGCTTCCGGCCGCCGTCCGGCTGTTCGACGCCGCGCTGGCGACCTGGACCGAACCGACCACCGCCGGTTCCGGAACCGACGCGATCCCGGGTCCGGCGGCCGGCACCTGCGCCGGGCCGGGGCCAGCCGGGCCAGGTCCGGACATCGTTCCGCTCGTTCCGCCCGCGTCGCTCGTTCCGCCCGTGGCGCCGGAGTCCACCGGTCAGGTGCTCGCCGAGGACGGGGGTGGACCGTTGCGCGGCCACCGGCTGTGCCCGTCCGGGTGGGCCGCCACGGAGGTGCGCCGGCTGCGACGGGCCCGCGACGACGCGTTCGAGGACCGCTGGGAGTGCCTGCTCCGGCTGGCCGTCTCCGCGTACGCGGCCGCCGGTGGCCCCGTCGCCGACCGGTCCGTGGTGGCTGCCGGAGCCGCCGGTACCCGACTGGCGCGTACGGCCGTCGGCGAACTGTCGGCGGCGGTCGCCGGCCGCCCGTTGCGGGCGCGGCTGTGGGAGTTGCTGCTGGTGGCGTCCTTCCTGGCCGACGGGCGACGGGCCGCCGCTCAGGTGCAGCGCCGCGCCCGGGAGGTGTTCGCGGAGCAGTTGGGCGTCGAGCCGGCCGGTCGGGTCTGCGTGCTCGCGGAGGCGGCGCAGCGGGGAGAACTGCCGGAGGACTGGGCGACTGGTGACCGCCCCGAACCGGTCCCGGAAGCAGCCGCCGGCCTCCCTGCCTCCCGGCCGCGTCCGGCAACCCGGCTTCCGGTCCCGCTCACCGCGCTGCTCGGCCGGGACGAACTGCTCGACGTCGTCGGGCAGCGACTGGACCAGCACCGGTTGGTCAGCCTGACCGGTACCGGGGGCGCCGGCAAGACCCGGCTGGCGCTGGCCGCGGCGGGACGGGTGACCGATCGGCCCGTCTGGTTCGTCGACCTCACCCCGGTGGAGAGCCCGGTACGGGTACCTCAGGCGGTGGCGGCCGCGCTCGGCGTACCCGATCTGGGGCGGGACGTCGTCGAGGCGCTGGTAGCCGATCTCGGCGCCGTACCGGCCATGCTGGTTCTGGACAACTGCGAACACCTGGTCACGGGCTGTGCGGAGCTGGTCGGGCGGCTGCTGTCGCACTGTCCGGAACTGCGGGTGCTGGCGACCAGCCGGGTCGCGCTGCGGGTGCCGGGCGAGTCGCGGATCCGGGTGCCGGCGCTGGCCGGACCCGAGCCGGGCGGCGGGCACGACCTCGACGCACTCGCCGCGCATCCGGCCACCCGGCTCTTCCTCGAACGCGCACACGAGTTCTCCGGTCGGCCGGTTGCCGAGGCCAGCGCCGATGCGGTCGTACGGCTCTGCGCCGAACTCGACGGACTGCCACTGGCCATCGAGTTGGCTGCGGCGCGTACTCCACTGCTGACCGTCAACGAGATCATCGCCCGCCTCCGGGCCGACGTACGGCTGCTGCGGAGCCCGGACCCGAGGGTGCCGGACCGGCACCGGAGCATCGCCACCGCTGTCGAGTCCAGCCTGGCCCAGTTGGAGCCCGATGCCTGCCGGCTGTTCGACCGGCTCTCGATCTGTGCCGGTGGATTCGACGCCGAGCTGGCCGAGGCGGTCGGCGGGTCGTCAGCCCCGGCCGCGCTGGCCGCGCTGGTGGAGGCGTCGTTGGCGGAGCCGATGCCGGGCGGGCCGGCCGAGCCGGCGGGTGCGTCCGGTGAGCCGCCCGAGGTGACGCCGGTCCGCTACCGGATGCTGGAGCCGATCCGGCGGCACGCGCTGGCCAGACTGGTCGCCGCCGGCGCCGAGGTCAGCGCCCGGCAGGATCTCGCGACGTACTGTCTGGGCCTGGCCGAGCGGGCCGATGCCCGGCTGCGGGGCGCGGCCCAGGAGCGGTGGCTGTCCCGGCTGCGGGCCGAGGATTCCAACCTGCGTTCGGCGATGAGCTGGCTGGCCGAGGCGGGGGCCGGTGGACCCGCGCACGGCGACCTCCGGCTGGCCGCCGCGCTGTCGATGTACTGCCGCCTGGAGGGCCATTACCGGGACGGACACCGATGGCTGGCCGGGGCGCTGGCGCGACATCCGACGGCACCACCCGCACTGCGGGCCCGGGGCGGGATCGGCGCGGCCATGCTCGCGATGCTGCGTTGCGACTATCCGGCCGCGATCGAACACGCGAAGCTGGCCCGCGCCGCCTGCCGTGGTACGGGGGACCGCAGGACCGAGGCCCGGGTGGAGGTGATCCTGGGCTCGGTGGCCCGGGAGCAGGCCAGATACGGCGAGTCCGCCCATCACCTGGCGACCGCCGGCGCCATTTTCGCCGAGTGCGACGACGAGTGGGGCGAGGCGCAGACCACGGAGCTGCGCGGCTTCACCGCGTGGCTCGCGGGCGACCTGGATCGGGCCGACTCGCGGTTGCGGGCGAGCCTGCGCCGACACCAACGGCTCGGCGACGACCTGGCGGCGGCCAGCGCGCTGATGAATCTCGGCGCGGTCGCCCTCTACCAGGGTGACATCGACCGGGCCTCGGCACTGCTCGACGTGGCCCTGCGCCGGAACTCGGCGGTCGGGTTCCCCGAAGGGGTCGGCTGGGCGCACAACCTGCGTGGCCTGATCGAGCTGCGTGGCGGCCGTACCCGGCAGGCGGCGGGACATCTGCGGATCAGCCTCGCGGAGCACCGGCGGGTCGGCGACCTGTGGCGGACCGCGAGTGTGCTGGAGGCGTTGGCCGAGGTGGCCCGGCTGGAGGGCGAGCCGATCCGGGGTGCCCGACTGCTCGGCGCGGCGGACCGGATCCGTGCCGAGATCGGTGCGCCGGTGCCGGCCTGCGAGCGGCGGGATGCCGAGGCGACCGAGCGGGCTCTGCGTACCCAGCTCGACGGGCCGGCGTGGCCGGGACGGGCCGGTCGGAGCCGGTCGGATGGCCAGTCCGGTGCGGCGGGGCGGAGCCGATCGGCCGGCTGGCCCGGCGTGGAATCGGGCGGCTGGCGGCCCGGTTCGGATCCGGGCGGCTGGCGGCCCGGTTCGGATCCGGGCGGTTGGCGGCTGGGCTCGGACGGGGCCGCCGAGCCGGTCCCCGGCACCGGTGTCTTCGCGGTCGCGCACCGCTACGGTCGGGACACGCCGCTCGACGCCGTGCTGGCCGCCGCCGTACCTCCGGAGCGTGGCCCGCAGACCCGTCAAGGGCTCCCGGCGCCTGACTAGATGTAGTGACCACGCACTCGACTGGATCCGGCACCCTCGGCCGGCGCGCGAGCACCCCGGGCGAGCCGGACCTCAGTGCGCCGGGTCGCCGTTGGCGTCGGCGGTCGTCGGCAGGTTGCCGAGCACCCCGTTGAGAAGATGGATCCGGCCACCCGCGACCTGGTAGTCGGCGCAGACGGTCTCGGTGTGGTCGCCGATCCGGGCCATCGGATCGGCCCGGGTGATCGTGACCGACGTGCCGTCGAGCGTGGTGACCCTGCCCTTCGCCACCAGATCGGCCAGCGAGTACGAGCCGGCGACGAGATGGGCCCGGAGCAGCGTGCGCAGTTCGTTCTTCTGCTTGATCATCAAGTCGTCGAGGTTGTCCTCGGAGAACTTCTTCGCAAACGCGTCGTCGGTCGGCGCCAGGATGGTCACCCCGTTCGGATCGCGCAGCTCGGCCGACAGGTCCGCGGCCCGTACCGCCGCCTCGAACCGGGTGAGTACCGGGATCCACCGCAACGCCACGTCGCCGGGCTCGTCGGTCAGGGACGCCGGGTTTCCCGGGTCGGTGCCGGACGGCAGCGCGGAGCAGAGCGGCCCGGTCACCGCGGCCGCCGGTCGGGCGTCCGCCCGCGCCGTGGCGCCCCGCTCGGCCGGGTCGGAGTCCGTGCAACCGCCGATGGTGGCCACCGCCAGCAGGGTGGCGGCGGCGAGGCGGACCGGTCCGCGCCAGAACCCCTCTGAGACCGCCCCGCGCCGCGATGCCCCTGAGACCGGTCCGCGCCGCGATGCCCCTGAGACCGCCCCGCGCCGCGATGCCTCTGAGACCGCCCCGCGCCGCGATGCCCCTGAGACCGGTCCGCGCCGCGATGCCCGGCGGACCTGGGTACGTCCGGCCGTCCGGCCGACGTGGCCGGGTACCGGGGACGAATTCGACGGCTCGGACACGACTACCTCCACGAGGACTGGCACGGTGTCGTACCGGCAGGTCGGGCGCCGGGCCCGACCTGCCGGTACGGGGCGAGGACCGGTGGTGCTCAGGTCACCGCCGGACGCGGGCTCACAGCGCCGCGCACTGGCCCGCCTTCGGGCCGTTCACCTGGTTCGGCACACCGAGGTTGGTCGGCGCCGGGCTGTTCAGCGCACAGCTCAGCGGACCGCTGACGGCGTTACCGGCCAGCAGCGGCACGTCGCTGCCGGTGTTGTTGGCCGAGAGGGCGACCGGTCCGGAGATCCGGTTGTCGACCAGCGACACCGCGTCGGTGGTGCCGGAGATCTGCACCGGGCCACGCACCGTGCTGTCGGCCAGGAAGACGCCGGTGGCGCCGGCCGCGCTGACCGGACCGCTGATCGTCGTACCGGTGGCAATCAAGACCGCGCCCGGTCGGACCGTGACCGGACCGTTCACCGTGCCACCCGAGATGCAGGTGAAGCCCGAGACGCTCAGCGGCCCGTTGTGCCGGCCCGTGCCGGTCGGGTAGATCCGCTGGCCGTCCACCCACTCCTCGGCGCCCTGGGCGTCGAGGAGCAGCGGGATGAGGCCCCGCTCCGGCTGGGCCAGCGGCACGTAGTACCCGTCGGCGGCCTTGACGACCTTCCAACCGTGCGCGGCGATCCGCTCCGCCACGGTGGCGCCCACCTCGCCGGGGCCGTCGGTACGCGCCCCGTTGTACTGCTCCTCGGTGAGCTTGTAGGCACAGGGGGCGTTGTCCAGGATCATCTCGGGCTCGGGCAGGTCGTCGCGTGGTCCGGCCTCACCCGGGTGCGGTGCCGGGTGCAGCGGGATCGGCCGGGAGCCCCGGAAGACGAGTCGACCGGTGTTCGAGGCCTGGAACTCGATCGCCTCGCTCCGCGCCTGCGTGATGGCGGGCAGGTTGGCCCGGTGGTAGTCGAGGAACTGGCTGAACGTCCAGAACGCCGAGTACGTCTTGCGGCGCCGGTTGTTGGCGCTGTTGCCCTCGTCGGGCCGGGTCTGGCCGCCGGAGCTGCGCAGCTCCAGCAGCGAGTTCACCGTGTTCTTCAGGCCCAGGGTGTTGCGGAGGATCGTCTCCTCGCTCAGCCCCACGCCGCTGCCGCCCTGGCAGCCGTACGGGCAGGCCCACCAGCCGTCCTTGGCGCCCTGCACGTACATGTGGCCTTCGATCATGTCCATCGACTCGTCGAAGATCTGCTTGGCCACGTTCTGGTGTCGCGGCGGGAGCATCGGCAGGTCACCGGCGGTGGAGTTGCCGTACTCGTGACCGTCGTAGCCGGCCACCGGGCGGTAGTCGCGCAGCATCCGCACGTACGCCGCCGTCTCCGGCTGGCGGATCAGCGAGTAGTCGCGGTTGAGGTCCTGCCCGGTCGAGTTGCCCCGGGTGTTGGCGGCCCGCCCGTCACCGTTGATCGTCGGAACGATCAGTACGGTGGTGTGCGACAGCAGGTCGACGGTCTTCGCGTCCTTGCCGAAGGCCAACTTGCGGGCCAGCACCAGGCAGGCCTCGCGGTCACCGGGCTCGTTGCCGTGCACGTTGCAGTTGATCGCCAGCGGCGAGGTCGCCGCGACGGCCTGCGCGGTGGGCGGCGGGGTCGGGTAGCCGATGACGAGCATGTTGATCGGCCGGTTCAGGACCGTCCGGCCGATCTCCACCACCCGGACCCGCTCGCTGAGCCGGTCGACCTCGGCGGTGTACGCGTACTCCTCGACGTCGCTGGTGTACTGCGCCGCCTTCGTGGTCTCCCACTGGGTGCGCAGGCTCTCGCCGGGTACGTCCGGGTTGCCCCAGGGCGCCAGGGTGGTGCCGGCGACCGGCGTGGAGTACGGCTGCGCGGTGGTGTCGAACCGGGCCCGTACCCGCCAGGAGAACCGGTCGCCGGGGCTGAACCCGGCGTCGGCGAAGGTGGGCGCCTCGTTGTTGATCTGCCGGTTCGGGCGCCACACGCCGACGATCACGGCCGGTCCGGTGGCGACGTTCCCGGCGTCGACCGGGGCGCGCTCGATCTGGTAGTCGGTCGCGCCGTCGATCGGCGTCCACGCCAGGGTGGCGTACCCGTCGGCCTGGGTGACGGTGAGCCCGGAGACCTGGTTCGGCTCCGCGACGGCGGTCTGCACCGCGGACGCGGGCTGGCCCAGTGCCGTCGACGGGGCGGTGACCGTGCCGAGGGTGGCGGCGAGCAGTGTCGACAGAACGACTACCGTCGGTCGTCTTGTTCTCATGTGAACTCCGAGGGGGATGGAGTCGTACGGGGACAGCACTGCGGGCCATCATGATCCGCCGCGCGGTGGCGATGCAATGATCTTGAGAATGTCTTGAGGGTCGCCGGATACCGGCTCACACCTGTTGGGAAGGGCCCCTTCTTATACAAAAAGCGATAAGAAGGGGCCCTTCCTTACAGGGTGGCGGGGGCGGGCTCGGCGATGCAGGCGGTGCCGATCCGCCGGAAGCCGACCCTCAGGTAGATCCGGGCGATCTCCTCGCTGCCGGCGGAGAGGAAGATCAGGTTGGTGCCGTCGTCGAGGAGGCGGTGGGCCAGGGCGGCGGTGACCGCCGCGCCGAGCCCTCGGCGGCGGGCCGAGGGGAGGGTGGCGATGCCGGCTATCTCGGCGACGTCGTCGACGCGCAACGCCATGCCGCTGGCCACCGCTCCCTCGCCCGGCATCTCGACCAGTGCGGAGATCCGGCGTCCGTTCGCGGTCCGGTCCCGCTCCTCGTCCAGCGAGTCGACCGGCAGTTCGACCAGGGCGGCGTCCCGGGTGGTCGGCCCGGCCGCGCCGGTCTCGGTACCCGGTGCGGCGAAGCCGACCGCGGCGACCGCCCGCCGGACCGCGACGTCGGCGGCGAAGCCGGGCGCGGCGGGGTCGAGGACCCGCACCGCCGGCCCGCCCAGCTCGGTGGCCGGCTGATCCTGAACACCTTCTCGATCATCGTCGCCCAGCGCACCAGGGAAC
>NZ_JADPUN010000022.1 GCF_015690345.1 Plantactinospora alkalitolerans | reverse complement strand
GGATTCGCCACCGTCCCCATCCCCTGGCACATCCGGCAGTCCCGGTACGCCTCCCGCCCCCGCCCGTCCCGGTCGACCAGCAACCGGTCTCCACCGTCCGTACACCGGCAGGCGGTCAGGGTGAAGGTCATCCCGTCGCAGGACCCGCAGACCACCACCGGCACCGCCGGCCCGGCCCCAGAACCGATCACCGGGCCGGCTCCACGATCGCGCACGGCACCTCGTGGTCCGCCCGCAGCACGCAGCGTCGACCCTTGTCGAGGAGCCGGTCGCAGAACAGCCGGGACTGCACGACCTGGTTGTCCTCCGCCGACACCGTCGCCTCGGCGGCGTCCACCTCCGGCAGCCGCGCCGTCGACCGGGCCACCATCCGGGCGAACTGCCGGGCCCGGGTCAGGTCGGGCGCGGTGAACGGAACGTGTACGACGTACCGGTCCGGCTCCTTCATCAGCGACCCACCGCCTCGTACGCCGAGGATGTCCGCCGAGACCGCCGGCGCCGCATCTGCCCGAGCCACAGCGCCCGGTACGTCACCGTCCGGTAGCCGTTGCCTCGCCGCCGCCTCGGTGTTTGACCATCAACTTCCGGCAGCCGCCACAGCACTGCACGCACAACATCACCAACCATTCCTCGACTCGTCAGGACGTGGCTGAGCTGGCCCCGACCCTGCCCCCTTCGCTTGCCGGGCCGGGACCAATCCGCTCTGCCATCGCAGCCGGCACGACGGCGAGCACGACAGCAGGGCCGGTCTCGGGGTCGGGGCGGACAACCCGTACAAGCCGACCGCCCCGACCGGAATGATCACCAAGTGCTACCCAGGAATCACTCTGAGCAGAACTTATCGCGGTAAGCGCGGTAAGCACAAGTGGTTGATGCAATGGACAGTGCGTGATCAAATCGGCGTGCTACCTAGGGAGACGCACACATGGTCACGCCGAACTACCAGCGTGTCGCCGACGACCTGCGCGGCCAGATCAAGTCTGGAGCGCTCGGTCCCGGTGACCAACTGCCCTCAACCGCCCAACTGCAAGCCAAGTACGGCGTCGGCAACAACGCCGTCCACATGGCAATCGTCCTGCTGAAGTCCGAAGGACTCGTCTACGGCCACCAGGGCAAGGGCGTCTTCGTCACCGAGTCGCAGTAGCTCGCACCGCAGAACCATTGCCCGCCCGCCGGGGCTGCACCTGCACGGCGACTTCCGATAGTGTTCGGGCGACCACGCAGACGTGACACCTGATCGACATCAACGACTGTCCGTCCGTGGCGAATCGCGACGCCAAGCGACGGGGAGGACGGGATGGCCAGCATCGAGGAGGTCAAGGCAGCGCTCGCTCAGGCCACTGACCAGGGAAATACCACCCTCAACCAGATTCGCTCAGCGATGGAGAACACCGAGCAGGTCCTCGCCCGCCTTCGAGCCGTCGCAGCCGGCACCAACCACGCCAAGATCGCCGAAGCCATCCAGCGCGCGGAGCAGAGCAGGCAGCGGCTCGCTGAGGCGGCGACCCTCATCCAGGGCAGTTCCGCCGCCACCCGTGACTATGCCAGCGTCCTCGGCTAACCCGACTCGACCGGCTACGGATGCACCCGGTGGACATCACCCAGGTCAAAGCGACCATCAGCCGAGGCAACCAGGCCGCCCGCGATGGCATTGACCTGACGCGCGGCGTACGAGACCGAACCGAGCAGGCTCACACGTTAGCCGTCGGAACGGTTCACGACAGTGGGCACAAGGATGTCGAGGCCGGTCTGCACAAGCTACTCGAGGCCCTGCGTGAGTCGTCCCGAGTCGCTGGTCTACTTCACTCTGGCGCCGATGCGGCGCAGGAGTACGCGTCGAGGCTTTGATGGCCAGCCCCTCCGTAGGCGACGTCGTGGCCCAGCTCCGCAGGGTGCTCGGAATCATTGACGAGACCGCTGTGACTGCGAAACGCGCTCAGGAGGAGGCCGAGCAGGTCCGGTCCGCCTACGTCGAGGCATCTCAGGGCAGCGCCGACCATTTGATGCGACAGGCGGTTACGGATTCCCGGACCGCTGCGGACAAGGCCGGCAAGACCGCGCGGTTGTTGTCCGAGGCCGCCGAGCACTTCACCACCTACGTCAACGTCATCGCACCCGGTAGTGTGCCGCCCCGGTCCGCTGCGCCGGAGGCCATGCCAGACGGAGAACGAACTGTCACGGAGGCGATGGTCCGGCGCAACCGAGCAACCAGCTTCCTCGACCGAGCGGCGAGACGGGCCGACGACGTCAAGGATGCCGCCGCCGAGACAACCAAGGCAGTGGAGGAAGGAACCAAAGTCGCCTTGCGGCAGATCAAGGGCGACCGTGGTGCATCCTCCGGCGGTCCCGCATCGACCACCACCACAACCACGCATCCGGCTCCCAGTCAACCTCCGCCGGCACATGAGACGGTCTCGGCGATCACAGTCTCTGTCCTCGGCGCGGCGTTGGTCGGCAGGGCGGCGGTCGACTACATCAAGAGACGGCGCAACCGGAGGAATCAGGATGACGGTCAAAAGTGACGTGGTTGAGTTCGCGCGCACTCTTATCAAGGGCGACTTCGAAGCGAACGACCGCTACGAGCAGAAGCTTGACGCCGAGGGTTGGGATGACTGGCCATCCTTTCTGAGCGCGCTCTTCTTCCTCGCCGTCGAGCGACGGTTTCAGGGTAGGTACGACAAGGCGGAGGTAATCCGCTTCGTCGCCGAGCTGCGCGCCGGAGCAACCGAGGGAGCGGCCCCGCTAGACCCCGCCAACGCAGAGCTGCTGATCAAGGCGGTCTTCGATCAATCGGTGCAGCTCGACATCGCCCCTGCCGCGATGGGACACATTCAGACCCTGGTGGCATACAGAATTCTCTCTCAGGAGAAGCTGTCCGACGAGCATTTGAACGATCTCCTCGACGAGGCTCGGCAGATCGTCGACGAAGGGCCTGCTTGATTCACGTGCGAGGTGCGGCGCTCGGGTTTGTTCCGTCAGCGCCCGCTCCCCCGGCGCCTCGTGACGTGTCCGACGAGTTGCTGCGGCCTCGGTACGCAGGGTGGTCGTCCCGCTCAGCACAGAGTCCTCGCAGGACGACCACCCCGATACACCCGGAACTTGCGCCGGGTCAGCGCCGGGTCGGCACCGGTACCAGGTCCTGGTGCCGGACCGTGTAGTCACCGCGGGTGACCGGGGCGAACGGGGCAGGACCCAGGCAGGTACCGACCCTCCCCTCGCCCCACTCTCCGGCCTCGTTCTGGTCCGCGTTCACCACCGACCAGGAGAAGCCCACCCGGTCGGTGCCGCGCCGCCCGGCGTCGTACACGCTGAAGCCGAGCCGCTTGCCGACCTGTTCCTTCACGATTTCGTCGGCCTCGGTGACGACGGCCGTCAGGGTCGCGATGCCGGGTCCGGTCGCCAGGCAGTCGACCCGCGCGACCATGCGGACGGTGATGCCGGCCTCGGCCACGAGGTGTGAGATGCGTACGGTTCCGACCGCGTCGGTGGGCAGTCCATCGGGTGCGCCCGGTAGCGGTCGGCTGTACGGCGTCGCCGTGGCGTCGAAGGTGAACGCCCGGACGTCACTGTCGGGCCAGTACGTCAGCCGGACCTCGGCCGCGCCCGTCACCCGGGCCACCGGTCCGGAGTGGGAGGCCGGTGCGGCCGACGCCACCGACGCGGTAAACACCATGCCGGCCGCGACCGCTGCCGCGCCGATCCGGTACACGGTTGGCTTCATCTGGTCCTCCTCGTTCGTCGCCCGGTGCGGGCGTTTCGCGAGGATGACGATCCCCGCGCCGCCGCTCCGCCACCTCCCTCTGGCGAGCGAGCCTGTCCCCTCGGTCGAGGTAGGACGGCACCCGGTGGATCGGAACTGCTCCTCCAGAGTCGAGCCGCGCTGGCCGCGCACAGGGACCAAATTGCAGGTATAGCAGGGCGTACCGCCCACAAGGGAGCGCTCTCAAGAAAGAACCTTTACAACTTGATATTGACGATATCTTATCTGGATGGGAAGGATCGTCCTGGCGCCTACCCGATTGGCTTGGAGGGCTCGACATGCGTCCACACTCGCGAACCCGAACACGACTGATACCCCTGCTCGCCGGTCTCCTCGTCGTCTCGCTGGTACCCACCAGCGCCGCGACGGCCGCCCCCGACGCCGCCGCCGAGACCACCTCGGGTGTCGGCCACCGCAAACCGGCGTACCTGAACCCCAAGCTGCCGATCGACCACCGGGTCAGTGACCTGCTCGGCCGGATGACCCTGCCGGAGAAGGTCGGCCAGATGGCCCAGGCCGAACGGGCAGCGGTCGACGCCGACCCGACCCTGGTCGCCCAGTGGGCGCTCGGCGCGCTGCTCTCCGGTGGCGGCTCCGCCCCGACCCCGAACACCCCGGAAGCCTGGGTGTCGATGATCAACAACTTCCAGCGGCAGGCCCTGAGCACCCGGCTCGGGATACCGATCATCTACGGCGTCGACGCGGTACACGGGCACTCAGCCGTCTACGGTGCCACGGTCTTCCCGCACAACATCGGGCTCGGCGCGACCCGTGACCCCGAACTCGTCCGGCGGATCGGCCGGGCCACCGGCGAGGAGGTGAAGGCCACCGGCGTGCCCTGGAACTTCGCACCCTGCCTCTGCGTGGCCAGGGACGAGCGCTGGGGCCGGACGTACGAGAGTTTCAGCGAGGACCCCGCTCTCGTCGCCGAGATGGGCACCTACATCGACGGGCTGCGCGATGCCGGCGTACTCGCCACGATCAAGCACTTCGCCGGTGACGGCGACACCGAGTACGACCAGGCCGCCGCCGACGCCAACGAGAGCCTGCCGTCCGGCTCGCAGAAGTTCACCATCGACCAGGGCGTCACGGTGGCCAGCCGGGCCGAGTTCGCCCGGATCAACCTCGCCCCCTACTGGACCGCGTTGCGCCGGCACGACGTCGACAGCGTGATGCCGTCGTTCTCCAGCGTGGACTGGACCGAGGACGGCGTCGGCAACCCGCTCAAGATGCACGCCCACAAGGAGCTGCTCACCGACGTACTCAAGGGTGCCCAGCGGTTCAAGGGCTTCGTCATCTCCGACTGGGAGGGCCTCCACCAGATTCCGGACCCGAACGAGCCGACCGTCGCCGGGCTCACCGCGTACAAGGTGCGGACCGCGGTGAACGCCGGCATCGACGTGGCCATGGTGCCGAACAACGCCAAGCTGTTCATCGACCTGCTGCTCGCCGAGGTCGAGGCGGGCCGGGTCGGCAGGACCCGGATCGACGACGCGGTACGCCGGATCCTGCGGGCCAAGTTCGAGCTCGGCCTCTTCGAGCGCCCGTACGCCTCGGCGGACGACGTCGACTCGGTCGGCAGCCGGGAACATCGTGCACTCGCCCGGCAGGCCGTCGCGCAGTCGCAGGTGCTGCTGAAGAACGACAACCGGGCGCTGCCGCTGCGCAAGGACGCCAAGGTGTACGTCGCCGGCCGCAACGCCGACGACATCGGTAACCAGGCCGGTGGCTGGACCATCACCTGGCAGGGCGTCTCCGGCGACCCCATTCCGGGTACGACGATCCTGGAGGGCATCCGCGAGGTGGCGCCACGCGCCCAGGTGACCTACAGCGCCGACGGGTCCGCGCCGACCGCCGGCTCGGACGTCGCCGTCGTGGTGGTCGGCGAGACGCCGTACAGCGAGGGATTCGGTGACGTCGGCGGGCCGGAGTGCCCGTGGTGTACGACGCAGCAGCAGGAGGAGAAGTCGCTCTCCCTCCAGCCCGGCGACCGGGCCGTGGTCGACAAGGTCTGCGGCGAGATCGACACCTGCGTCGTACTCGTCGTCTCCGGTCGGCCGCAGGTGCTCACCGACCAGCTCGGCCAGATGGACGCGCTCGTCGCGTCCTGGCTGCCGGGGAGCGAGGGTGCCGGCGTCGCCGACGTCCTGTTCGGCCGGCGCCCGTTCACCGGCAGGCTCTCGATGAGCTGGCCGCGCAGCGAGGCGCAGGTGCCGATCAACGTCGGTGACCGGAACTACCGTCCGCTGTTCCCGTACGGGTTCGGACTGCGTACCCGCTGAACGGAGTTCGTCGTACCGCCGAACGGAGTTTCGTCGCCGCGGTCAGCACCTCGGGACCCGGGTGCTGACCGCGGCGGCGACACCGTTCGGGCCTGGTCCGTTGCCCGGAAGCGCCCATCGACGCCGGTGGGTGGGAATGGTGAGATGGTGAACATGTCCGATCCAGCCCCCGCGCCGCCGACCCAGGCCCCGCCGCCTGCCGAGCCTCCACCGGCTCGGTCCGTTCCCGGGCGGTACTGGGCGGTCCTGGCTGCCGTCGCCGCCGCCGCGATGCTCGTTGGGGCGGCCGTCGCCACGACGGTGCTGCTGGTCGTCGTCCCGCTCGGACAACCCCAGCATCGGTACGACGTGGGCGTGCTCCTGGACCTCGACGCCACCGCCGAGCAGAAGAGTGCGATCCGGGCGGCGCTGGCCGCGCTGCGCCCCGAGGACGGCATCCGGTTCCAGAGCCGCGAGGAAACCTGGGAGAAGTTCAAGGAACAGTTCAAGAACCAACCGGATCTGTTGAACGGCGCCCGGCCCGAGTCGATGCCCGAGTCGTTCTGGTTCCGGCGCACCGGGAAGACGTTCGACTGCGCGGCGTTGACGCCGGTACGGCAGCTCCCCGGGGTGGACGACATCACCGTTCTCCAGCTTCCCGCAGGCGGCCGCACCGGCGCCCTCGTCGACTGCCCCTGACCCCAGCTCGGCGTCGACTGCCCCTGACCCCGCTCGACGTCGACTGTTCCGGCGTCGAGCCAGCGTCGAATGTTCCGGCGTCGAGCCAGCGTCGAATGTTCCGGCGTCGAGCCGGCGGCGGTCCGCTGACCCGACGGCGTGCTGCTTCAATACTCCACATGGACTTATGGATGTTCCTCGTCGTCGGTATCCCCGTGCTGCTGATCCTGTTGAGCGAGGCATCGTCGGCCGCCAGGCGTCAGCGGGACACCTCCGTCCGGCTGGCCCGGATCGAGCGCAGGCTTGCGCTGGTCATCGAGCATCTCGGGATCGTGGAACCCGAGCCCGACCTGCCGGAGGTCGTGCGCCACCTGGAGAACGGCAACAAAATCCACGCCGTCAAGGCGTACCGGGAGGCGACCGGGGAGGGCCTGCGCGACGCGAAGGAGGCGGTGGACCGGATGGCCGCACAACGCAGTCTCTGACCGATCCTGCCCGGATGCCGGGAACGAGCCGGCCGACTATCGTGCCGCGCATGACAAGCATCGACTGGTCCGGCGTACGCGACCGGGTCGCCGAGCTGGCCGACCGACCCGAGGATTCCGTGTTCGGCGCCAACGGCCACCACTTCCTCCTCGAACCGCCGCTGAGTCAGGACGAACTCGCGGAGTTGGAGGAGCAGATCGGCGTTCAACTGCCCGAGGAGTACCGGTCGTTCCTCCTCGAGGTGAGCCGGGGCGGTGCGGGGCCGGCGTACGGGCTCTTTCCACTACGCCGGATCGACGGCCGCTGGCGGTGGGAGGGCGACGGCGCCGAGCTGACCGAACTGACGAGGCTCGGCGAGCCGTTCCCGTACACCGGATTCTTCGATCCTGCCGCGGACCTGCCCGACCCTCCGGAGGAGGAGGACTACGCCTCGACCGAGGAGTTCGACGCGGCCCAGGATGCCTACGCGGAGCTGCACGACCGGGTGGCGTACGACCCGCGGCACACCGTGGGCACGATCTACCTGTGTCACCTCGGCTGCGCGTACCGGCATCTGCTGGTGGTGAGCGGCCCGGAGCGGGGTGCGGTGTGGGCCGACGACACCGCCGGCGACGGCGGCCTCAAGCCGCTGACCGATGCCCGGGGCGACCGGGTCGGCTTCGCCCGCTGGTACCTCGACTGGCTCGACAAGGTCGGAGATTGAGAGTTAGGAAGGGGCCCTTCTTCTACAGAAAACGATAAGAAGGGGCCCTTCCTTACAGCAAGCGCGGACCGGGGCCGTCGAACAGCCCTGCTGGGTGCTGTCCGACGGCCCCGGCGGGGACCGGCTCAGGGACGGATCAGCCGATCGCGCAGGCGGCGCCGTTCAGCGTGAACGACGTCGGCCTCGGGTTGCTGCCGGTGTGGGAGGCGTTGAAGCCGAAGCTCGTCGAGGCTCCCGGGGCGAGGTTGCCGTTGTAGGAGGCGTTCGTGGCGGTCACCGCCGTGCCGGACTGGGTCACCGTGGCCGACCAGGCCTGGGTGATCTGCTGTCCGGCGGCGGCGAAGCTGAACCCGAGGGTCCAGCCGTTCAGGGTGAGCGTTCCGGTGTTGGTGATGGTGATGGTGGCGCTGAAGCCGGTGTACCAGTCGTTCATGGCGTACCCGATCCGGCAGCTGCTGACCGGGATGGTGCTGGGGGTCACCGAGACCGGCGTCGAGGCCGCCGAGACGTTGCCGGCGGCGTCCACCGCCACCACGTAGAACTGGTACGTCGTACCGGACGTCAACCCGGTGACCGCGTACGACGTACCGGCCACCGTGGCCAGCAGGGTGTCGGTGGCACCGGCCTCCTGGTACACCCGGTAGCCGGTCACCCCGACGTTGTCGGTCGACGCGGTCCAGCCCAGGGTGGCGCCGGTCGAGGTGACCGCCGAGACGGTCAGGCCGGTGGGCGTACCCGGTGCGGTGGTGTCCCCGCCGCCGCTGCCGGTGGTGACGGTGACCGGCGCGGAGCCGGCCGACCGGTTGCCGGCGGCGTCCCGGGCCACCACGTAGAACTGGTACGTGGTCGCCGCCGTCAGTCCGGTGATCGCCAGCGACGCGACGGCCGGCGAGCCGACCAGGACGTCGGTCGCGCCGTTCTCCCGGTACACGTCGTAGCCGGCGACTCCGACGTTGTCGGTGGCGGCCGTCCAGTTCAGCGTGGCGCCGGTGGCGGTGACCGCCGAGGCGGTCGGCGTGCCCGGCGTGCTCGGCGCGGTGGTGTCCGGGGTGGCCGGCCCCGGGGCGGCGCCCCAGATCAGGGTGCTGCCCTCGTAGAGCGCCACCTTCGGGTTCGGTCCGGCGGTCGCCTGGTACGACGGGTCGTTGGTCGGATCCCAGGTGCCGCCCTCGGGTACGCCGATCTTGAACTGCACCTCCATCCGGTGCGCCGACTGACCGGCCGGTGCGATGGTGTGGCCGCCGCAGTCGACCTCGACGTACCAGATGTCTCCGGAGAGCTGGGTGGCGGTGGTCGGCGCCGGGCAACCCTGGGTGTAGCCGCTGGTCACCTGGATCGCGCTGGTGCCCTCGCGCCGGAAGTAGTACCGGAACGAGGAGTCGGTCAGGGCCCGCGCCGGGAAGGCGGACTTGTTGTAGATGATCGCCTTGATTCCGGTGGCCCTCGGCTCGGCCTGCATCACCGTGGTCTCCACGGTGGTCTCGTCGATGTCGGGCGACTCGGTCGGCGGGAAGTTCGCCAGCGGCGTCCCGCCGTACTCGGTGTGCAGCCGGGCCAGTGCGGAGGTGAAGCCGGCGTTGTAGTCCGTCGCCACCTCGTTCATCACGTAGTCGGCCCGGCTGTCGGTGTACGCGTCGTTGGGCGACGACGGCCCGCCGACGAGTGCGCCGTAGAGCACGTGCCGGGTCGCCTCCGGCACCTGCTGGCTGTCCCACCAGGAGCCGTGCGCGGTGCGGTGGTGCGGGTTCTTCGGCGAGTTGTTGCCGAACCCGATCTGGTAGCTGGAGTTCCGTGGGTTGTCGCCGAGCGCGTAGTTGATCTGCCGGACCGCGAAGTCGTGGTACCGGGTCTTCCGGGTCGTGTCGGTGGTCTTGTCGCTGTAGACCAGCGCCGCGAAGGCGGTGTTGGCGGCGTACCGCAGGGCGCCCCAGGTGTCCAGCACCGCCATCCCGCCGGGCGAGGTACGGATCTTCTCCCCGTTCACCCCGACGGTCCAGTAGTCGAGCCACCGGTTGGCGTCGTCGACGTACTTCTGCTTGCCGGTCAGGTTCGCCAGCAGGACGTACGCGCCGAACTGCTTGTTGTCCCAGGCGACGGTCCACTTGTAGAGCCGGGTGCTCTGCTGCGGCTCGGTGCCGAGCTTGTCGTACTCGCTCTCCGCCTTGGCCAGGTAGCTGGCGTCGCCGGTGGCCCGGTACAGCCAGATCGCGCCCCAGACCAGTTCGTCCTGGTAGCCGCTCCAGGACTTGTAGAAGCTCGTCACGTCGGTGATGCACTCGTGGTAGGCCCGGCGCACGGTGTCGGCGAAGGTGTAGAGCTGGCGGGCGTGGGTGAGCAGCCGGTCGGCGTAGGTCGGGTCGGTGGGGCGGAACACCATCGAGGAGGCGGCCATCGCCGCCGCCGTCTCACCGGCCAGGTCCGCGCCACCACAGCTCGCATCGATCTTGTACGCGGGCCGCGCCATCGGCAGCACCTCGGCCGGCCCCCACCACTTGTGGTCGTCGTCGCCCTTGCCGACCTGTCCGTAGAGGACGTTCGCCGACGGGTGCGCCTTGATGAAGTAGTCGTTGACGAAGCGCAGGTTGTTCAGCAGGTGCGGAAGCTGCCCGGACGCCTGGTAGCCGCTGCGGTACTCCACCGCACCCCAGGCCAGCATGGTGGCGCTGAACGCCATCGGGAAGCCGAACTTGACGTGGTCACCGGCGTCGTACCAGCCACCGGTGAGGTCCAGCCCGGCGCTGGCGCCGTCGGTCAGGGCCGAGTCGCCGCGCCAGGAGACCCGGTTCCAGTCCGGCAGCGCGCCGGACTGCTGCGCCTCGTAGAAGAAGAGCGACTTCTGCAGCGCCTCGCCGTAGTTGTACGGCGGCGCCGCGGCGAGGACGTTCGAGGCGTTCCCGATCGCGGGAGCGGGAGCGCCGGACACGGGGGCGGGGCCGGTGAGGACCAGGCCGGTGGCAGCCAGTGCGGCGGCGCCGGCCGCCATCATGCGCTGGTACCAGCGGCCCGGCCGCTGGCCGCGGTCGGGCCGCTGCCGGCCGTCGGGTCGTTGCCGGCCGTCGAGGCGTTGCCGGGCGCCTGGTTTGGGCCGGGGACCGGGTCGGGGACGTTGCCCGTTCGGCCGGGCCGGTGCCATGCGGTCACGCACTAGAATTGCTCCTGTCCGTGGAGCCGCGCGCGGCGACGCGTAGCGGAGGACACGAGGGGCGGATGTGGGCGCATCCGCCCCTCCCCCTGCGCGGTGCACGACGCGGGTGGCGGGGGTGAAGGGCTCTGGTCGACGGCGGTGGGGGCCTTGGTACAGGAAGATCGGGTCGGGCGGCCATCGGAGCCCCGGGAGCGCTCCCATGGATAGGCAACAATGTAACCGCGCCATTGCCGGTTTGTGAAGGACCCAAACCGGCGGCACTCGCGGCCCCCCGGGCGGCGCTCCCAGATCGCAAAGACGAAAGGAAAGCCCTTTCCTTGCCTTTGACGCTGCTCGGATCATTCGGGCGGCTCGAGCGGATGGCGGCGTCGTAGCAGCTCAACACCCCTGAGCGGCAGGTCAGTACGGTACGCCGGGCCGCCACCAGGCGGACTGCTCGTCCTGGCATACGGGCGTCCGGTTGCCGCCCGTCCTCGCACCGGGGGACAGTACGCCCAGATCAGCGGTGCCACCGACGCCGCCGCGCTGCTCAACGGCCCCCACCTGCGACGACACGCCTGGACGGGCCGCCGGACCAAGGAGACAGCGATGGCACTGCGCATTGCCGACGGCACCACCCGGCAGGAGATCCTGACCCGCGCGGTGGACACGACTCCCGAGGCGTTCGATGTCGGCTCCGGCCGCCCCGACGACACGATCGGCCTGCGCAACCTGGTCGAGGGGACCTGGCGGTCGGGCGGAACCCGGACACCGGCGCGTACCCCGGTCGACAACACCGTACTGGTGAACCTGTTCCGGCTCGACGCGGAGAACGCCCGCGCCGCCGTCGCGTTCTCCGCTGCCGAACACCGCGACTGGGCCGGCGTGCCGCTCGCCGGCCGCAAGGCCCGGGTCGTGGCCGCGCTCGACGAACTGACCCTGCACCGCGACCTGCTCGCCCTGCTGCTGGTCTGGGAGATCGGTAAGCCATGGCGACTGGCCCGCGCCGACGTCGACCGCGCCCTGGACGGCGTCCGGTGGTACGTCGAGGAGATCGACCGGATGCTGGCCGACGGCCGCCAGCCGCTTCCCGGACCGGTCAGCAACATCGCAAGCTGGAACTACCCGATGAGTGTCCTGGTGCACGCCGAACTGGTGCAGCTGCTCGCCGGCAACGCGGTGATCGCCAAGACCCCGTCGCAGGGCGGAGCGGTCTGCCTCACCGTCGCGCACGCGTTGATGCGCCGCGCCGGGCTGCCCGCCACGCTCCTGTCCGGCAGCGGCGAGGAACTGTCCGAGGTGCTGGTCCGGGCGGCCGAGATCGGTGCCGTGGCGTTCGTCGGTGGGCGCTCGGGCGGCGGCAAGGTGGCCGCCGCGCTGCTCGACTCCGACAAGCGGCACTTCATCGAGCAGGAGGGCCTGAACGCGTGGGGGATCTGGGAGTTCTCCCAGTGGGACAGCCTCGCCGGACACCTGAAGAAGGGCTTCGAGTACGGCAAGCAGCGCTGCACCGCGTACCCGCGCTTCGTGGTGCAACGGGACCTGGTCGACCAGTTCCTCGACATGTACCTGCCGGTGGTCCGCTCGGTGCGCTTCGGGCACCCGCTGGCGGTCGACGACACCTGGACCGAGGGCGACCCGCTGCCCGAACTCGACTTCGGCCCGCTGATCAGCGCGGCCAAGGCCGACGAACTGCGCCGGAAGGTCGACGAGGCGGTCCACGGCGGTGCCGTACCGCTGCACCGGGGCCGGCTCGACGGGGCACCGTTCCTCGACGGCCAGGACACGTCGGCGTACGTCGCCCCGTCGGTGCTGCTCGCCCCACCCGGACGGTCCCGGTTGATGCACGCCGAGCCGTTCGGGCCGGTGGACACGATCGTGGTGGTGGACACCCAGGACGAACTGCTGGACGCGATGAACGCCAGCAACGGTGCCCTGGTCGCCAGCCTCGCCTGCGACGACGAGGACGAGGCGGCCAAGCTCGCGGTCGACCTCCAGGCGTTCAAGGTGGGCATCAACAGGCCCCGCTCCCGGGGTGACCGGGACGAGCCGTTCGGCGGTCGGGGAGCCTCCTGGAAGGGCGCCTTCGTCGGCGGCGACCTCCTGGTGCGGGCGGTCACCGTCGACCCCTCGGCCCGCCGGCTGTACGGCAACTTCCCGGACTACAACAGCTACCCTGTGACCTGATGCGGCAGACGGGCTCCTGAGCCCGCAGGCGGCTTCTGAGCCCCGCACCCGCAGGCTGCCTTCGAGCCCCGCACCCGCAGGCAGCCTTCGAGCCCGCCGGAAGGCCCTGCGCGCCCGTCCGAGCTGAAAAGGGGCCCCTCCGGCCGTCCTACCGGAGGGACCCCTCTCATCTCGCCCGATCAGGCGGTTCCCGCGGCCCGGTCCCGAACCAGGACCGAGCCGTCGGATCGTTCCCGCCCCGCTATCTGTCGGCGGTGGCGGAAGTCTGGTCCACCGGCGCGGTCCCGGCCGGCGCCGGCTCGGCTGGCGGGACCGCGGTCAGCCCCGGCTCGGCGTACCGATCGGTAAGCGGCACGGTCAGGGTCAGCAGGTTCCCGTCGCGGTCGACCTGGCCGGGTGGACACAGCCGGTCGAGGATGCGGATCATGCCCACGTTGTCGGCCGGAACGTGCGCCAGCAGGGCCGCGTACCCGGCCCGGGTGGCGTGCGCGACGAGTCGGCGCAGCAGCGCGGCACCGACACCCCGGCGCTGCCAGTCGTCCTCGACCAGCAGTCCGACCTCGGCGACCGCCCCCTCGGCCACCAGGTTCGCCACCGCCACCACATGCTCCGGCCGGCCGTCCGAGCCACCCGTCACCGCCAGCAGGGCCACTCCGCGCGCCGGGGCGAGCAGCCGCCGCAACCGCACGGTGGCCGGCGCTGCCCCGGCCGGAAAGCGCCGGTGCAGGGTCCGCCGCGAGCAGCGCTCCCGCATCGCCCGGAGCGCGGGCAGATCGTCGGGGACCGCCGGACGTACCGCCAGTTCGGCGCCGTCGGGCAGCACCAGGGTCACCCGGTCGACCGCCTGCCGCGCCACCGCACCGGCCACGTCCACCAGCGCCTGCGCGCGGGCGTACTCGGCCGGGGTGAAGCTCGGTGCCGACCGGAACACCTCGAAGGATCCGCCGTCCGGGTCGGGCAGCCGCATCGTCTCGGCGCCGTGCCCCGGACCGTCCTGGCCCGGGTGCGGTCGCCAGGTGACCGAGTCGGCGCTGAGCAACGTACGCAGCGTCTCCCCCAGCGCGTCCGGGTCGCGGACCAGCCGGCTGGCCAGGCCGAGCACCCGGGTCGGCTGGTCGGCCAGGCCCTGCGCCTCGCTACGGGTCACCCAGCAGTTCCGCCCCCGTCCCCGCTCCACCGCCGCGACCAGGTCCGCCGCGGTCAGCTCGGCCGGCGCGTCGACCAGGAAGTCGTCGACCGCGCCCGCCTCGGTGGTGTGCACCTGCACCGTGAGGATGTTGACTCCACGCAACGCGAGGCTCGCGGTGAGCACGGAGAGGAATCCCGGCCGGTCCGCCACCGTTGCCCTGATCCGCCATAGCGTCATGCGAACTCCTTTCCGAGTCCAGCCTGCCCGCTGCCTGTTTCCCGCCGGTTGCTCAGCGGTGACGCGCCATGATCGCCGGGGTCGGCACCGATCGGGCCGCCGAGGTCGCCGTCGCTCCCGGCGCGGCGGCGGGGATGTCCGGCGGCGGCGGCACACTGACCAGATCCAGCCGGTCACCGAGAATCGTCGCGGCGGCACGGACCAACTGTGCGATCCGGTCAACCTCGGTGACGTGGAAACCGGCCGCCGACAGGCCGTCGGCGTCCACCCGGGTCAGCATCAGCACCAGCCCGGCCCGCCCGAACGGCGCGACCGCGTAGTGGACGCCCGCCGGGCCGTCCATCGCCCGGGCCCGCAGCGGGGTCACCTCGGGCAGGACCAGCGGGGTCGGCGCCCGCCAGCTCGCGTACGCCACCCCGGGCGCGCCACTGCCGCGGACCGACCCGCCACCCATGCCGGTGCGGACCGCCCAGTCCGTCGGTACGACGGCCGCCGCGGCCCACTCGGCGGCCAGCAGGTTCGGCATCGCGTCGACCAGGGTGGCGAGCCCGTCGGCCGGGTTCGCCGCGATCTGGGCCAGCAGTTCCGCGTCCTGCCCTCCCCCGCTCGGCCCGCCGATCGCCCGCCACATCCCGTCGACCCGTACGCCGGGGATCGCGCCGAGCCCGGCGCAGAGCCGGTCGACCCGGGCCGCACCGGGCCAGACGACCGTGAAGTCGTCCACGGCCCGACCACCCAACCGCTCCAACACCACCACCTGAACGATGTCGGCCCCCGCGACGCCCAACGTGCGGGCGATCTGACCGAGCGTCCCGGGTCGATCCGGCAGGGTCACCCGAACCCTCAGCAACATGTCCGTCCCCTCCGTCGGCGGACCGGCGCGCATACCGCCGGCGAGCTGTCAACCAGGGTGCCCGATGACCATTTCGCCCCTGTTGCCGCAGCATGTCCCCGCCGCAACAACCCGTGTGTGCCCAGCACACGCACCGTGCTGATGGAAGAAAAACGCATCGCGGGAGCCCGCAGACCCGGGCTGGCGGCAGGGGCGGACAGCGGGAACCGCCGGGCCAGCTAGCCCGCCGGCAGCGGTTTCGCCATCTGCTGCGCCGTGACCTCGAAGCCGAGGCTCCGGTAGAGGCCGACCGCGACCGTGTTGTGTCCGTGCACGTTCAGCCCGAGCCGGGCCACGCCGCGCCCGGTCAGCTCCCGCTCGGCGGCGAGCAGCAGCTCCCGGCCGTACCCCTTGGCGCGGTGCCCGGGATCCACCGCCACGTAGTACACCCAGGCCATGTCGGGCCGGTCCGGCGGCCGGGGCAGCCCGATCCAGACCCAGCCGACCGGCTGATCGGCGACCACACCGACGAACAGCAGCATGTCCGCGGTCTGTACGCCCTGCGGCAGCAGCTCGTCGGTCTGCCGCTCTGAGCTCTGCCGGGTCTCGTCGACCGGAAGCCCGGTGGCCGCAGCGACGCCCTCCGCGTGTGAGTCGATCATCAAGGGGCGGCAGGCGGCGTACTCGTCGGCGGTCATCGGTACCAGTCGAAGTGGTGGCCCGGCGGCGGGCGTGGTTCCCACGGGTCCTCCCCTGGATCGGGCCCGCCGCCAGCGGCACGTCCCGGCGGTGGGCGTGGCGTATCCGAGCGACTCTAGTCCGGCGTCTCCCCCACTTGACTGGTTGGTCCAGATGCCATCAACTATTCGGATGACCGATCCGCCGGCCACCGCCGTCCGGCCGGAGCCGCCCTCCGGATCGCCGTCCGGGCTCGACCTCGACCGCCTGGTCGGATACCTCGTCGAGCACCGGCCCGACCTGCTGGCCGGCCCGCCACGGGCCGCGCTCGTCGCCGGTGGGAAGTCGAATCTGACCTATCTGGTACGCGCCGGGGACCAGGAGTTCGTCCTGCGCCGGCCACCGCTCGGGCATGTCCTGGCCACCGCGCACGACATGGGCCGGGAGTTCCGGGTGATCTCCGCGCTGGCCGGTACCGAGGTCCCGGTGCCGGCCGCCCTGCTGCACTGCGCCGACGAGACGGTGCTCGGCGCTCCGTTCTATCTGATGGAGCGGGTGCCCGGGGTCGTCTACCGCAGCCGCATCCAGACCGACCTGCTCGCGCCGGCCCGGCGCCGGGAACTCGCGCTGGTCATGATGGACGTGCTCGCCACCCTGCACACCGTCGACCCGGCGGCCGTCGGGTTGGCGGACTTCGGGCGGCCGGAGGGTTTCCTCGGCCGGCAGGTACGCCGCTGGGGTGGCCAGCTCGACCGCTCCCGGAGCCGGGCGCTGCCCGGCATCGACGAACTGCGGGAGCGACTGGCCGCGACCACCCCCGAGGGCGCCAACGCGGGTCGGATCGTGCACGGCGACTACCGGCTCGACAACCTGATCGCCGAATGCCCATCCGGGCCGGCCCCCGGACCGGTGACGATCCGGGCGGTACTGGACTGGGAGATGGCCACCCTCGGCGATCCGCTCGCCGACCTCGGCCTGCTGTTGACGTACTGGGACGTGCTTGGCGACTCCGACGTGGCGGACGACAACGCGGTCGCGGACGGGCTCGGACCGCGCGCCGGCTTCCCGTCCGGCGCCGAGTTGATCGACCGGTACGTCGGCCGCAGCGACGTCGACGTCGGCCCGCTGCACTGGCACATCGCCCTGGGCTGCTTCAAGCTCGCCGTCATCTGCGAGGGGATCCACTACCGCCACACCCTCGGACAGACCGTGGGCCAGGGATTCGACCGGATCGGCGACCTGGTCGCCCCACTTGTCGCGCACGGCCTGACCGCGATCAGACGGGGTTGACGGGCCGCCCGGCGGCGATACCGCACCCCCCCGCCCACCCCGCCAC
>NZ_JADPUN010000183.1 GCF_015690345.1 Plantactinospora alkalitolerans | reverse complement strand
GGGTACCCCGGTCCCGGTGCAACTGTTGTCCATCACGGACCTGCACGGTTACTTCGGCGACTACACCACCACCGTGCCCGGTGCCCGGGCGGGCGAGCCGGCCCGCCAGGTCGGCGGCGGCGCCTACCTGACGGCACACCTCAAGCAGCGCCAGGCCGGCCAGCAGAACTCGATCCTCTTCTCCGCCGGGGACGACTTCAGCGGTTGGCCGAACGAGACCGGGTGGTTCTGGAACGAGCCGACCATCGAATACCTGAACTCGATCGGGTTGGACTTCTCCACGGTCGGCAACCACGAGATGGACCGGGGCTACGAGTTCCTCCGGCACATGGACGACGGCACCTGCCGGTGGCGGCCCGACAACGACGTCTGCTTCACCGACTCCACCGGCCGGCGGTTCCACGGCGCGGACTACGACTACTATTCCGGCAGCCTGGTGGACGACCGCAGTGGCAAGCCGAAGCTGCCGCCGTACCACGTGGAGTACGTCAGCGACGGGCGCGGCGGCAGGCTGCCGGTCGGCTTCGTGCACGCCACCACCAAGCTGATGTCCGAGGAGCAGATGTCCTACACCCCGAAGGGGTTCGACTTCCTCGACGAGGCCGACACGGTCAACAAGTACGCGGAGGTGCTGCGCCGACAGGGCGTACGCGCCATCGTGGCGGTCATTCACGAGGGCTTCTCCCAGGAGTCCGCTGCTGGGTACGACGAGTGCGTCAACCCGTTCGGCCCGATGGTCGACGCCAACGCCCGGATTACCCCGGACGTCGACGCGATCGTCACCGGGCACTGGCACGCCCTGGTGAACTGCATGCTTCCCGACCCGGCCGGCAACCCGCGCCCCGTGGTGGAGGCGGCCAACCACGGCCGACTGTTCAACGAGATCAACCTCCAGCTCGACCCGCGTACCGGCGAGGTTCTGCGGGACCGGACGACCTCGGTCAACCACGCCAACACCCAGGACGTGACCCCGGACCCCGAGACGCTGCGGATCGCCGGCTACTGGCGGGCGGAGCTGGCGAAGCGGTCGAACCTGCCGGTCGCGCGGGTGACCGCCGACCTGACCCGTGCCCCCGGCGACAGCGCCGAGTCGACCATGTACAACGTCACCGCCGATGCGTTCCTCTGGGCCGCGAACCGGGACGGCAAGGCAGACCTGGCGGTCGCGATGCCCGGCATCTTGCGCCGGGACGTCCGGTACGCCGCTGACCCGGCGAACCCGGCCGATGCTCCGGGCCGGGTGCTCTTCTCCGAGCTCGTGCTGGGCACCGTCTACGACAGCGGCATCGGGGTGGGGCTGGTCCGGGGCGACCTGACCGGCGCTCAGCTCGACCAACTGCTGGAGAGTCAGTGGCAGCAGGCGGCGGACGGCACGGTGACGTATCGGCAGATGGCGGTGTCGGACAACGTCCGGTACCGCTACGACCCGTCCAGGCCGGTCGGCGACCGGGTCGACCCCGGCAGCGTGCGGATCGGCGGGAAGCCGCTGAGACTCAAGTCGACGTACCGGATCGCGACTCTGGCGAACAACTTCTTCGCCAAGAACGCCACGCCCGGCTTCACCGCGCTGTTCGAGGCGCGGAGGCAGGACCGCAGCCTGTACAACGGCGGTGACGCCCTGTGGCGGTACCTGGAGAAGGCGTCCCCGCTCCACCCGCCCGCGCTGGACCGGGCGACCCTGGCGCCGTCCCGCTGAGGCGGGTCGGCGACGACGGACCGGCCCGGGTGGCTGCGGCCAGGCGCCGCCCGCACCCGGGCCCGGTTCAGCTCCGCCCGCAAGTTCAGCTCCGCCCGCAAGTTCAGCTCCGCCCGCAAGTTCAGCTCCGCCCGCAAGTTCAGCTCCGCCCGTAAGTTCAGCTCCGCTCGGGTACGGCCGTCTCGCTGGGCCGGCGAGTCGTCCGGCGCGACCGTCGGGAGCCGGCGACGCGGGCGAGGCTGGGCCGCGTGGCCGGCGTCCACGGTTACAGCAAGGTGCGCCAGTAGGCCCAGAATGCCTCGCCGACGAGCAGGGTCAGGATGAGCAGCCACGCCACCGGGATCGCCGTGTGTAGCCGGGTGACCGCGGTGACCGTCGGACGCCAGTACGCCGGAACGGGAAGGTCGCCCCGGTCGAGGTTGTACAACGTGGTGTAGCTGAACACGATGATCGTGACCACCCATCACCACGCAGTACGGGCACAACGCGCCGATCCGGTAGAGGCTCTGCGCGAAGAGCCAGTGCACCAACCCGGTGCCGAACGGTCACGATGAACCTCTTGCGGCCGTTGCTTTCTTGCCGGCGTCGTAGCCACGGCCGGCGGCCACCTGGGCGCGGGCAGCGTGGCCAGAACCGGGTTTACGAGCAGCACAGGCCACCGCGTGATCGTCTGTGAGCTGCTCCGGGAGCACCATTTGCTGACTGCCGTGCGCGGCAGAGGAAGCCGTCGAGCGCCGGGTAGATCGAGCCGCCGTCAATTGCTGCGTCGTCGCATTGATTGGTACAGCAGCCACAGCGCGAGCGCGACCGGTGTCAGGACCGCCGAGAACAGGATTCCTGCGAACGCTCCGTAGCCGTGCGGATCGGAGGACAATCCGATGGCGCTGAGCACCGCCTCGCCCATGAGCAGCACGATCACGATGGCGATGCAGGCAAACGCGCCGAGCACGAGGCGCCGGAGCGCTGTCCCTGGAAAACCTGTACGGGAAGGGCCATCTGGCGTGTCCATGTCTGGCTCCACAGGGGTGGATCGTGCCGGCATCAATTCGGGTCGGGAGTGCAGACTGTCAGGAACGAATTCTGGTTCTCGCGTTGAACATCCGAGGCGTCCATCCAGCCGCGCTGGCCGAACAGGTAGCTACCGGACGGGTGCTTGGCCGATTCGCGCAGCACCTGGGCGATGTCGACCCTCGCACCGAACGCCTTCGGGCCGTCTACGGAGAAGTTGATCGAGTGTGCCTTCGTCCAGTCGTAGTCCGCGGGCAGCGGTTTTTGGACTTGGAGAGGTTCACTGGTGTTCGGGGAGGATCCCCCGCCGGTAGTGAGCAGGTCCATGCGCTCCACCGTCACTCCTGGCTGCGGTGCGGTCCACACCTGCTCCGTACTTCCCCGGGTACCGGTGTCGAAAATCAACGTCAGGCGGATGACGCCAGAGCACGGGGTTCCCGTCCATAGTTTCAGGACGCCGTCGGCGACGCGGAACCCGGCCGCTGGCGGCAGCGACGGCTCGAATTGCGACCTGGTGTCACACGCCGCGATCACCGTCGCCACCAGCAGGGCAGCGCAGGCGACGCGTACGCGTCTAATATCCACCATCGGAAAGTCCCGCGTCTTCCTCGGTCTCGTTGCCGCCGGTGACCTGTTCCCACCCATAGGAGGCGAGGAAGCCCGTGTAGCCTTCCCGCGCCCATTGCTGGGAGTGGCGCTCCTCGTGGTGCAGCAGCCGGTCGGTGTCGAGAGCACCCTGGGATGGGCCGTTGTCGTCTTCGTACCACGAGTGGCCCGACGTCACCACCTGTCGCAACTGTTGCGCCGGATCTTCCGCGTCGTCGATGTTCAGCATGAACGTGTCGCCCCATGTCGTTCCGCCGCGCTGGCTGAACTGGTCCTGGATGAGGTTCCCGCCCAAGCCCATCATCATGCCGTTCGGGGTGGTCACCAACCGCCCACCGTTGCCGTGTACGAATCCCACATCATCGTCGTAGCTCCAGGAATTATCCTGTTGCCGTTCGGTAATTCGTCGCAGTTCCTCGGATCCGTACGGCGTCGGTGCGAAGTCGGTCTTTTCGCCTTCGGTGCCGTAGTCGGTGCCCGCGTTCAGGAGGTAGGTCATCCGCACCGCCTTGGCCGCATCATCCCCGCTGATGTCCGTCGGCAACAGGAAGTACGACTTGAAGATCCCGTCGCCGTCCTCGTCCTCGCGGATCTCTTCCAACCCGTCGAGGACCTTGAAGTCCTCCGGGGTGATGTGGTGTTCGGCGACGATCTTCTTGAGGGTGTCGATCGACACGCCTCGACGCACGGCGTTCTCCAGCCACTGCCGGTAGTGGCCAGAGACGGGTGGCCCGGTCAGCAGCCCGGCGTCGCGCAGCGACTGCTCCATATCGACCACCTTGGCGTCGATATCCCCGCCCTTGTCGGCGCCTGCCAGGGTGGTCGCGTCGTGGTCACTGATCTTGCGGTCCTGCGCGAGTTGCATCACCCGGGCGAGGGTGGTGTCGATGTTGTTCGCCGTGGTGAGGATCGCCGTGGTTTCCCGCTCCAACTGCTGCCTGATGGTTTCGCGGTACCGTTGGGCCTCGGCGCGGTCTTCGGCCTCGAACCGCGATGTCGGCGGGGGGTCGGCGGGCTTGTTGTCCACGATCGCGCCGTCAGTGGCGATGCGGAACTGGTAGGTGTTGGCGAGGGAGTCGTTGTTGGCGACCCGGTTCTTCAGGGTGTGCACGTCGTCCGCCGCGTTCTGCAGGGCTCGTTCGACGGCGGCCAGCTCCGCGACCAGGATCTCGGCGTTGTTCCGCGTTTTTCCCAGCGAATTGCGTGCTTGCTCGCCCGCGATGCCGTGCCAGTCGGGCAATTTCCTGGCGTCGTCGAGCTCGTCCTGCAGCCCGATGAGTTTGTACTTCCGTCCATGCAGGTCGGTGGCCGACGTATCGACTGTCTTAGCGTCCCATTTGCGGACGTCGTCGTAGCTGACAGTCATTTCCCGAAAGCCTTTTTGGCGGAGTCATCACTTTCGGAGTATTTCTTCGCGGCCGACGTGACCGATCCGCTCCATCGGTCGATCTCGTCTGCCCATCCCTTCGCACGCCCATTGAACGTCGAAGCCAGAGTGGGCGCGCTCGATGCCGCGATTCCACCTGGCAATGCTGTCGCGATCGCATCCAAACCGGCACCCGGGTTCACCGCCCTGGCCTGGTCCGCAGCAGATCCCGCTGCCTTGGCCGCGCTCCGCAGTTTATCGATCTGGACCTCGAATCCGCTCACAGTCCGTGGCCACCACCCTCTGAGTCGGTCATCAGCCGACACGGTACTAAAAGGTGGCAAGCATGGGTAGATCTCGATTCCGTCATCCGGCTGGCATCGCCGTACATCCTGGAGCCGGCGCACGCACGTACCGCTGGATGTCGACGCGCGCGGCCGCCCGATCAGGAGCGACAGCACCGGGACCGTAATCGGGAGAGGTATTCCTGCCTCGCGTTGCGTCACGGTCACAGCCAGTGCCAGCACCGGCTGGGCGGCAGATTCGGATGTGGTGTCGTCGCGTTCTCGGCGGACCGAGCGACGACGCGGTGGACGCGGGTCGGTGCCTGGAGTGCGGCCTTGTACAGGCTTGTGCGGTCAGGCTGGTGGATCATCTCGATAGAGATGCTCGACACACCACCACCCCGGGCGGCATGTTCAACTTCCACGTGCAGCTCACCCGCACCCAGCCCTGAGGCGGACCCGAGCCACTACAACGAGGTCAGCACGCGGCCGTCGATGACCAAGTCGTACCTCCGAGCTCCGGAACGCGAGGGCAGTGCCAGCCACGATCGTCGTTAGCGCCAATTGGGCGTGATTCCTACTCAGCCGACACCTACGCCCGAGATCGGGGTGGTGCCGGGCGCGTGGTCACGTGGCCTACTCGACGTCAGCCATCCCGCTGCTGTTGCGGCCGACCGAGACAGCCGTGGCGACGCGCACGAACGCGGCGACGGCGAGCGACTGCGAGCTCTGCGGCCACGCCACCGCGAAGGCGGCCTCCGGCGCGTCGTCAACCGAGCGCCAGGTCAGCTGTGGCCGGGCGTTACGCTCGGCGAGCGAAACGGGGAACAGCGCGAGCATCCGCCCGAGCTCGATCTGGCGGAGCATCTGCACCATGTCCCCGAACTGGGGCCGCTGCGCCCCGTGCCGGACGTAGACGTGGGAGCCGGTACCGACCTGCTGGTGCCCCGCCTCGATGTCGGCCAGCCGCAGCCGGGGCCGCTCGGCGAGCGGATGCCCGGTCGGCAACGCCAGCACCTGCGGCTCGCTCAGCAGCGGCTCGGCGTCCAGCCCATCGGAGTCGAACGGCTCGACGACGATCGCGACGTCGGCCTCGCCCGAGCGCAGCAGCCCCGGCTGTTCACGCCAGCCGGTGAAGACGACCTCGATCGGTACGGCGGCGTGCTCGGCGCGGTACGCCGCGAGCACGTCCTCGAGCAGCCCGCCCTCGACGTCGGCCTTCACCGCGAGCACCAGCTTGCCGCCGGCCACCCCCGCCGCCCGCCGGGCACGCTGGGTGGCGGCGTCGAGCGCGACGAGTGCTCCCCGCGCGTCCGTGAGCAGCGCCGTGCCCGTTTCGGTAAGGGTGACGCGGCGGGTGGAGCGCTCGAGCAACCGCACGCCGAGCTCCGCCTCGAGACCGGAGATCGCGCGCGACAGGGCCGGTGAGGCGATCCCGACCCGCTCCGCGGCTCGCGTAAAGCTGAGCTCCTCGGCGACGGCCACGAAGTAGCGCAGCGGCCGGGACTCCACAGGATTCATGCCTCAAGGGTAATGATCGCGCCCGAACCGGTCCTTCTCCTTGCCCAGGTCCCGCGTGACCATTGGAGTCATGATCGTCATCACCACTCCCACCGGCACGATCGGTGCCGCCGTCGCCGAGTACCTCCGTGCCGCCGGGGCGCCGCTGCGCCTCATCGCCCGTAACCCCTCCGGCCTGCCCGAGACCCTGCGCGAGCACGCCGACGTAGTCGCCGGTTCCCACGCCGGTCCCGCCGTGCTCAAGGCTGCGCTGACGGGCGCGGATGCGCTGTTCGTGCTCGTGCCTCCGGACTTCAGGGCTCCCGACGTGACCGGGCACTACCTCGGCTTTGCGCGGCCGGTCGCGGATGCCGTCCGCGCTTACGGCGTACCCCGCCTCGTCGCCGTCTCCTCGCTCGGCCGGGGCTTCCCGGGTCCGGCCGGGCTGCTTTCCGCAGCGTGGGCGATGGACGAGGTACTCGAGTCGAGCGGCGCCGCCTACCGCTCGCTCCAGCCATCGTTCTTCATGGAGAACCTGCTGCACCAGGTCGAGCTGATCCGGGATCAGGGGATGTTCGTGCTCGCCGCCGACCCCGACACGCCGCTCGCAGCGGTGGCCACCACCGACATCGCCCGCACGGCCGCCGGGCTCCTCGCCGACCCGAACTGGAGCGGCCAGGAGGACGTGCCAGTCCGCGAGCCTGTCGACCACACCCCGCGCGAGATGGCGCAGATCATGTCCGAGACACTCGGGCAGCCGGTCGCCTACCACCAGGCCACGCTCGCCGACTACCGCGTCCAGTACACGTCGTTCGGGGCGAGCCCGGCGATCGTCGACGCCATGGTCGAAATGGCCGAGGCGCAGGCGGCCGGCGTCTACCCGCCCGCGAGCGCGGGAGGCGCGGGTACCACATTCCGCGACTGGTGCAAGTCGGTGCTCGCGCCGGCCGTCGCGCGACCGGCGGGGTGAGCGGCCCTCGATTGGCCCGTCCCGCCCAGGAGATCTCGTGTGGCAACACCGCGCCCGCGACAGGATCGGTCACGGCTGCACGTAACCGCCCGACGTCAAGGCGCTCGCCCGGCCCAAGGCCGCGACACGGTCGAATGGTCGCCGCGACAGCGGCCCGGTCGTACGCGGACAAGAACATTCGTGCTGGTCAGAGGGTTGCGGATCGTTCCTTGACACAGCTGCGCGCAACGGGGCTGAACGGACCTCAACCGCTGTCTATCGTTCCTGGGAGAGCGAGGTGCGGGGAAGTGGTTGGTAACGGGCGGCTGGCCTGCTGAACGTTCAAGGCGCTGGCCAGACGCGATCCGGCGACCTGACACCTTCCGCAACTCGGAAGGGTCACCGCCCGGCATGCGTCCGGGTGCTGGTCTCTTCCCAAATGGGAAGGGTCCTCGGGATCCTGGTCTCCGGAGGACGGCCAAGGGGCCTTGGGCTGCGACGACCAGCTCCGATCAATTGGAATGCGGCACACTCAATTCGGCTGCTGCCTCTGGACCGGGCTCCTGCGTCCTGTTCGGGGCCCGCACCGAAGTCGCTCAGACGTCGGTGTGTGCTGGCGAGAGCTGTGTGAGGACGGCGTCGACGAGCGTGTCGGTGAACTTTGGGGATGCGGTCTGGCCGCTGACAAGGACGCGGTAGTAGATGGGCCCGACGATCTGGTCGACGGCAAGGTCGATGTCGGTGTTGGCGTTGAGGGCGCCGCGGGCGACTGCGCGTTCGAAGGGGAGCCGGTCGTAGCTGCGTTGCTTGCCGAGGTGCTCGAAGCGCAACCGGGCGGCGAGTGCAGGGTCGTGCTGGGCTTGGGCGGTGAGAGCGCGGAAGACCGCGCCGGCGTCGGACTCGGTCAGGAAGCGGGCGATTTTGCGGGCGTGGGTACGCAGGTCCTGTCGAAGGTCTGCCGTGTCCGACGGGATGAGGGCTTCAGCGGCGTCTTGGACGAAGGCGTCCATGAGGATGTCGTTTTTCGATGACCACCAGCGGTAGATCGTCTGCTTGGCCACTCCCGCGCGTTCGGCGATCCCCTCGATGGTGAGTCGCGGGTATCCGACCTCTACGAGCAGGTCGTCGGCGGCTTCCAGCACGCTCTGACGGGCTTCTTCACTGCGGCCGTGCCTGTTCCCGCGGTGTCTACCTGCGGTGCCGCTGGCGTCAGCGCCCATATGTCCGTTCCCTTCGACCGGGCGACCTTAGCACCTTGTCTAGACGCAACGGTGCGTCTACCGTAGCGCTGATGAACACGTTGAGAACGACTGACACGGCCGCCGTTCTTGATCGGCTGTTCGCGGCCGCCGACCTCGAAGAGGTGAACCCCGCGCCGTGGCCGCTGGACACGCCCTTCGCCGACGCCTCGGCAAAACAGCGCGCCGATGCGCTGGCCGGGGAGTACATGCCGATCTCCAGGTCGGGCGGTCAACTGCTCTACGCGCTCGTACGCCACGGCCGCCCCGAGACGATCGTCGAGTTCGGCACCTCCTATGCCACCTCCACGATCCACCTGGCCGCTGCGGTCGCCGACAACGGTATGGGGCACGTATGGACGACCGAGCTCAGCCAGGCGAAGGTCGACGCCGCGCGCGGGAACCTGGAGCAGGCCGGCGTAGCCCAGTACGTGACGGTCCTGGCGGGCGACGCTCTCGAGACTCTCGCCGAGGTCCGCGGACCTATCGGCCTGCTGCTACTCGACGGCTGGAAAGACCTCTGTCTGCCCGTGCTGCGGCTGCTCGAAGACCGCCTTGCCCCGGCCGCCCTCATCGTCGCCGACGACACCACCTTCGCGAACATGGCCGACTATCTCGCCTACGTCCGCAATCCCGCACACGGATACGTCACCATCGCGTTCCCCGTGGAGGACGGCATGGAAATCAGCTGCCGAACCTGACGCTGCCTCAGGAGCAGGGCAAGGTGGGCCGACAGTTGACGTCGGCCCACCTTGCCGCAGTCTGAATGCCGCGCTCAGGGTTGTCTGATCGCGGGAGGCTGGCCAGTGCCGTGGACGATGTCGCGGTAGAGGGTGAGAGCGGGCTTGGGTCGGTAGGTGTCGGTGACGATTCCCAGTGTCCCGGTGGGTTCCGTGGAACCGCTGTCGGCGTCCCTGAGGCTGAACAGCTCGTAATGGGTGATGTTCACAGAGTCCTGTTCGGTGAGGATGACGCTGAGCATGTCCGACAGTGAGTCGCACTGTGCCTGCTCGGTGCGGGGTGACCCGCTCGGGGTGCCGTTCTCCACGATGTGGATGGGTGTACTGGGCGGGATGTGCGCGCGGAGCAGCGACCCGTCCCGCAAGTGGTGCAGGGCGTGGGTGGTGAGGGATGCGGTGTCTCCCGGGTTGCCCCGCGGGGCGACGGGGGAGAAAGCGTCGGGGTACAGGCCCAGGCCGACGTAGTCGACGTGGGTCGCGAAGTCCTGGTACGGGATTGAGGCAAGGTACGACCAGAATTGATCGTCGCCGCCCAACCATTCCGGTGGTTCGGCGACGGAGAAGCCGATTCGCACGTGCTGGAGACCCCGCCGGTCCAGTGCGGCGCGTGCGTGTGGGATGCCGAGGGTCAGGGCTTCGAGGACGCCGGGGGCGCTGCCGTCGATGAGCGGGATGGGGAAGTTCGGCTCAAGCGTCACCTGGAGGTACCGCGTCAGGTGACCGTAGCGGTCGATGGCGGTATCGAGGAAGGTCAGCCATCCGGAGACGTCGGCGGCCCGGGGGATGTAGCTGACCACGAGGTCCAGCTCGCGGTTTCCCTCGACGTACCACCCGTCGGGCATCGTGAGGTGTGCGAGTTCGTGTTCGGCGCCGAGCGAGGTGACCACGTCCGGCGGCGTCGCGTCGCCGAAGAAGTGCACGTACTCGCGGATGACGAAGGGGCGACCGCCCGAGAGGTCGTCGACGAGGTGGCGGATCGCGGCGACATCGGGTGGGTGGGAGCAGACAGTGCCGGCCCGCCCGCCCGGATAGATACCGAACTTCACGCTTCTGCACTCCCATCGGGGTCGGTTCGTTGGGTCGGCCAGTCAATCTCGTGTGACCGGATCCGGCGCACCAGAGTCCTGATCCAGGTGGTTTCGGCGGCGACGATGGTGCGCCAGTAGGCGACTTCGAGCATGTGCACTTCGAGTACGTCGCCGTCGGGTAGCTCCGAAAGGACGGCCAGCTCTTGGTCGAGTTGGTCGGCTCGATCAAGCAGGATGGACGCCGCCTGGTCGATCGGAAGGACTCCGACGTAGGCGACCGCCATGACGAAGTCCACGGACGCGGCTTGGGTGTCGCGCACCCCAGCCTCGATCTTGAGGCGGAAGTCGGCCAGACCTGCGGCGGTCAACTCGTAGGCCGTACGTGGTGGCCGGTTGCCTACTCGCTCGGGGAGCCGGGAGGAGACCAGGCCTGCCCTCTCGAGCGCCTTCAGCAGGGACGTGATGGTGCTGCGGGTGACCGACAGGTGTCCGTACCGCTCGCGTAGGCGTGTCGTGATGTCGTAGCCATGCGCCGGCTGCTCGACGAGGAGTCCGAGGATCGGCAGTACCAGGCTGTTCCGTGACGCGTTCAGAGGCACCCAGCCAACTTATAGACGTATACGTCTAAGTGCAAGATCCAGCCGAGCGCCCGAGACGATGGCCAAGTCGCGCATTGCTACCGCATCCCGGCTCGACGCCCGCACATCGACATGTCACTGCGCCTCGCCCCGGCTTCGTTCGCGATCGTGGGATGGCGTTGGGGGAGCAGATTGAGAGCACGGCTGTGCTCCCTGTGGCACTGAACAGCGCTCAACGGCCTTGACCTGCATGTATCGTCCCCGCCCGGCCTGTGCCCTCGCGTCACTGCCGGTCAGAGCGTTGCGGTCCGTTCCTTGACACAACCGCGCGCAACGGCGTTGAACGGACTTCAAGTGCTGTCTATCGTTCCTGGCAGAGTGAGGTTCGGGGGAGTGGTTGGTAACGAGCGACTGACCTGCCGAACGTTTCATTGGGACCGGATTTGGGAGCAGGATCTGACATGATCTCTGTCGCCTTCGATCCGGACGATGACCCCGGCGAGCAGCGCGCCGACCGTGTCGACAAGCTCGCCGGCTACGCGATCGGCGGTCTCGCTTCAGCCGCTGGTGAGAGAGCAGCAGAGCCCGTCGGCGGCACGGTGGCCAATGTCGCCTCGGACGCGGTGAGTGGTGCGGCCGACGAGTTCTTTCGGAGCCGCTGACCGGCGCACCCGGTCATTGAGGATCACGGTCTGCGTGGAGCGATCCGTTGGGCTCGTCCTTCGCCCCGCGCAACGGTGCCAGCGGGTCGAGACGGCTGTGGATCTCGCCGCCCGGCACGACGCCCGGTGGATGGTCCTATCCGGGGGATGCGGCCCCGCTCGGTGTGCACGGACGGCAGCAGATGAGCGTGATGTCGCTGTGGACCGGGTCGTCGGGCTTGTGGCATCGGGCGCTGGTGCCTGGACAGGCATGCCGTGCAAAGACCCTCATTCAGTCGATCATGGGGGTGAACGTGGCCGAAAGTTGTCAGCAACCCGGGCGAACAAACGTGGGTGGCGGGCGGACCAACCAGGTGAAAGGTCACCACGACTGAGGGGAACCGTCATGAACCGTTCCGCGATCCCACGTTTCGTTGCCGTCGGTGTGCTGGCCCTGGGGGTGCTCGTCACGGCGGCGGTACCCGCGTCCGCCTCGACCCGCGCTGTGGGCCCGGCGTCCACCGAGCGGGTCGGCCTGACGTCGGCTGGCACTGTTATGGACGGTCCTGCCGGGTCGGTGCTGAGTGTTCGCGGTGCCGGCCCATACCGGATCGGCGCGCGCCTGCAAGGCCTGCAGGAGGCTGGTCTGATCGACTGGGTCGCCCCGCCGCAGGAGTGTGACGTCGTATTCACCGGCGTAACCGGCGATTGGTCCGGAGTACTCATCCTGGCCTTCCGGGCAGGCCGGCTGGTGGAGGTCGGCACCGCCACCGCCCCGCCCCGGTCTCCCGTCGGCGCATCGGTCGGCATGGGTTGGAGCCAGCTTGAGGACGTCTACGGCGGCCGCGGCCGCCTGATCTACAACAACGACGGCGAGCAGGCGTACGTCGTTCGCATCGGTTCCCGAGTCGAGCTGTACACCGGGCACCCGATCCGCGATGGCGTCGGCTACTTCCAAGCCGGACCGGCCAACTTCGTCCTCAAGAATTTCATGGGCGAATCAGTCTGCTGATCAGGACGGGGTGCGGCGGGCCACCACGTCCGCCGCACCCTTGACCGACCGTCCTGGTTCGCGAGCGGGTATATGGATCTGCCACCCTGACGGAGCGACGGCAAGTGTTCTGCGAGCGCCGGAACCTCATGGCGGACCACCCGACAGATGAATGACAACGAGGTGCCTTCGGCACATTGCTGCTTGAGCGCACTGACTCGGAAATGTTCATGAGTGGACAGGCGGCAGCATCGCGGCGTAGCAGCGATGGGTTGTGTTGAGTTGGTGGTGGGCCTGAGCGGTGGGTGGTTATGTGGCGGCGGGTTCGACGCGGGCGCTGAGGGTAACTTGCTGGCCTGTGACGCGTTCCAGTTGGTGGATCAGGTTGTGCTGTAGTCGTTGGTGGTAGCGGGCGGTCGGGTCGGTGAGTAGGTGCCGGACGACGGTGAGGATCGAGTTGCCGGTGGCGACGATGGCGCGGAGTTTGCCTCGGCGTCGGGACAGGCGTCGGTGGCGTTCGCCGAGGCAGGTGTCGCTGCGGGCGAGTACTGCGGTGATCTCGCCGAGCGTGCTGGCCAGCCATGGGTTGCCCTCGCCGGTGGTGGCGGGTTTCGTCTTTCCGGCGGACCGGTTCGCGCGGGGTGCGAACCGGGCCCAGGAGGCGAGATGTGCGGCGGTGGGGAAGACGGTCATGTCCACGCCGAGCTCGGCGATGAGTTCCTGGGCGCAGGTGGCACCGAACCCGGTCACTTCATCGAGTTGCGCGGCCTGGGCCGAAACGGCGTGTCCAGTTCGCACGAGATCGCTTCGGCCGACGCGGGTGCCCGCTGACACCGGGGCCGCCCGGCGATGTGACCTTGATACGGCTACTCGAAGCGCGAAGGGTCTCCGGCCCCTCGGCGCAAGATCTCGGGCTCGGGTTGCGACAGGTCGACCACTGTCGTCGGCTCGCTTCCGCAGTCGCCAGCGTCGACTACCGCGTCAAGGAGGTGGTCCAGTCGTTCCTTGATTTCCCACCCCTGGGTCATCGGCTCCTCCTGGCCGGGCAGGAGGATGGTGCTCGAAAGTATCGGCTCGCCGAGCTCAGCCAGCAGCGCCTGGGCGACCGTGTGCTTGGGAACGCGTACCCCAACCGTGCGTTTCCTGGGATGCAGCAACCGGCGCGGCACCTCTCGGGTAGCCGGCAGGATGAACGTGTAGCTGCCCGGGGTGCACGCCTTGACCAATCGGAACACCGAATTGCTGACCTGGACGAACTGGCCGAGTTGGGCGAAGTCTCGGCATACCAGCGTAAAGTGATGCCGTTCATCGAGGCGGCGGATCTCCCGGATCCGGTCCAACCCAGCCCGGTTACCCAGTTGGCATCCGAAGGCGAAGCACGAATCCGTGGGGTAGGCGATCAGCCCGCCGCCCCGGATCAGATCGACGACCTGCCGGAGCAAACGGGCCTGGGGGTCGTCCGGATGCACATCGTAGTACCTCGCCATACACCCGAGCCTATGCTCTGACCGCGAGGAAGCAGGTGCCACCGCTCCGTGTTCTTGTGGGGCGGCATGTCCAGCGTGGAGTGCAGGATGTTGGACATGGCATCGCCCTCCTGCCAGGTCACGAACCGGTCCCAGGTCGCGGCGCCCTCGGCGGTGTACGAGTAGCGGACGTCGATCTCCCCGTGGCCGCCGGGTGGGCCGCGATGTGGTCGAGCTCGTACGAGGTGAATGACATGTCGGGCATCTTGGATGGCTTCGGCGATCGAACACATACCGCGCACGGGGAGTTGTCGGCACCTGTGAAACCGAAGCTTGAGCAAGATCGGGTGCACTGTTATTCGGCACGGGCGTGCGTTCGGCAGCTGGACAATGGCGTACGGAGAGTGACGGGGCCGGGGGCCGGCGCGCCCGCCCGGCGGCGAACGAGTGCGGATCAGGGCTATGCGAGGGCTGGTGTTGACATTAGGCAGGTAAACACCTGCATAATGAGGGCGTGAGCGAGACGGAGCTGACCTTCAAGGCGCTGGCCGATCCCACGAGGCGGCTTCTGCTCGACCGCCTCCGCGAACGCAACGGCCAGACGTTGGGCGAACTCTGCGAGCACCTGACCATGGCCCGCCAGTCGGCCACCCAACACCTCGACATCCTCGTGCGGGCCAACCTCGTCACCGTCGTGCGGCGAGGGCGGGAGCGCCTGCACTACCTGAACCCGGCACCGATCCACGAGATCGAGCAGCGCTGGATCTCCGGCTTTGACATGCCCCGCCTGCGGGCACTCAGCATGATCAAACACCAAGCAGAGGAGTACGGCATGACATCCGTGCCGACATACGTATACGTCACCTACATCCACGCCACCGCCGAGCAGGTATGGCAGGCACTCACCGACGCCGACCTGACTGCCCGGTACTGGGACCACGCCAACGTTTCCGACTGGCAGCCCGGCTCAGCGTGGGAACACCAGCGCACCGACGGATCGGGCGTGGCCGACGTCGTGGGCAAGGTGCTCACCGCCGAGCCGCCGACACGTCTGGTCATCACCTTTGAGGACAGCCCGAACGAGGAGCGGGAGCCGTCGGTCGTCACGTTCCTCGTCGAACCGCACCAGGACATCGTGCGTCTCACCGTGACGCACGAGAACCTTGCCAACCTCGACATGTTCAACGGCATCTCGAGCGGCTGGCCGGCCGTCCTGTCGAACCTGAAGTCCCTGCTGGAGACCGGCGACGTGCTCCCGCAAGCCCCGTGGAAAATGACCGGCACACACGCCTGAGAGGAATCCGACCTGATGGACACCACCCCCCTCCGGCAGGCCTACGACGCGCTGCTGGCCACCGCTCCGCGAGCCGTACCGCCACCCGACGAGTGGAACACCGAGCAAGTCCTGGCCCACGTCTCCCTTGTCAGCGCGGCCACCATCAGCACCGTTGCCGCAGTCGCCTCGGGGGCGATCTCGACGTACGACAACCGCTTGTCCCAGGACGCGTGGACCCTCGACCGAGTCATCACGCTCGCGAGCGGTGAGGCAGGCCTACGGGAGCGCATCCGCGTGCAGGGGGAGGCCTTGTGCGCCCTCGCCGCATTGCTGAGCGAGGCCGAGCTTGCCACGAAGGTACCGACGCTGCTGTTGTCCAATGGCACGTGCTTGGTTGAACAGCCACTCCTGCTGCGGGACATTCTCGCCGGCCTCGCCGACGTGGAGCTGCCCGGGCACACGAAGCAGCTTTAGGCCGAGAGCAGCTGCGGTGCCGAGACCTCTGCCCGTGACCGGGCGATCTTCGATATCCATGTGCTTTCGTACCGGTACACATCACCTCTGCCGCTGACCGGTCACCAGGTCCGGCGCTGCCGGCACAGCGCCGGACCTTGATCGACCACTGTGGTTCTCCCTCGGATCGGTGCTCTGACCTGACCACCACAACCTTGTACCGTTCGGGTTCGCGCCGACGAGGTAGAAATCCTGGTGTTACGGCATCAGGTCGCGGGTGCTGCGCCGCCACGTCCATCGTCTCGATCTGGAGCCCTCCGACCGGACGGTGCTCATGGTCCAACTTGCGGTGACCTTCACCCGGCCGGGGAGAACCATCCATCCGGATTGCCGTCATGACGACCTCGGCGCGCTGGAGCGATTCGGCGGCTGATCTCACCGTGACCTGTGGTTTGTCACAAATGAACGGCGCGGGCCGATGTTCCTGGCGAAGCCACCTTGGGAGGGAGCGCACCAGATGCGTACCGTCGTTCTCGGCGCCAACGGAGGCACGGGTCGTCGCCTGGTACAGCAGGCGCTGGACGCCGGCATGACGTGCGGGCAGGGCATCCAGGCCGGCAGCCGATCGTCCGGGACGTCGGGTGTCAGGTTGAGCGGTCGGTTCGGGGCACGATCGGGTCGATAGGCTGACGGGGACTGTTCTCGGCCTCGAGCCAGTCGGCGAGGTCGAACCTGCTGCCACACATGCTGCAGGTGGCTCGGCCGAACAGATATGTGAGTCCGTCGGCGAGAGTCGTGTCGCCGCCTGCGGTGGCGACGCCGTGGGCCCACCCACCGATGCCTGTCAATTCTTCGGGCGAGGCGGGATGCAGCGGGACCCGGTGGATGTCGTCGTCGTGGTCGCGGATCGCCGAGTAGTGGCCGTAATCGCGTGGGGGGCGTTGGCCGCCGCCGCCGACGCGCATCGCCCGAGCCGTAGGCGGGTGACCTGCGGGCCACCCGCCCATCGAAACTGTCTCGGCTGCCGGCGCCGGCCTGACCGTATCGCCGACCCGGCCCGGTGATACCTCCCGCAACGCGGTCGTCGACCCGGTGCGATCAATCCGGCGATCAGTGCGAGGGTCGTGCCGCCACCGGCGGCGTGGACGAGGTGGGCGGAGACAGAGTCGTTAGCGAGACAGGCCCGCTACCGCCGGTTCCTCTGCCCGCTGCTGGACGCCAGGGCGAGGTCACGGCGTAGCACCAGCGGTTCCACCGTGTCGGTGCGTAACCCCTCGTACGACGGGTCGTTCGCGGTGTCGGGGTCGACCACCTTCGGCTTCCTCGGCGGCGGCATTCCGTCATCCCCGTCGCTCACCTGTACCGGCCCGTAACCCGGCCGCCTCGTCATGCGGGGTCCACTCCGGTGGCAGGAGACATTAGGCACTTGATTGACGGTCGTCAGGAACATGTCTAAGGTCCCAGATAAATGGATATCGATGGAGGTGCCATGTCACGAACTAGGGCGGCGTTGGTAGCGTCCGCCAGCGCCGTGCTCCTCGCGGTCGGGGGCCTTGTCCTGTCGTCACCGGCGTCCGCCGCGTCACTGGTCGAGGTGAGCAACTTCGGCAACAACCCGGGCGGCATGCGCATGCACATCTACGTGCCGGACAACCGCCCCGCCAACCCGGCGATCGT
>NZ_JADPUN010000029.1 GCF_015690345.1 Plantactinospora alkalitolerans | reverse complement strand
GAACGGAGGTGGTCGCCGGCCGCCGGGTCAGCCGGGCGTCGGCCGCGTCGAGCCACCGGACGGCCGCCTCCAGCCGGAACAGCTCGGCGTCGACCACGAGTCCGACGCCGATGTCCTGCTCCGACGCGTCCGCCTTCAGCCGGGTGTACCGCTGCATCGCCTCGATCAGATGCCGGCGGTGAACCTGCACCACCTCGTGTACGTCCACCCCGGGCACGGTGAGCGCCACCAGCACCTTGATCACCAACTCGTCGCGTGGCGGAAGCGCGGCGTCCGGTGGGGTCCGGAGCCAGGCCGCAAGCTCGCTACTGCCGACGGCGGTGATCCGGAACCCCTTCTGCGGGCCCTCCGCCTGGATGTCCTCGGACTCCACCAGTCCATCGCGTTCGAGTCGTTGCAGGGTGGTGTAGACCTGACCGACGTTGAGCGGCCACACCTCCCCGGTTCGCTCCTCGAACTCCTGCCGCAGTTGCAACCCGAACTTCGGACCCTCGGCGAGCAGGGCCAACAGGGCGTGCCGAACACTCATGGGGCGCCTCCACATCGGATTATACTGAGTATAATACTCGGTATAGCCGCGCTCGTGACCAGCGGGGGTTCACGACAGTCGGAACCGTCAGCCGGGGGTGCTCCGGCCGTCAGCCGGGCCGGGCCGCGTTCAGCAACTCGAAGAAGTCGTAGATCGCCTCGCCGGTCCAGACGACCGAGGCCAGGGCCAGCGACACCGGTAGGGCGCCCAGCCCGGACCAGCGACGGCGTGCGGGTGGACGCAGGAGTTCCGCCACCCGGCGCGGAACCACCCCACCCGAAGCCGCAGCGTGCAGACCGGCCCGGAGGTCCCGGCTTCCCGTCGTGGCCAGCGCGGCCGTCCCGATGGCGTGGGCAACCGTACGGCGACTGCCGATCTCGACCGCGGCCTGCTCGTCGGCCGCCCGTTCCACCAGGTAGTCGACGGAACGGGCCACCCACCACAGAGCCGGATGCGTCGCGGCGGCGAGTTCGGCCAGCCGGATGAGCCGGTGATGTCCCGCCGTGAGGTGCGCGTTCTCGTGGGCGAGCAGCGCGTCGAACTGACGATCGGTGAGCAGTTGACGCATACCGGTGGTCACCACGACGTGACCCGGGCGGCCCGGCACCGCGAACGCCTGCGGAGTCGCGTCGGGCAGCATCACGAGCGTGCCGCCGTCGGGCAGCTCGACGTGGCTGAGGCGAAGTGCCCGACGGTGACCGCGCCACCGCAGACCGACCGACACCGTCGCGACGACCAGCAGCACCGCGCTCAGCCAGGGCACCCAGGCCACCTGTGCCGTGTCGTCCACGACCACCCGCCAAGACCAGCCGAACATCCTGCCGACGGCCGGCACCTCGGCGATCGCCGTCAGCGTGAAGAGGATGAGGTTCACCATGCTGGCCGCCGCCACCCCCGCCGCCGACCAGGCCATGACGACGGCGGCGGTCGAGGGTGGCAGGCGATCGGCCAGCAGCCGCATCGTCACCACGATCAGCGGCGGAACCACGATCACCGACCACACGAAATGATCGAACATGTCTCTCCGTCCAGACCGGTCGAGTCTGCCACGGCTGAGCGTCAACGGGTCCGGCCGACGCTCGACAGGCCACCGGACGCTCGACGGGCCCGGCCGACGCGACCGGGGCAACCGATAGAGTCGGCTGTGATGAGCCCGACACCACCCCCTGCCGACGCCTCGTCCGAAAGCTCCCGCCGACGCCCCGGCCAGCTCGAAGCCCAGGTGGTCACGGTTCTCGTCGAGGCCACGCACCCGTTGACGCCGGGCGAGGTCCGCGACCGACTCGACCCCGGCGGGGCGCTGTCCTACAGCGCCGTGGTGACGACCCTGACCCGGCTGTTGGACAAGGGCGCGGTCACCCGTGACCGGGACGGCCGGGCCTACCGCTACGGCGCCGTGCGGGACGCCGCCGGTCTGGTCGCCGAACGGATGAGCCGGCTGCTGGCCGCCGAGCCCGACCGCGGCTCGGTGCTGCGGCGGTTCGTCGGCACCCTGGACGACGGGGACGAGCAGATCCTGCGCGACCTGCTCCGCCAGGATTCCGGCGGATGACGGGGCCAGGTCGGACCCGGTAGCCCGGCCGGGCGCCGACGACGGACCCGTCGTCGACGCCCGGACACCAATCAGGAACCTTGGCCGGTCGCCCGGCTGATCACTCGTTGTGCAGCACCTTGGCGATACTGAGCCGGGCCGCCGAACGGGCCGGGATGAACGCGCCGACCACCGCGATCACGACCCCCGCGAGGGCCAGCATGCCGAGCACCTCCGGCTGCCAGACATGCAGCAGCATCCGCGCGACACCGATCTGCGCCGCATCCGCCACCAACGGCACGATGAAACGGTGTGCGAGCATCCCGAGCGGGATGCCGAGCAGTCCGCCGACCGCACCCAGGGCCGCCATCGAGGTCACCATCATCACGGTCACCTGCCGGGGTGTCATCCCGATCGACTTGAGCATGCCGAGGTCACGACGGCGTTCCCGGGTGTTGAGCACGACGGTGTTGAAGACGCCGAGCGCCGTGACCGTCCCCAGCATCAGGGTCAACGTCGCGGCGAGGCTGACGACGGCGACGCTGAACGAGTCGGTCCCCGCGTTGTCGAACGCGTAGAGCCCCGGATCCGCCGCCCGGACCGCAGCGAGGTATCCCTGGACGTCGGCCCCGGAGGCGAGCTGGACCTGGAAGAGGAACTGGTGGTTGGCGAGTTGACGGTCCGGCGCGAGTTCGGCGAGCGTCTGCCGGTCGGCGAGGATCCCGGGCGGTCCCGGGGGACCCTCCATGGTCTCGCCGACAACGGTCACCGCGCCCTGCCGGCCGTCGAGTTCCAGCGTGATGCGGTCGCCGACCGCAAGGCCGCGCTCGCGCAACAGCTTCGAGGGAACGACCGCCTCGCCCGGTCGGGACATCCAGCGGCCGTCGACGAGCTGGTCCGGGTACCCCTGGGTGCCGACATCCCCGTGCAGGAAGATGACCCGCACGGGCTGGGTGGACCCGACGAGCGAGAACTCGAGGTCCAGGTTGACGGTCACCCTGGACGTGCCGGGCAGCGAGCGCAGCAGCGCCTCGATCTGCGATTCGGTCAGCGACGACGGCGTCTCCAGCTCCGACCCGGGGGGATTCGCCCGTACCCCGACGGTGTCGTTGCCGTCCGTGGCGTCGGCGTACCCGGTCACCGTGCTGGCCAGGCCGGTCGCGAACGTCACCGTGGTCACGCCGAGCACGACGGCGGCCATGGTCAGGGTCGTCCGGCCGGGCCGGGCGAACGGCAGCCCCAGGCCCAGGCTGACCGAGCGCGGCAGCCGGGTGCCACTGAGCCACCGTTGGATCCGCAACCCGCGGCCGGCCCGGGACGCACTGCCCGCGCTGATCGCCTCGGCCGCGGACAGCCGGTGTGCGCGCAGCGCGGGTACGAGCGCCGCGAGAACCACGATGGCCGGGATCCCCAGCAGGGTGACCACGTCGACCCAGACGGGAACGCCGCTGTCGCCCGGATTGAACCCCAACCCCTGGTACGCGTTGCCCAACAGCGGCTCGGCGGCGAGGTTGCCGAGTACGGTGCCCAGCACGCAGCCGACGCCCCCCGGAACGCAGACCATCACGAGGTAGACCGCGAGCACCTGGCGCGGGCTGAAACCGAGCGCCTTGAGGATCCCGATATGCCGGAACCCGGATACCACCGCGCCACTGACCACGTTGCCGACGATCAGGATCGCCGTCACCAGCCCGAGGACACCGAAGGCCATCAGGAACGGCACGTACACGCCCGGCCCGGCGGCGGCCGCCTGCTTGACGACGAGGTACGACTGCGCGGCGACCAGCGCATCCGACGGAAGTTCCCCGGTGACGGCGGCCATCCCGGCGTCGATCTCGCGCTCCGTGGCCGCCGCGGTGAACCGGTAGAGCATCTGGATACTGGTCGGACGCAGGGCCGCGGCCTGTTCGGGTGAGACCCAGGCGGTGGCCGTCTGGGTCAGGCTGTAGGCGTAACCGACGACGGTGAACGCCGCCCGGCCGGAAATGCTGATCTTTTCGTGCAGCGGGAACGGCGAGGGTCGGCCGGGGGGCGGGGGCACCGCGTTGAGGACGATCTCACCGGGGCCGGTGGCCCACCGGCCAGCCCAGAGGTCGATCCTGTCCACGGCACCACCGGGGTCCGCCCGACCCACCACGGTGACCGGGCCCGACAGGAACGAGTGCGCCGCGCCGTCCGCGGGGATGTCCAGTACGACCTGTGCGAAGGGGCCCGCGACGGCCTCGACTCCCGGAATCTCGGCTGTCCGGGTCAGGTCCGCCGTGCCGACCCGGGTCCCGTCGAACGCCGCGACGACATGGGCGCCACGCTGTGCCGCGAAGGCCCGCTCGAAGGGGGCCGAAGAGGCGTCCAGCAGTCCCAGCGCGACCACGATCGTCGCGGTGGAGAACAGCACGACCAGACCGATGACCGTCGTCTGCAACCGGCGACGCCGTACGGCCGCCCGAGCGGTCCGCCAGACCGCGCTCACGCCGCCCGCTCCAGGGTGCGTTCGCCGGCGACCCGGCCGTCGGCGAGTTCGACCAACCGGGTGGCGCACCGGGTGGCCAGGCCCTGGTCGTGGGTCACCAGTAGCAGCGTCTGACCGATCTGGTTGAGGTCGAGCAACAGGTCCATCACCTGCTCGCCGGCGGAGCTGTCCAGGGCGCCGGTCGGCTCGTCCGCCAACAGCAGTGCCGGCCGGTTCATCAGGGCCCGGGCGACGGCCACCCGCTGCCGCTCACCACCGCTCAGCGCGGCCGGATAGATGTTCCTCCGGTCGGCGATCCCGAGTTCGTCGAGGAGTTCGAGGGCCCGCCTGCGCGACTGCCTGGCCGGGATGCCGGTCAACTGTCCGGCCAGCGCCACGTTGTCCAGCGCCGGCAGGTCGTCGAGCAGGTTGAAGAACTGGAAGATCATGCCGATCCGCTTGCGCCGGAACAGGGCGAGCCCGGTCTCGCCGAGCCGACCCAGTTCCTCGCCGTGCACGGTGACGGTGCCGGAGGTCGGTCGGTCCAGTCCGGCGATCATGTTGAGCATGGTCGACTTTCCGCAGCCCGACGGGCCCATCACCGCGACCGCCTCCCCGCTGCGGATCTGGAGGGTCACGCCGTCCAGTGCGGTGGTGTCGCCGTACTCCTTGCGCAGGGCGTCGAGTCGCACGACGACCTGTCCGGTGCTGTCCTCGCTGGTCATGGCTGCAAAGCTAGAGGTGGCGGCCGGCGCCGGCATCAGCCCTCGGAGGTAACGTCCGGCCTGGTCATCCTGGGGATGTACGCCGCTGCTGCCCCGGGATGACGCGGATCGGGGCGGGTGCTGCGAAGGTGGTCGGTGTGTGGGAATCCGGAACGCTCTGGCTGAGTGCCGCACTCGCGGCGGCCTGCTCGGCCGTGGTGTGGCTGACGGTGGCGCTGGTGCGGGCACGGCGTCTGCACCGACGGGCCCTGGGCGAACGGAGCTGGCTGTTCGAACGGGAGCGCGAGAGCGCCGCCCGGGTCGCGGTCGAGGCCGAGCGGGCCCGGATCGCCCGGGAACTGCACGACATCGTCAGTCACAACGTCAGCCTGATGGTGGTCCAGGCCGGGGCCGCGCGCGAGGTGCTGGCCACCCTGCCGGACGAGGCCGCGGCGGCGCTCTCGGCCGTCGAGGGTGCCGGGCGGGACGCGATGACCGAACTGCGGTACCTGCTCGGCCTGCTCGCGCCGTCGCAGGACGGCGAGGAGGGTGGCGACGGCACGGGCCTCGCGCCACAGCCCGGGCTGCGCCAACTGAGCCCGCTGATCGACCGGATCGCGTTCGCCGGGCTGCCGGTCGAGGTACGGATCACCGGCGAGCCCTATCCGCTGCCGGCCGGCATCGACCTGACCGTGTACCGGATCGTGCAGGAGGCGCTGACCAACGCCCTCCGGTACGGCGACGGAGCGAAGGCCGAGGTCACCATCCGGTACGCGAACCGCTACCTCCGGGTGGAGGTGCTCAACACCGGCCCGAGTGTGCTGTCCGGCGGTCGGCCCGGGTCGGAGGCGCCCGTGGCCGGAAACCGCCGGAGGTCGACGGATGATCGGCCGGACGACGGCGCCGGGGCCGGGCATGGCCTGTTGGGACTGCGGCAACGCGTCGCGGTCTACGGCGGTGACCTGGACGCCCGGCGGCGCCTCGGCGGCGGCTACCGGGTACGCGCCCGAATCCCCCTGGACCGGCCGTGACAGTGTCGGATGGGCGGGAGCCGGTCGGTGCCGAGCCGGTTCCCCGGATCCTCATCGTCGACGACCAGGCCCTGGTGCGTACCGGCTTCCGGATGATCCTGACCGCGCGTGGTCTGGACGTGGTGGGCGAGGCCGCCGACGGCGTCGAGGCGGTGACGGCGGCGCAGAAGCTCCGGCCGGACGTCGTGCTGTTGGACATCCGGATGCCGAACATGGACGGTCTACAGGCAGCCCGGCGCATCCTGGCGCAGACCCCGCAGAGTCGGGTGATCATGCTGACCACGTTCGACCTGGACCGGTACGTCTACGCCGCACTGGCGGCCGGGGCCAGCGGGTTCCTGCTCAAGGACGTCACGCCGGAACACCTCGCCGCCGCCGTACGGCTGGTCAACACCGGAGACGCCCTCCTCTCCCCCTCGATCACCCGACGACTCGTCGAACGCTTCGCCGCCGCTGACGCCACGTCCGCTGGCGCCGGCAGGGGCGGGGCGGCTCACGCGACCGGTACCCGCGCGGCCCCGCACCGGGACCTCGCCGCGTTGACGCCCCGGGAACTCGAGGTCCTGACCCTGCTGGGTCGGGGGCTGTCCAACACCGAACTGGCGCACCGGCTGACGCTGAGCGAGGCCACCGTGAAGACCCATGTCGCCCGGATCTTCGCCAAGCTCACCCTCCGGGACCGGGCCCAGGCCGTCGTCCTCGCCTACGAGAGCGGGCTGGTGGCACCCGGCGACTCCGACGGCTGACCCGCGATGCCGGAATGGTCTATTCGAGCGGGTGGACGATGTCCCGCGCGTGGTCGACGACGGCGGCGCCGACCACGGTCGCCTCGATCGGCAGCACCTCCAGGCAACGTCGTACCGCCGCCGCCATCGCGGCGTTGGGCACTCGCATGGAGAGCGTGCAGTGCGGCACCCAGCGACCGGGCCGGTAGTGCTCGCTGACCGGAACACCGGCCTGGACCAGTCGGGTGTGGACCGTCTCCTGGTGGGTCAGCAGCTCGGCGGTGGGGGTCGGCCCCAGCCACACCACCCGGCCGACGAACTGGCCGGCGTACTGGAACGACAGCCGCAGCGGCGCGGCCACGACCGTACCGGCCAGAGCCCCGGCGACCTGCTCCGGGTCGAGTCGCGGGGCGACCGCCAGCGAGACGTGCGGACGGTGCCGCTGTCCCAGCAGCGAACGCATGCTCTGCACGCCCTCGGACTCCAGGGCTTCCCAGAGCACCCGGATCCGCCGGGTGGCGTCGGTGTCGAGATACAGCTCCAGGGCCGCGACCATTGGACCACCTTATGGACCGGCGGCCGGACCCTGGTCACCCCTCCCCGGATGACCAGAGCCCGGCTCGTGCGCCTGGGTCGGTGGCCGCGCCGACTAACGGAGACCGTTGGAGATGGCGGTGATCAGTTCACCGTTGGCCGTGTCGCCGGACAGCTCCCAGAAGAACGAGCCGCCCAGCCCCTGACCCTTGGCGTACGACATCTTGCCGCCGATGGTGCCCGGGGTGTCGTAACTCCACCAGTTGTTGCCGCACTTCGCGTACGCCGTGCCGGCGATGGTGCCGGTCGCCGGGCAGGTGTTCTTGAGCACCTTGTAGTCCTCGATGCCCGCCTCGTAGGTGCCCGGTGCCGCCCCGGTGGCCGTACCGCCCGGGGTGGCCTGGGTGACGCCGGTCCAGCCCCGACCGTAGAAGCCGATGCCGAGCAGCAGCTTGTTGGCCGGAACGCCCTTGCTCTTCAGCTTCTGGATCGCCGCGTCGGACCAGAAGCCCTGCTGCGGAATCCCGGTGTACGAGGTGAGCGGCGAGTGCGGCGCCGTCGGCCCCTGCGCGGCGAAGGCGCCGAAGTAGTCGTACGTCATCGGCATCAGCCAGTTGAGGTTGTTGATCGCCCCGGCGTAGTCGGCCGCGTCGATCTTGCCGCCGTTGCTGCCGTCCGCGGTGATCGCGGCGGTGACCAGCGCGGACGACCCGAACCGGCTACGCAGCGCGGAGACCACGTTCCTGAACGCGTTCGGGCCGCTGGCGTCGCAGGTCAGTCCGCAGGCGTTCGGGTACTCCCAGTCGATGTCGATGCCGTCGAAGACGTCCGCCCAGCGCGGGTCCTCGACCAGGCTGTGGCAGGACTCGGCGAACGCGGCCGGGTTCTGCGCGGCCTGGGTGAAGCCGCCGGACCAGGTCCAGCCGCCGAACGACCAGATCACCCGCAGGTTCGGGTACATCCGCTTGAGCTTGCGGAGCTGGTTGAAGTTGCCGCGCAGTGCGCCGGTGTCCCAGGTGTCGGCCACACCGTCAACGCTCTCCGCCGCCGTGTACGCCCGGTCGTAGTCCGCGTAGCTGTCCCCGATGGTGCACCGGCCGCCGGTGGTGTTTCCGAAGGCGTACATGATGTGGGTCAGCTTGGCGGCCGAGCCGCTGGTGTGGATGTTCTTGACGTGGTACGCCCGCTGGTAGACGCCCCACTGGGTGAAGTAGCCGACCACCTTCTGGCCGCCCGGGTCGGGCGGCGGTGTGGTCACCGGCGGCGTGGTCGGTGGTGGGGTCGTCGGCGGCGCCGTGGTCGGCCGGACGGTGGTCGGGGTCGCGGTCGGCGTGGTCCCGCCGCCGCAGGCGGTCCCGTTGACGGTGCAGTTCACCGGCGCCCGGTAGCCGCCGGAGCCGATGTAGCCCCAGGTCGCCGACGCGCCCGGCGCCAGCGCACCGGCCCAGCTCTTCTTCACCGCCACGTACCGGTCACCGGTCCGGGTGACGTCGGCGTCCCAGAAGCTGCTCATGGCGGTGCCGGCGGGCAGGTCGAACTCGACCCGCCAGGTGCTCACCGAGGCGTCGGTGCCGTTGGTGACGGTGACCCTGACCTCGTGGCCGGAGCCCCAGTCGGAACTGGCGGTGAAGCTGGTGGTGAGGCTGCCGGCGCCGAGAGCCGCGGTGACCGGGACCGCGGCGATGGCCACCGCGGCCACGACGCCGGCCCAGAGCGTCCGGCGGATGGATCTCCTCATGGTGGCGTCTCCCTGCTAACTAATAGGAAACTTTCCATTTAACTGAGGCGACGCTACTCAGCGGTTCACCGCTTCGTCAAGATGTCCATGTTTCGATTTCCTCCCGGCGGCAACCAGTGCCGTCCCCACTGGACGATCCGGCAGTCGGCGGGTGGGTCAGACCTTCGCGTCCGGGTTACGACTGACCCGGCGCAGCTCGATGTCCCGCTTGTCCAGACTGACGCTCAACACCTCAGCCGAGCAGGCGTAGTTCGACGATCCCACGGCGGCCCGCAACGGCTCCCGCCAGCTCTCCCGACCGTTGATCCGGCCGATGGTGGTGCCGCTGGCCCCGGTGCTCTGCGCGAACATCTGCCCGTCGCCGGTCCGCAACTTGAACTTGAGGGTGCCGCTGGTGACGACGTCGTAGCGACGGCCGTTCAACCGCCCGGTCCAGGTCGTCGCCCTGCCGAACTGGGTCACGCCCCGACCGTCCGGCCAGTGCCGGCGGATCGCACCCGATGCCTTCATCGTGACCTGAACGCCGCTGAAGCCGAAGTCGACCGTGTTGGAGGTTTCCCGCCAGGTCCCGATCAGGCAGAAGTCGATCGCCGAGGAGGGGGTCGGCGCCGGGGTCGGCGAGGCGGACGCCGTCGGGGTGCTGCTGGCCTGGCTACCCCGGACTCCGTTGCCGGGGCCGTCGGCCGAAGAGCCGTTGCCCTCGCCCCGGCCGAGGGTCGGCAGCAGAGCCAGCACCGCCGCCACCCCGACGAGGGCGACCCCGGCCGCCACCCACCGCTTCGGGGTACGCCCACCGGCGGTGTCCGCCGCCCACCGGGCTACCACCCGCCAGCGGCTCGACACCGTATTTCCAAGCGGAGCCGTGTTCCCGAGCGGAGCCGTGTTCCCGAGCGGAGCCGTGTTCCCGAGCGGAGCCGTACCGCCGGGCGTCGCCGTACCGCCGGGAGCCCCGGTAGTGGCGGAGGCGTTCGCCGTCGTGGTGGTGGTAGCGGTGCCGGACACGGAAACCGACAGTTCACCGTCCACGGCGGCCGGCCAGGACACCGCGCGCAGGCTGCCCTCCGCCACGGCCAGTTCCGGCTGTTCGACGCTGGCGGGTGCGATGCCAAAGGCCCGGTGCAGCATCGTCGCCACCAACGGAAGCCGGCTGGCGCCACCGACCAGGTAGAGCCCGGCGAGGTCCGCCGCGTCGATCCCGGTACCCCGCAACGTGGACCGGGCCACCGCGACCGTCCGGGCCAGGATCGGTTGCGCGAGTTGTTCCACCTGCTCACGCCCGAACGGCACCTCGTCATCGAAGAGTGGCACGTGCACCAGCACACTCGTCGACTCGGACAGGATCTCCTTGCCGACCCGGATGTCGTCCCAGAGTGCCCGGCTGAGCCGGCGGTCGGCGGGCGTGACCGGCTGCCCCAGCCGCCGCCAGGCCGCCGAGTCCCGGGCGGCGTAGAGCGCGCCGACGTACGCCATCATCGCCGCGTCGACGTCCAGTCCCCCGGCGTCGGAGAGCCCTTCCGTGTTGAGCACCTCGAAGCCGTCGGCCGTACGACGCACCACCGAGGCGTCGAAGGTGCCCGCGCCGAGGTCGTAGACCATCACGGCGGAGCCGGGTTGCACGGCGGCGCCCTCCAGCGCGACGAAGTGACCGGCCGCGGCTACCGGCTCCGGCACCAGCGCCACGTGGGGAAACACGGGGTTCGCCGCGCTCAGCAGGATGCTCCGACGCGCCTGCCGCCATCCGGCCGGAAAGGTGAGTACGGCGTGCGGAACCGACTGCCCCGCCGTACGTGTCGCCTCCTCCGCCACCCGCCGCAGCACCGCCGTGATCAGTTCCTCGACCGGAACCCCGACCGGTTCGGTCGACGTGCCGACGTTTCCGAGCAGTACCGTGCCGTCGTCGATGCACCGCTTCGGGTACGGCTCGAAGCGCTCCGGATGTGCCCGCCCGGCGTGCAGGGCGTTGCGGCCGACCGCGATCCGGCCGTCGAGACCGGCGAACACCGCCGAGGGCAGCAGCGGCGAACCGTCGAAGAGCAGCGGGCGCACCCGCCCGTCCGGCCAGCGCAGCACCGCGACGGTGTTGGACGTGCCGAAGTCCACTCCGAGCCGGAAGTCGTGGGCACCCACGGGGGCAAGAATACGGCCGGCGCGCGAGCCCTTGATGCGAGCGGCGACGCCGTAACCGGTACCGTCGGGCCGCCCGACCGGTAGCCTCGGCGCATGGCCGAGCGCAGCGAGGGCATCGACCAGCCCAGCCCAGCACGTCACAGCGACGACGAACGTAACGAGGAGGCGACGTGAACGTCTTCGACGTCGAGATCGGAGCGCTGACCGGGGGTTTCTTCACCGATCTCAGTCAGTTCCGGGGCAACGCGCTGCTCGTGGTCAACCTCGCCTCACGATGTGGGCTGACTCCGCAGTACGTCGGTCTCCAGATGCTCCACGAAACGTATGCCGAGCGCGGTCTGACCGTGCTGGGCGTGCCCAGCAACCAGTTCGCCGACCAGGAACCCGGTACCCCGGCCGAGATCGCCGAATTCGCGCGGTCCACCTTCGGCGCGACCTTTCCGATGACCGAGAAGATCGACGTCAACGGACCTGATCGGCACCCGCTCTACGCCGCCCTCGTGGACGTCCCCGATGCCGGCGGACATTCCGGTGACATCCGGTGGAACTTCGAGAAGTTCCTGGTCGCACCGGACGGCACCGCCATCGCCCGGTTCGCGCCCCAGGTCGAGCCGGAGGCGCCGGAAGTCGCCGCCGCCATCGAGAAGGCGCTGCCCAGGTAGTACCACCTACCACCGTCCGACGACTCCGAGCCGGGCTCGGCCGCCCGGAACGGCCCCACGTCCGAAATGCGTAACGATTAAGTAACCCTGTGTGGCGAGCTTGCGGGTCCCGGTACCGACTCGGGACCCTTTCCACGGCCCGGTGGTCCTCCCGAGCGTCCTCCCGTGATCGCGCCGTCCGGACGGACCGCCAGTGCGACGTTCCGGGCCTTCGGGCCGCTACCGTGCCCGCCACGATCAGGAGGCACGATGCACCACACCACCACATCATCGATCCGGATCGGGCGACGGATCGCGGCCGGGGCGGCCGCCCTCGGCCTCGGGCTCGGCCTGGGTACCACCGTCCTCCCGACCACCGCCACCGCTACCGGGGCGAGGGTCGGCTACGTGCGGCTGGCCCACCTGTCGCCGGACACCCCGGCCGTCGACGTCTATCTCGGTCCCGCGACCGGCTCGGCCAAACCGCAGGTCTTCAAGGCGGTCGGCTACGGCGTGCTGTCGCCGTACCTGCCGTTGCCGGTCGGCCCGTACTCGGTGGCGATGCGCAGGGCCGGCGCACCTGCCGCTGATCCGCCGGTGCTCACCGAACGGGTCTCGGTGGCGGCCGGGAAGGCGTACACCGTCGCCGGTGTCGGCCGGTACGCCGGGCTGGGGCTGAAGGTGCTCGACGACGACCTGAGCGCACCGCCGGAGGGCCGGGCGAAGGTCCGGGTGGTGCAGGCGTCGGTACGCGCGCCGGTGATCGACGTGTCGGTCGCCGAGGGGGCCAGCATCGCCAGCGGCGTGCAGTTCGCCACCACCACCGCGTACCACGAGGTCGAGCCGGGGCGGTCGACGCTGCGGTTGTCGGCGACCGGCGCGAAGCCGACGACTGTCGACGTGTCACTCGCCGACGGCACGGTCTACTCGCTGCTGGTGCTCGACGCGAAGCAGAGTGGCCTGACCACCGAGCTACGGGTCGACGCGCGGGGCGGAGTCGTGGTGCCGGCCGGTGGCGTGGACACCGGAGCTGGCGGTACGGCCGGACCGGGCGATTCGGCGTACCCGATCGGGCTGGCCTCGGTCGGTGCGCTCCTCACGGTCGTCGTCGCGGCGACCAGCCGGAACCTCTTCTGGCGCCGTCGGCGCCGCACTTCCTCCAGATGACGGCGGGCCCGATCCGGCCGGCGGCTGCGCCGAGCCTCGCCAGCCTGGCACTCTGTGCCCTGCTCGGCGCCGGAGTCGGCGGCACCGTGACCGGCGACGGCCGGCCGGCGTCGACGCCCGACTCCACGGCCGCGACCACGGCGACCACGGCGACGACGATGACGACCGGGACCACGGGGACGACCGCGACGACCGGGATCGGGCCGCCGGGCTGCCAGGTCGGCTGCCCGCCCGCGCCGGCCCGGACGGCCGTCCGATCACCCACCGGGCCACCCACCCGGATACGGATTCCGCGGATCCGGATCGACTCCACGCTGGCCCGGCTGCGGTTGGACCGGACCGGGCGACTCGCCGCACCCACCGACTTCGCCGAGGCCGGTTGGTACGCCGGAGGAGCCGCACCCGGTGACGTCGGACCCGCGGTGATCGCCGGGCACGTCGACTCGGAAGCCGGGCCTGCCGTCTTCCACCGGCTGTCCGAACTGCGTCCGGGCGACCGGATCGAGGTACGGCGGAACACCGGATGGGTTCCGTTCCGGGTGACCGGGCTCAGCCGGCACGCGAAGGACGACTTTCCGACGGCCGCCGTCTACGGGCCCACACCCGGAGCCGAGTTGCGCCTGATCACCTGCGACGGGGTGTTCCACCGACCGACCGGCCACTATCTGGACAACCTGGTCGTCTTCGCCGTCGCCGACGTGCCGGTGGTGATTCCGAGTTCGGCCGCCGGCTGACGTCCGCCCGCCGGCCCGGTCTGCCCCGGCCCGGTACTACCCGGCCCGGTACGACCCAGCGACCCAGGGCCGGTATGACCCAGCCACCCCGGCCCGGTAGGCCCGGGCCGAGCCGGGTCAGACCCGGCGACGACCCGCGAACCCGCACTCCACCCGGTGGTACCAGCCCACGTCGTCGTCACCCTCCAGCCAGCACCACAGCACCGGCCGGCCGTCGCGCTCACCGGGAAAGTCGAGCAGCACCGGCGCGAAGCCCTTGACCTGGATCTCGTGCCCGGTCAACTCCTCGAGGATGCCGAAGATCCGCGCCTCCAGCCCCTTGACCTCCGGCAACCCGCCCAGCGGGCTGGCCCCCCGATCGGCGAGGTCGGTCTGCAGCTCGGCCAGGTCGGCACGGAGCATGATGAGCTCGTCAATCCGGGGGCGCAGCGTGGCGATCATGTGGCGCGCCTGGGCGAGGGTGAACACGTCGGCCAGTATGGGGCACGGGGGGCTGCTCCGGACCAGCCAGAGGGCTGAGTCGGGCCGCGCCGCACACTCCGGCCGCACCGCGCGCTCCGCCCGCACCGCTCACTCGTGCTGGGCGGCGATCTCCCGGGCCCGGTCCCGGGCCGCCTCGAGCGCGGCCAGCAGCGCGGCCCGGACGCCGTGATTCTCCAACTCCCGGATCGCGGAGATCGTCGTCCCGGCCGGCGAGGTCACCGCCTCCCGCAGCTTCACCGGGTGCTCGCCGGAGTCCCGCAGCATGATCGCGGACCCGATCGCGGTCTGCACGATCAACTCGTGTGCCACCTGGCGGGGCAGGCCGAGCAGGATCCCCGCGTCGACCATCGCCTCGACCAGCAGATAGAAGTAGGCCGGTCCGGAACCGGACAACGCCGTCACCGCGTCCTGCTGCGACTCGGGGACCCGGATCGTCGCGCCCAGCGGCCGGAACATCTCCTCGGCGAGTTCCAGGTGGGCCACTGTCGCATGCACGCCGGCCGAGATCGCCGTCATCGCCTGGTCGACCAGTGCCGGCGTGTTCGTCATCACCCTGATCACCGGCGTGCCGTCCGGCAGCCGCCGGGCGAAGAAGCTCGTCGGCAGGCCCGCGCAGAGCGAGATCAACAACTTGTCGGCCGGTACCTTCGGACCGATCTCGTCGAGCAGCGCCTCGGCGTCCTGCGGCTTCACCGACACGGCGAGAACGTCCGCCTCCGCGACCGCGGTCGGGTTGTCCACCACCCGTACGCCGTACCGGGTGGCGATCTCCTCGGCCCGGCTCTGCCGCCGCGTCGTGGCCAGCAGCCGGTCCACCGGCCATCCCGCCCGGAGCAACCCGGAGAGCATCAATTCGCCGATCTTTCCGGTGCCGATCACGGCGACGGTGTGCGCTCCCGGCGACATCGCTTCTCCTCACGTGTTAGCCACCAGGCCATCGCGGGCCGGTGGCTGCCCGGGTTCGGGGTCGGCCCGCCGCGCCCGGCGGAGCGGTCAGGCCTGACCGCTCCGAGCCGGGTACGGCGGGCCGACCCACCACCACGGATCGTCAGCTGCCGAAGAAGACCTCGGCCTCGGTGTAGCGCTCCAGCGGCACGGTCTTCAGCTCACGGGTCGCATCCGCCAGCGGAACCCGGACGATGTCGGTGCCCTGCATGGCGACCATCTTGCCCCAGTCACCCTCGTTCACCGCGTCGATCGCCTGGAGGCCGAGCCGGGTGGCGAGGACCCGGTCGAACGCGGTCGGCGTGCCACCGCGCTGGATGTGCCCGAGTACGACCGTCCGGGCCTCCTTGCCGGTCTTCGCCTCCAACTGCTGGGCGAGCCACTGGCCGATGCCACCGAGCCGGACGTGGCCGAACGAGTCCAGCTCCTGGTTGTGCAGCACCATCTGGCCGTCGAGCGGCTGTGCGCCCTCCGCCACGACGACGATCGGGGCGTACTGGTGCTGGAAGCGCTTCTCGACGTACCCGGCGACCTGGTCGACGTCGAACTGCCGCTCGGGCAGCAGGATCACGTTCGCGCCACCGGCGAGACCGGCGTGCAGGGCGATCCAGCCGGCGTGCCGGCCCATCACCTCGACGACCAGCGTGCGGTGGTGGCTCTCCGCCGTGGTGTGCAGCCGGTCGATCGCCTCCATCGCGATGTTCACGGCGGTGTCGAAGCCGAACGTGTAGTCGGTGGCGCTCAGGTCGTTGTCGATAGTCTTCGGTACGCCGACCACCTGGACGCCGAGTTCGTGCAGCTTGGTGGCGACGCCGAGGGTGTCCTCGCCGCCGATCGCCACCAGCGCGTCCACGCCCTGCTCGGCGAGGTTGGTCTTGATCTGTTCGACCCCGCCGTCGATCTTGAACGGGTTGGTCCGGGAGGAGCCCAGGATCGTGCCGCCCCGCGGCAGGATGCCCCGCACCTCCGCGATACCGAGCGGCTTGGTCAGTCCTTCCAGCGGACCGCGCCAACCGTCGCGGAATCCGATGAAGTCGTGGCCGTAGGTGGCAACGCCCTTACGCACCACCGCTCGGATCACCGCGTTCAGACCCGGGCAGTCACCACCACCGGTGAGCACGCCGATACGCATGATCTGCTTCTCCTCCTGGAGCTTCGAGTAAGCCCGTCAAGCCCCAGGGTCGAAGTCAGGTCAGACCGTCGGCGTCATTGCCGGCCCGGGGCGGGCCGTCATTGCGCACTGTAGTCGCCCGCCGGAGGGCAGGCCAGCGCGCCCCGTACGCGGTTGGCGGGGCGGGACACGAAGATCATCATGATCAAGGACCGGGTGTCCGGATCCGACGGATCACGACCGGATGATCCGGAATCACCTCATGATCCGGAATGACCTCACGACATGCTCCGGAATCACCTCACGACGCCGGTCAGGAGGGCGTCGACTCCGGCTCGGAACGGGAGTGCATGGCCCGCCAGCGGGCCAGGTTGTGCCGGGCGTCGACCAGGGCGTCATGCCGCTCGGCGTCGGCCTCGGGCAGCGGCGGCCGACCCCGGTCGTCCCACCGCTGGCGAAGTTCCTTCGTGAACCGCGGAATCTCCCGGGGCAGCGCGGGCATCGCTCCCCAGAGTTGCGCCAGCACCACGTGGTCGTACGCCGCGTACCAGGCCCAGAGCTCCAGCCGCTCCCCCGGCCGACCCCGGACGGGCTCCATCAGGAACTCGTAGAGGTCGTCCCGGATCCGCTCCCGGGAGCGCCACGCCCGGTCCGCCGGGGACGGCAGCTTGTCCAGTACGTGCCGGCGCACCCACGGCACCGCCCGCGAGTCGTCGAACTCCGTGGAGACGGCATAGAACTCGCGACCGTACTCATCGACGACGCCGATCGACACCAGGTCGACGAGCCGGCCGTCCTCGATGAACTCGCAGTCGTAAAAATAGCGGTAGACCATCGCCGCCATCCTTGCCCATCCGTCCCGCCCGTCGGGAATCGGGGGCGGAATTGTCGAAAGGTCACGGCCCGTGACCACCACTGCCGGCTTCCCGTGTGCCCGTCACGCCAGCCGGCGTGGTGATCCGATGTGCCGGATCACCACGCCCTCCCCTGGCCGGTCGACCAGCGCCCCCACGCCGGCCGCCCCGCTGTCCGCCGCGGCCGGCGTGGGGGCGCTGGTCGACCGGCCAGGGGAGGGCG
>NZ_JADPUN010000030.1 GCF_015690345.1 Plantactinospora alkalitolerans | reverse complement strand
GGGAACGGAGACCGGGGACGCCTGGTTGGCCGTACCCGGCTCCTGCGTGGTCGCGGCGGCCGTCGGGACGGGTGCCCGGGTGTCCGGCACCGGTGCCGGGGCGGGTGCGGCGTCCGCCGTCACCTGCTCCGCCGGAGCGGCGGCCGGCACCAGCGGAATGAAAAGCGCGTACCCACGGGTGCCGGGCGGGATCGCGACCGGAATCGCCCAGCCGGGCTGGCCTTCCGGGCCTGGCCACACCATGGTGGGTGGTAGCGGCCCGTCACCGGGCGACATGACGAGCAGGCGTGGCGTCGCGTCGCCGGTCGCCTCGCCGCCCGTCAGGTCGGACGCGGCAGCCGCCGGAAGGCCCGGCGCAGGTGGCGGCTCAGACACAGCGTCCTCCTCGGTCAATGGTCCCGACACTGTACGGCCCATCCACCGCCGGTTGCTGCCCCGGGCCGGCGATCAGACGCGCGTGTCATGGCTGCGGCGGCCGATCGACCTACCGTTCGAGATCCTGCGGGTACCAGCGCAGTTCGACGGTGTTGCCGTCCGGGTCGCGGACGTAGATCGAGGTCGCCGTGCCCCGCGCACCGAACCGCTCCACCGGCCCTTCGCACACGTCGAAGACGCCCGACTCGATCACCTCCGCCCAGTCCAGCGGTTCGACGACCAGGCAGATGTGGTCGACGTTCGACTCGCCCCGTGGGCGGCGGACCAGGTCGATGATGGTCTCCGGAGTGACCCGTACCGACGGGAACGGGACCTTCCCCGCCCGCCACTGGGCGACGCGTACCGGCTCCAGGCCGAGTGGGCCACAGTAGAACTCGAGCGCGCGCTCGACGTCCTCGACGTTGAGTACCAGGTGATCGAAGGCCTTGACCCGCATCCGCGTTACCTCGTTTCCAGGTCGTGGGCCTGGCGCAGCCAGTCGGCGAACAGGGTCGGGTCGATCTCGTCGACAGCGTTCAACCGCACCGACGCCATCTGCCGGGCACCCGCTGCGAGTCGCCCGGACGGGTCGACGATCTCCTGCCCGCGCCACAACCCGAACGTCACGTACGAGGAGTACGCCTTCACCAGGCACACCGGGTTCCTTCCCGGCTTCTCGCCGAGGCTCCAGGTCGGGTGGCCGTGCCACATCGCGGCGGTGGCCTCGGGCAGGGACTCGTCGACGACGCTTCGGAGCTTCTCGCCGATCTCCCGCAGCGGGTGGTCGAGACCGGCCAGATGGTCGGTGACGCTCGTGGTGCTCATGAACTCCCCTTGTCGTACTGATCGTGGGCGCCGGTCCGGGTGGGTGATGCCGCAGGTCGGTGCGGCGTATCCCGTGGTCGGCCGGCCCCGGTGACGCTCTCCACGATCCTTTGCCCGACGACGGTCAACAAGCCATGATCGAGCTACGATCGTTGAGCCAGATTCAACGATGGGAAGGGTGCATGCTGGAGCGGCACGAGATCGAGACCTTCCTGACGCTCGCCGAGGAACTGCACTTCGGTCGTACCGCCGAGCGGCTGCGGGTCACGACCGGGCGGATCAGTCATGTGCTCAAGAAGCTGGAACGCCGGATCGGTGCGCCGCTGTTCGAGCGCACCAGCCGGGTGGTCGGGCTCACCCCGATCGGGCGCCAACTGGCCGCCGACCTGACGCCACTGGTCGCCGGGATCGACGAGGCGGTACGGCGGGCCGTCGACGCCGGGCGCGGTGTCAGCGGGCAACTGCGGGTGGCGTTCCTGGGCGAGTGGACCGCACCGACGCTGCTCAAAGCCGTCAACCTGTTCAACGACCGGCACCCGGACTGCGAGGTCCAGGTGCACGAGGCGCACCTGTCCAACACCCGGTCGAGCCTGCTGGACGGCTCGATCGACGTCCTCTTCGCCTCGCGCCCGTTCGACGGCATGGCCTGCGGCCCGACCCTGCTGACCGAGGACCGCGTGCTGGCGGTGGCCGCCGCGCACCCGCTGGCCCGGGAGGAGTCGGTCTCCCTCGAGGTCCTCGCCGACCACCCCGTCGTGCAGTACCCGGCGGTCACCTCCGCGGCGTTCAAGCGGGATCGGACGCCGGACCACACCCCGTCGGGCCGGCCGGTGCCGAAGGGCCCGATCGGGAACACGTTCTCCGAGATGCTCTCCCTCGTCGCGCTGGGCAGGGGCGTCCTTCCGGTGGGCGAGTACAGCCTGCGGTACTACCCCCGCCCGGACGTCGCGTACGTGCCGATCCGCGACGCGCCGCCGATCGAACGGGGACTCGTCTGGTTGGAGACCAACACCACCACCCGGGTACGCGAGTTCGTCCGGGCCGCGACCGACGCCAACGCCCAAACCGACGCCAACGCCCAAACCGAAGCCAACGCCCAAACCGACGCCAACGCCCAAACCGAAGCGGTACGAGCCGGCGAGTCGTAGCCGGGAACGGAGCACGCCGACCGGCACCGGTGGCGGGTGGTCCCGGCCGCCCGACATGATGTCCTGGTGGATTCGCTGTCGCCGGAACCCGATCTGGAAGCCGTGACCCTTCGATACGTTCTCGGGCAGCCCGAGCATGTCGGCGGCAGTCGTCGCTACCTGGAACTGCTGCACGGTAACTTCACCGCGTTGCCCGAGGAGCAGCGTGGCCCCTTTCTGCGGGCGATGCGCGACGACGCGCGGCAGATCAGCGACGTCGAGCTGGAGTTCATGCTCCAGCCCGGTGAGATGATCGACTGGCGGGACCGGCTCACCGCCGCCTGGCTGATCGGCTTCGATCGCCGTACCCGGTTCCGGGCCGTGCTGGCCGAACTTCTGCTCGGAAGCGAACTCGTCTACGCCGGCCAGGGCTACTGTTTCGCGTTGACCCGGTTCGGGCAGCCGGAAGACGCCACGATCCTCGCCGCGTACCTGGACCGCTACCTGCCGCGGACCGATCGCCACTACAACCAGCCGGATGCGATGGGCGGGCTGCTGCACCTCGACTACCTGCTGGGCACGGCTCAGGCGGCCCGGTTCCTGGGCCCGGACGGGCCATGGAGCCGGTCCGCGTTCGGTGGGCGGGATCCCATGTCCCGGGCGGACCGGATGGCGGTGCTGTGCGACATCGCAGAGTGGATCATGACGACGGAGTGACGGTCCTCCCGACCCGGCACCGCCAACCGCGACACGCCTGGGTACGACACGCGGCAGGGACAGCGGGTCACGGCCGGCGGTTGGGATGCTGGTCGACGAACGCCATCCAGGGATCCGTCTCCGGCGGCTCGCCCTCACGCTGCTCGACCACAGCCGGATCGACCACAGCCGGATCGACCACAGCCGGATCGGTCACAGCCGGGGTGTTCACAGCCGGGGTGTCCACAGCGGGCGGATCCACAGCGGGAGGGTCCACAGCCGGGGTGTTCACGGCGGGAGTCCGGTGGGGTTCCGCCGGCCCCGTCGGGGCTGGGTGCTGCCGGGTGGCGAGCACCGCCGCCAGCGCGGTGGTGATCGGAACGGCGGCGATCAGGCCGATGGTGCCGACCGCGCTGCGAACGAGTTCCTGGGCGATGAGTTGGCTGGTGAGCAGTTCGCTGATCGGTGTGGTTCCGGCGGCGAAGAGCAGCATCAGCGGCAGGGAGGCTCCGGCGTACGCCAGCACGATGGTGTTGATGACCGAGGCGATGTGGGCCCGGCCGATCCGGGTGGCGGCGCCGTAGAGCTGACGGAATCCGTACCCGGGGTTCGCCTGGGCCAGCTCGCTGACGGTTGCGGACTGGGTGACGGTGACGTCGTCGAGCACTCCGAGGGAGCCGATGACGATGCCGGCCAGCAGCAGGCCCTGCATGTTGACCTCGCCCTGGGTGATGGCGAGGTAGTTGGAGGTCTCGTCGGCGATCCCGGACAGGTGGGTGGCGGCCGTGGCGACGGCGGACAGGGCGGCGGTGATGGTGAGGCTGACCAGCGTGCCGGCCACCGCGACGGTGGTGGTCATGCTGAACCCGTGCGTCAGGTACAGCACGGTGAGCATGATCGCCGCGGCGCCGACGATGGCGACCAGCAGCGGCGAGCGCCCGTCGAGGATCGCCGGGACGATGAACATCAGCAGCACCGCGAAGGTGACACCGAGCCCGGCCAGCGCGGTCAGGCCACGCCAGCGGCCGAAGGCGACGACCGCGAGCGCGAACGCCGCGCCGAGCAGCCACAACTGTCGGGACCGCTGGTGATCCATGATCGAGTACGGTCGCTCGGGGCTGCCCTCCAGGTACAGCAGCACCACCTCGTCGCCGGCGGCCACGGTGACGGCACCCGGTCCGGACGGGACATCGGTGGTGATCCGCTGGCCGGCGCCCACGCCCTTGGTCAGTTGGACCGTGACCGTGCCGCACTCGGTCGGCGCACCGGGTGGAAGTTCGTCGCCCTCGGGCAGTTCGGGGCAGGGGACGGAGTCGACCGTGACGACCCGTCCGAACGCCTGGGTCGGGCCGTCGACCGGCTCCGGACCGGGCGAATCCCGTGGCCACAGCAGCGCCATCGACACGATGGTGAGGATCGCCGCCGGGATCAGCAGGGCCAGCGTCAGCCGCCGCGCCGCCGGGCTCGACGGCCGACCGGAGCGCGGCGGGTGGCTGTGGAGGTGGGCGTGACTCATCGGTGCGTCTGACGGCCTTCCTCGTGCGGACGGGCCGGCGGATGCCGACCGGACTGCGCCAACCGGCAGCATGTCACGCCGAGGCCCGGTGGCGGCATCTCCGGGGCGCAGGGCACGGCCGAGCCGGGTATCCCGTCGCCGCCAGGTCCCGTTCGGTCCGCCGGCGGCCGGGTCAGGAGATGGTCGTGACGAGGTGGGCGACGGTCCGGGCGACGGCCTCGCGCGCCGGGGCCAGATACCTGCGCGGGTCGACGACCGGTCCGGCGTCGAGTTGGGCGCGGACCGCGTCGGTGAACGCCACGTTCAGGATCGTCCCGACGTTGACTTTGACGATTCCGGCCCGTACGGCCCGGGTCAGGTCGCCGTCGGGGACGCCGGACGAGCCGTGCAGCACCAGGGGTACGGCCAGCGCCTCCCGGAGCCGGCCGATCAGGTCGAAGTCGAGTGCGGCGGTACGGTCGGTCATCGCGTGTGAGCTGCCCACCGCGACCGCCAGTGCGTCGACCCCGGTGGCGGCGACGAACTCGACGGCCTCGGCCGGGTCGGTGCGTACCCCGGGGGCGTGTGCGCCGTCCTTGCCGCCGACCTCGCCCAGTTCCGCCTCCAGCCACAGCCCGTGCTCGTGGGCCCAGCCCGCCGCCTCGGCGGTGGCGGCGACGTTGCCGGCGTAGTCGCGCGTTGACGCGTCGAACATCGCCGAGCTGATCCCGGTGCCCAGGACCGCGTGCAGCAGGTCGCGGCTCTCGACGTGATCGAGGTGTACGGCTACCGGAACCGCCGCGAGTTCCGCCACCGCGATGGTCGCGGCCGCGATCGGGGCGAGCCTGCCGTGATGGAAACGCACGGCGTTCTCGCTGATCTGAAGGATCACCGCCCGGCCGGCGTGCTCGGCTCCGGCGACGATCGCCTCCGCGTGTTCCAGGGTGATCACGTTGAAGGCCGCGACCCCGGTGCCGTTCGCCTGAGCCTGGCCGACCAGTTGACCGGTGGCGGTGAGGGGCATCCGGGGAACTCCGTTCGGTCTTGACAGTTTCCCACCAAAAAGCAACGATCCACATCGTTACACAAGTTGGCGACACCGCAGCACGAGGAGGTCGCGGATGGGCGATCAGCTGCTGGTGGGCCTCGACGTCGGTACGACGGCGAGCAAGGCCGTCGTCTTCACCGCCTCGGCCGAACCGGTCGCCGAGGCCTCGGTCGGCACGCCCTGGACGCCCACCGCGACCGGCGCGGAACTCGACCCGGACGCCCTGCTGGCCGCCGCCCTCGACGCGCTGGCCAGGGCGCTCGCCGAGGCCCCGCCCGGCCGGGTCGCGGCGGTGGGTGTGGCGAGCATGGGCGAGTCCGGGGTACTGCTCGATCCCGCCGGCCGCCCACTCGGCCCGATGATCGCCTGGCACGACACCCGCGACGGAAGCGAACTGGCCGACCTGCACGCCCGGATCGGACCGGACACCTTCGCCCGGACCACCGGCCTGCCGCTGCGGCACCAGTGGGCGCTCACCAAGCATCGTTGGCTGCGCGGCCATCATCCGGAGAGTCGGCGTGCCGTGCGGCGGCTCAACGTCGCCGAGTGGGTCGTCCGGGGACTTGGCGGCCAGGAAGCCTGCGAACAGTCACTCGCCTCCCGTACCGGCTGGCTGCGGCTCGACGGCCGGGACTGGTGGCCGGAGGCGCTGGAGTGGTCGGGCGCGAGCGCGTCGCTGATGCCCGATCTGGTGACGGCCGGCACGCCGCTGGGCACCGTCTCCGATCGGGCCGGCCTGTCCCGGCTGACCGGCGCGACGCTCACCGTCTGCGGCCACGACCACCAGGTCGCCGCCGTCGGCGCCGGTGCGCTGCGTCCGGGCGACGAACTGGATTCCTGCGGTACGGCCGAGGCGCTGGTCCGCTCGGTCGCACCGGGCCTGCCGCCGGACACCATCGCCGGGCTCGTCGCCGCCGGAGTCACCGTCGGCTGGCACGCCCTGGCCGGACGCTGGTGCCTGCTCGGTGCCACCACCGGAGGACTGGTCCTGCAACGGGTGCTCGCCCAGCTCGGCCTCGACCGGGCCGACCTGCCGGAACTCGACGCGCTCGCGAGTCGGGTGGATCCGTCCCGGCTGTCCGGACGGATCGAGGACGAGGGCCGGTCGATCAGTGTGGTTCCGCGGCCGAGGCCCGGTGGTCCGGACGGGAGCGCCGAGCCGGCCGAGATCTGGCGGCTGGCGCTGGAGTCGGTGACCGAGGACATCGGCGTGATCCACGACGCGATGACCTCGTACAGCGGCGCCCACAACGACCTGGTGGCGGTCGGTGGCTGGGCGCGTAGCACGGCCCTGATGGAGGTCAAGACCCGCCGGCTCGGACCGGTACGGCGATCCCCGGTCGCCGAGGCCGGTGCCCGGGGTGCCGCGTTGCTGGCCGGGCTGGCCGCCGGGGTCTACGCCACGGCCGACGAGTTTCCCGACGCCGCCGGAACCGGACGACACGATGGCGGATGACCCGCCGGGCGTCCGGGACCACCATCCTCCGGCCGGTACGAACAGCCGACCGCCGTACGGCCACGAGCGCAGACAGCACATCCTCCAGGCGATACGCGGCAGGGGACGGGTCGATGCCGCCGAGGTGGCCGGCACGCTCGGGGTCACCGGTGAGACGGTCCGCAAGGACCTGATCCGGTTGGAGCGGCAGGGTCTGCTGCGTCGGGTGCGCGGCGGCGCGGTTCCGGTGGAGAGCCTCTCCTACGAGCCGGCGGTGGCGGTCCGCACCGGGTTCCCGGCCGAGAAGGAGCGGATCGCCCGCGCGGCCCTGGCCCACCTGCCGGCCCACGGTTCGGTCCTGATCGACGCCGGATCGACCACCGCCCTGCTCGCGGCGATGTTCCCCGGGCATTCGGAGCTGACCGTCTACACCAACGCGTTGCCGATCGCCCTGGCCCTGGTCAGCCGGCCCCGGCTGACCGTCGTCACGCTGGGGGGCCGACTCCGGGGTCCGACCCTGGCCCAGGTCGACGACTGGGCGATCCGTGGACTCGCCGACATCAACGTCGACGTGGCGTTCCTCGGCACCAACGGCATCTGCCTGGAGCGCGGCCTGACCACGCCGGACCCCGCCGAAGCGGCAGTGAAGCGGCACATGATCTCGTCGGCGAAGCGGCGGATCCTCCTCGCGGACCACAGCAAGGTCGGACTGGTCCGGGGCAACCGGCACGGCGATCCGAGCGACATCGACCTGTTCGTCACCGACACCGGGCTACCCGACGCGCGGCGCCGGGAGCTGGCCGGCGCCGGTATCGAGGTGGAGTACGTGTGATCGTCACGCTGACCCTCAACCCCAGCGTCGACCGGACGGTGGTCGTCGACGCCCTGCCCCGGGGGGCGGTGATCCGGAGCCGTCGTGCCTGGAGCGAGCCGAGCGGCAAGGGCGTGAACGTCGCGCTGGCGCTGCACCGGCACGGGCTGCCGGCCACCGCGGTGCTTCCGGTCGGTGGCGCCGTCGGCGCCCAGTTGTCCGACATGCTCGGCCGGATGGAGCTACCGGTCCGGGTGGTCACCATCCGGGATGAGATCCGCAGCAACATCAGCCTGGTCGAGCCGGACGGCACCGTCACCAAGGTCAACGAACCCGGGCCCGAACTCGGCGCCGACGAGACCGAGGCGCTGGTCCGGACGGTCCTGGACAACCTCGCCGGCGCAGCCTGGCTGGCCTGTTGCGGCAGCCTGCCGGTCGGCGTACCCGTCGAGGTGTACGCCCGGCTGGCGCGGGCGGCCCGGGACCGGGGCGTCCGGGTCGCGGTCGACACCTCCGGCGAACCGCTACGGGCGAGCCTCGCCGGCCGCCCGGACCTGGTCGCACCGAACGCGGACGAACTCGCCGACCTGGTCGGACGACCACTGCGGACACTCGGCGAGGTCGTCGACGCCGCGCGGGAGGTCCGGGCCCTCGGTGCCGACGCGGTACTGGCCAGCCTGGGTGCCGACGGAGCCCTGCTGGTCGACGCCGAGGTGGCGCTGTACGCCGAGGCGCCCGCCGCGCGGGTGGTCAGCGCGGTGGGGGCCGGCGACGCCGCCCTGGCCGGATTTCTGCACGGTGGCGGCAGGGGAGCGCCGGCACTTCGTACCGCGGTCGCCTGGGGGACGGCGGCGGTACAGCACGGGGGCACGCTCTTCCCGGCCGCCGCCGAACCGGACCAGACCGCGCTGCTGCTCCGGGACGACTTCGACCCGACCCGGCCGCTGCGGGACCCGGCCGCCGCGGGACGCTGACGTCGTACCCGGTGGTCGTCCGGAGTGATTGGGTCCGGCCATCCGGGATCCCGGCCCGAGCCCGCGCCGTCCGTTCCGCTGGTTCCGATCGTTCCGCTGGTTCCGTCCGTTCCGCTGGTTCCGCCCCTGGAGGTTTCGACCTATGTGGTGGGTGGGGACAAAATATGGCATGGGCGAGATAAAGGTGGGCACGTCCTCGTGGGCGGACCGGTCGCTGATCGCTTCGGGCTGGTATCCCCGGGCCGTCAACACTCCGGCCGGTCGGCTGGCGTACTACGCCGAGCGGTTCGGGCTGGTCGAAGTGGACACCACCTACTACGCGATGCCGGCGGTGGAGACGACGGCGGCGTGGGTCGACCGTACGCCACCCGACTTCACGTTCAACGTCAAGGCGTTCAGCCTGTTCACCAGCCATCCGACCCCGCTGTCGGCGCTGCCGAGGGACCTCCGGCCCGCCGGCCGGGACGACGGCCGGGTACGCCGTGGCGACCTGCCCCCCGAGACCTACGAGGGGTTGTGGGAGAGGTTCCGGGAGGTCGTCGAGCCGATCGCCGCCGCCGGCAAACTGGGTGTGCTGCTGTTCCAGTTTCCGCCGTGGATGGGCTACGGCGAGACGGCGAAGCGGCGGATCCTCGACATCGCCGAGCGCTGCCGGCCCTGGCGGGTCGCGATCGAGGTGCGGAACGGTTCGTGGTTCGAGGGCGACAACGCCACGGACACGTTCGGATTCCTCGCCCGGCACGACATCTCGATCGTCAGCGTCGACATGCCCCAGGGGTACGCCTCGTCGATCCCACCGGTCCTGCTGGCCACCGCCGAGCCGGCGGTGATGCGGTTCCACGGCCACAGTGTCGCCTGGGAGAGCGGAGACAAGCAGGAGAAGTTCCGCTACGCGTACCGGGAGGACGAGCTGGCGCAGTGGGCGGAACGGCTCCGCGACTTCGCCCGGGAGACCAAGGAACTGCACGTCCTGCTGAACAACTGCTGCGACGGCCAGGCGCAGCGCGACGCCGCCCGGCTGGCCGGCCTGCTCGGTCCGGACCTGGGCTGGTCCGCCCGGGGAACCGGGGATCAGTCGATCAGGTCGGCGGGGTCGGTGTTGGCGCCGCAGAGCAGGACGGCGAGGCGTTCGCCGGTGGCGGGCCGGTAGGCGCCGGAGGTGAGTGCGGCGACGGCGGAGGCGGTGCCGTGCTCGACGGCCACCCGGTAGCGGTCCCAGAGCAGCCGCCGCGCGTCGATGACCTGTTCGTCGGTGACCAGCAGGCTCCGCACACCGGTCCGGACCGCCACGTCGTAGGCGATGGTTCCGACCCGACGGGCGCCGAGCGAGTCGGCGGCGATCCCGGACACCTCGACGTCGACCGGACGGCCGGCGGCCAGGGCGGCGTGCAGGGCCGGGACGGTCTCCGGCTCGACGCCGACGACCCGGACGACCCCGTCGAGGGCGGCGGCCACCCCCGCCATCAGCCCACCTCCGCCGACGGCGAGCAGTACGGTGTCCAACTCGTCGACCTGGTCGAGCAGCTCCAGGGCCAGGGTGCCCTGACCGGCGCAGATCTCGGGCTGGTCGTACGCGTGGCAGAACAGCGCCCCGGTCTCGGCCGCCCGTTTGGTAGCCGCCTCGTACGCCTCGGCGTACTCGTTGCCGTGCCGGAGCACGGTGGCGCCGAGCTGACGCAGTTTGGCGATCTTGACTGCGGGGGTGGTGGTCGGCACGTACACCTCGGCCGGCACCCGGAGGGTCTTCGCGGCGTACGCGACCGCGACGGCGGCGTTACCGCCCGATGCCGCGATCACTCCCTCGGCCGGTAGCTCGCCGGCCTCGATCGCGGCGAGAATCCGGTTGAACGCGCCCCGCGCCTTGAACGAGCCCGAGTGTTGCAGGAACTCCAGCTTCAGCCAGAGCCCGCCGGCCGGTGCGGCGAGGCCCGGTTCGACCTGGGCGACCGGGGTCGACCGGATGTGCCCGGCTATCCGGGTCGCCGCGTTCTCGACGTCGGTACGGGTGATCAACTTGCTCCGCCCCCTCCTCCTGCCACGCCGTACGTTAGCCCCGGTGCCACCACCCACTCGGGTAATGTGAGCCAGCCCACCGGGTCCGTTCCGGGCCCCGAGCCGGAGGTCGCCTGCCATCGACACCCCTGGTCCGCGGCGGCTCGCCGGACGGGTCTGGATCGTGCCCGGCGATCCGGACCCGGAGAACATTCGCGGCAGTGTCGCCGTCGTCGCCGACGATTCCGGCAGCGTGGTCGTCGACGCCGGACAGAGCCCGGCACATGCCCGGGAGATCCAGTCCGCGATCCGGGCCGCCGGTCTGCCCCCGGCGAGGTGGCTGGTCTACACCCACCACCACTGGGACCACGTCTGGGGCGCCTGCGCCTGGCCCGACGTGGAGATCGTCGGTCACGTCAGCGGTCAGGAGATTCTCCGGCGGGAGGCCGCCCGACCGTGGAGTCACCGTTACCTGCGCGACGAGGTGCGGGCGAATCCGCGACTGGGACCGAGCTTCCGGGCCCGCGCGCTGGCCATGCAGGGCTGGGACGACTTCACGATCCTGCCGCCGGGGCGTACCTTCACCGACGAGTTGACGCTGCCGACCGGCGTACGCCTGCGGCACGTCGGCGGTGCCCACGCGCCGGACTCGACGGTCGCGCTCGTGCCGGACTCGAAGGTCGCGTTGCTGGGCGACTGTTTCTATCCGCCCCCGGCGCACCTGCGTGCCCCCGACGACGGCCCGGACCTGGCGATGGTGCGTGACCTGCTCAGCGACGACTACGAGTGGTACGTCGACAGCCACGGCGAGCCGACGACTCTGGAGCAGGCTCGGCGGCTGGTGTCGACCTGACGGTGCGGGCCGTTGGCTGGTCGCCGACGTCGATAAGGGCCGGCCAGGTGTACGCTCGGGATGTCGCTTGGGACCCCGGTGGCTGGCAGTCCGCCACTTGCGGACATCTCCCCACCTGACGAGGTCGCGATGACCGAGCGGATCCGGCGATCGGGCACCAGGTCGTCCATCTCGGCGGGTATGCATCGCACGGGCACGGCTCTCGGCTGTTGCCCCGCCGCCTGCCAGGTCACGTCACGCCACCGTGACCACCTCGGCTGGCCACACAGCACCGTCTGATCGAACCTCAGGCCGGCGAACGGATACCTCCGGTTCCGTACCGGAAGGCCGCTGTGACGCCGGCATCCGCTCCCTCGAACACCAGGATGGTTGACATGGTCACCGCCACTCGACGCAGCACCGTCGTTCCTCCGAACGCACCATCCGTTCCGCGATTGCGGCTCGCTTCCGTCCGGAACAGCGGGGCGGTCCTGGACGGCGGGTGGTGGCCACGTTCATGGGATCCGGAAGCCGAGCTGCCGGGGCTCGTGCTGGCCCTGTCCGAGCGCTATGGACGGATCCGGAACGTCATAGCCAACAGTGGCGCCTGGGACGATCAGTTCCGACGGATCGCGGTCGGCTCGGACGTGGTTCGGGTGGGTTGGTTCACCTCGCTGGACGCCGCCATGGTGATCGCCACCACGGAGCGCGGCGACCAGATCGATCTGCTCGTCGTGCCGCCCGCGACCACGGCGGCGGTGGCGGAGAAAGCGATGCGCACCGCGGCCGACCCGGCCAACGTCGTGCGGGCCCGGGACATTGTCGTCGCGGCTCCGGCTCCGGCATCAGCTCCGGCTCCGGCATCAGCGGTACCGACACCGCTGACGGCGCCGGCGTCGGCGTCGGGCGGACCCGGCCGGTACTCGGACGCCGGCCGGGACGAGGGGGCCGTTCTGAAGAAGGCCTCTTAGAAGGCTGGTGGAGGAAGGCGCCCACGTCGAACTGCTGCCGCCAACCCGTTGTCGGAGTGCCGCCCTAGACTGCGGCGCCATGGCGATGGTGAGTTTCGTGGACGAGACGACGGCGGGTGAGCGCAGCGCCGCGTGGCACCTGGAGATCTTCGAGGAGCGCCTGCCACTTCGGGAGGTGATCCGGCGGCGCGTCTTCCAGGAGGTCGCGGAGCACAACGCGAAGGGCGGTGACGTCTTCCGTGGTCTGGTGCAGCCGACCGACACCGAGCGGACACTAAATGGTTTCAAGCTCAGGCGGCCCCGCCGGGTGGAGCCGGCCGAGCAGGCCAGCCGGGCCCTGGAAGCCTTCTCCCGCAACGGCTTCATCGTGCTCGTCGACGACCGGCAGGTCGAGGAGTTGGACACGGTGGTGGAGCTGGGCCGCGGCACGCAGATCACCTTTCTCAAGCTCGTACCGCTGGTGGGTGGCTGATGTCGACGCCGACGCCGACGCCGACGCCGATGCCGATATCGATGTCGACCGACGAGCTCGCCGAGCGGATGGCGGAGCTGGCCCGACGCGGTGACGTCGAGGGCCTCGCCGACGAGGTCGTGGCGTACACCGGGGCCGGCAACGACCACGGGCGCGGAGGACGCGGCAAGATGACCAACGCGCTCGGGCTCGTCGCCGCCGGGCGGGGGCCCGACCTGCTGATGGCGGTGCTGGAGCGCTGTTGCCTGGTCACCGACAACGAGCAGCGTCAGGCCGTCAACGAGCTGTTGGAGACCCTGGTCAAGCCGTACAGCACGGCCGAGTCACCGGACTCGGCCGAGGTCGCGCTCGCCTTCGCCGCCCGGCACACCGCGTACTTCGGCGGCGCCGAGCAGCGGCACATGGCCGAGCTTCTGCTCGACGCCGGCCGGCCGGTCCCCCTGGAGGTCGTCGCCATGATGCGCCGCACCGTCGTGCACGGATACTGGGGCTCGGTCGGGGCGCTCGAGCCGCTCCTGAAGAGACTCGACGCGCCGGCGCTGAACCCGGGCGAGGCGTGGGCCGACCGCGCCCTGACCGACGTCGGGTCGCTCGATCCGGACGAGGCCGCCCGGTGGCACGCGCTCTTCCGGCACGCGGCGACCGCGACGAGCGCCAAGCCGTCGCGGAAGTGGGAGACGGCCGGTCGCGGGCTGCTCGACGGGCTGACCGAGCCGGGTGACCGGCTGCGGAACTGGCTCACGCTGGTCGGCCGGCCCCGCACGGTCCGGCTCAACCGCACCCAGTGGGAGCAGGACATCAACGAGTCCTTCGACCAGTACAACGCGACGACCCTGCGCGGGCTCGTCTGGTTGGCGTCGTTCCTCCCCGAGCATCCGGAGACGCCACGGGTGCTCGGCGCGCTCGTCGAGACGGCCCTGCGCAAGGTCGCCGGGATCGGCCCGCGCAGTCCCAAGATCGCCAATGCCGGGGTGTACGCGTTGTCCCGCCTCCCGTCCGAGGACGCGCTCGCCCAGATCGCCCGGCTCGCCGCGCGGGTCACCTTCAAGGGCACGCTCAAGGAGCTGAACGCGGCCCTCGACGCGCGGGCGGCGGCGCTGGGCCTGTCCCGGGACGAGGTCGAGGAACTCGCCGTCCCCGCGTACGGGCTGACCGAGGTCGGCCGGCGCGTCGAGCAGTTCGGCGGTGCCTCGGCGACCCTGGACGCCACCTCCGGAACGGTCACGGTCACCTGGCGCAACGGCGCCGGAAAGGTCGTCAAGTCGGTACCCGCCTCGGTCCGGTCGGAGTACCCGGAGCAGCTCGCCGAGTTCAAGGCCGCCGTCAAGGACGTCGAGAAGATGCTCTCGGCCCAGTCGGACCGCCTCGACCGTCAGTTCCTCGGCCAGCGGGTCTGGCAGTTCGAGGCGTGGCGCAGCCGCTACCTCGACCATCCCCTGGTCGGTACGCTGGCCCGCCGGCTGATCTGGCTGGTCGACGACGTGCCCTGCGGGTACGGGGACGGCGCCCTGCGTACCCACGAGGACAAGGAGATCGCGGCCGGCGAGAGCGTACGGCTGTGGCACCCGATCGGCCGCGAGGTGGACGAGGTGCTCGCGTGGCGCGGGTGGCTGGAGGCCCGGCGGATCACTCAGCCGTTCAAACAGGCGCACCGCGAGGTCTACCTGCTGACCGCGGCCGAGGAGAACACCCGGCTCTACTCCAACCGGTACGCCGCGCACATCCTGCGCCAGCACCAGTTCCACGCTCTGGCCGCGGCCCGGGGCTGGCGTAACAGGCTGCGGCTGATGGTCGACGACGCGTACGAGCCGGCCACCCGCGAGCTGCCGCAGTGGGGGCTGCGGGCGGAGTTCTGGATCGAGGGGATCGGCGACGACTGGGGGGCCGACACCACCGAGTCGGGGGCGTACCTGCGGCTCGCCACCGACCAGGTCCGGTTCTATCCGATCAACGCGCCCGAGCACTACGCGCACGCCACCGGCGGCGGCTACGAGCAGTGGGTGCACCAGGACGCACAGCCGACCGAGCCGGTGCCGCTGGCCGAGGTCCCGCCGCTGGTGCTCAGCGAGGTACTCCGCGACGTGGACCTGTTCGTCGGCGTCGGCAGCGTCGGCAACGATCCCACGTGGCAGGACGGCGGTCCCGACGGACGGTTCCGCGAGTACTGGGCCTCCTACAGCTTCGGCGAGCTGAGCGGCACCGCGCAGACCCGCCGGGAGATGCTCGAACGCCTCGTCCCCCGACTGGCCATCGCGGAGCGGGCAAAGGTCGACGGCCGGTTCCTCGTGGTCCGGGGTGACCTGCGCACCTACAAGATCCATCTCGGTTCGGGCAACATCCTGATGAGCCCGAACGACCAGTACCTCTGCATCGTCCCGAAGCAGTCGGCCGGGTCCTCGACCGGGGACGTCTTCCTGCCGTTCGAGGGCGACCGGGTGCTCGCGGTCATTCTCAGCAAGGCGCTGATGCTCTCCAGGGACACCCAGATCACCGACCCCACGATCACGCAGCAACTGCGGCGCTGACCGACAACGTGCCGGCCCGGGGTGGTGGATCGCCGTGCCGGCGACCGTCGCCCCGGCGGAGCGCTCGCTCTACTGGGCCGGCTGATCGGCCAGGTCGGCGGGGTCGAGGCCGAGGGTCGCGAGCAGGCCCGCGTTGCGGACGGTGTCGACCCGGTCCGGCAGTTCCTTCTCGACCCAGTCGGCCCGGGCGTGCTGGCCCCGGCCGTGCAGCCACTCTACGATCTTAAGTTTGTCGATCTCCATTGCTGTTCTCTCCTCGCGCATGGCCTCGGTGGGACTGCCGTCAGTCGTGCCCGGACCGCGCCCGGACGGCTGCCGGTCGCAGCCAACGGCCCGCCATGGATCCCGATCGTCGGGTGGCGATCTTCGAAGTCCCGTCGCGCCGAGCGGACGCGGCAGCGAGGGCTGCCTCAACAGTACGCTGTGCCGGGCGCCGACCGGCGGTCGTGTCCGCTCGGAGGTGGCTGGCGCGGCGGTCCGGCGGCGAGGATCGAGGTCACCTCCCCACTGCTTCCGCCGCCGTGATCCGGTGACGGGCCCGGGACGACCACCAGGCGTGGTCGTCCCGGGCCTGCCGAGCGCGCGCACCGGCCTCTCCCGGGCGGAGCTTCACCCCCGGCTGTCGCCCGTCGGCGGGCTGCTCGGCCCTACCGGGACCGGTTCCCGGTCGGACGCTGCCGCCTTGACTTCGCCGCGCCGTGAGCGCAGCCCGAGGTAGAGGAAGGGCAGCAGCAGGAGCAGGTCGGCCAAGTGCGCGATGGACGCCTCACGGGTGATCCGGCTCAGCGGAAACGCGATCGCGCCAAGGCAGAGCAGTACGGCGACCGGCAGCGGTGCCGCGCGCAGCCTGGCCAGCATCAGCCCCAGCCCGAACAACACGAGCGGGAAGAGCGGCCCGCCGATCCAGTAGAGCGTATAGGCGGCGAACGGATAGGCGTTCAGCAGTTCGACGGCCGTGGCGTGTGAGGCGTCGAAGAGCCCTTCGTGGATGCTCTGTACGCCGAATGCCACGCCGCCGACGGTCGCGAAGACCGTCACCGGCATCGCCACCGCCACGTAGCGGGGCGCGACGTTCCGGAGCCGGTCGTACAGGCCGATCAGGCCGACGAGCCAGCACGCGCAGGAGAGCGCGACGAGCGTACCGGCGGTGACTCCCTGCCGGTCGGGCTCCCAGAAGAAGCCGGCGATCAGGTTCAGTACCGGACCCAAGATAAGAAACATGGACCGAACGCTATGTACGGTCGAGGGTCGGCGGATCCGCCCCGGATGGGCGGCCGCCTACCGCGGTCGTCGTATCCCGGCCAGCCCGCCACGGTAGGCGAACACCACCAACTGGGCCCGGTCCCGCGCGCCGAGCTTCGTCATCGCCCGGTTGGTGTGGGTCTTCGCGGTGGCCGTGCTCATGCCCAGCCGCGCGCCGACCTCCGCGTTCGAGAGTCCGTCCGCGACCAGGGTCACCACCTCGCGTTCCCGCGCGGTGAGCGCGTGCAGGCCCGGTACCTCCGGGCCGCTGGCGTAGGCCGCGATGAGCCGGCGGGTCACCTCCGGGGCGAGTAGCGCATCACCGGCCGCCACCACCCGGACCGCCCGGCGCAACTCGTCCGGCTCCAGGTTCTTCAGCAGAAAGCCGCTCGCGCCGGCGTGCAGGGCCGCGTACACGTACTCGTCCAACTCGAACGTGGTCAGCACGACGACCCGGACTCCGGGCAGCCGGTCGTCGGCGAGGATTCGCCGGGTCGCGGTCAGCCCGTCGGTGCCGGGCATCCGGATGTCCATCAGTACGACGTCCGGCCGGTGCGCCCGGGTCAACGCGATCGCCTCGTCCCCGTCGGTCGCCTCGGCGACGACCTCGATGTCCGGTGACCGCTCCAGGAGCACCCGGAAACCGGCCCGGACCAGTGTCTGGTCGTCTGCCACCAGCACCCGGACGCTCATCCCGGCAACCATCCTCGGACCTGGAAGCCTCCGCCGTCGGCCGGACCCGCCCGCAGCCAGC
>NZ_JADPUN010000422.1 GCF_015690345.1 Plantactinospora alkalitolerans | reverse complement strand
GCGTCAGATGTATATAAGAGACAGGACCCGCCCTCCCCGCGACCGTAGGCCTCACCGAGCAAGAAAGTCGCGAAACTTCGCCACCCGGGCCCTGGCGGACAACTTCCGCTCTGACCTGATGCAGGGCATCAACCGGGGCGAGGCGTTCGATCCCGCGACGGGACTGCCCGATTCAATGGTGGAGGCCAAGGAGGCGGCGACGTGGCTGGAGTTCGTACAGAAGTACCTCGATATGAAGTGGCCCGGAGCCGCCGCGAAATCCCGGGCGAGCCTGGTCGACGCCCTGGCCACCGTCACTCCGGCGCTGGTAGGTGACCCGGCCAGCCGGCCCGAACTGGCGGACCTGCGTCGGCTGCTGATCGACGCAAGCGATCGGTGTTCTACAACGTGCTGCATACGCGGTGGAGCTGGAGGCGTTGGAGTTCAACCCGGTCGACAAGCTCCGGGTTCGGTCCACGCGGAAGAAGGTTGCCGCGGTGATCGATCGGCGGGTGGTGGTCAATCCGCGTCTGGCTGAGGAGTTGTTGACCGCCCTGTCGTACGTCGGGCGGCGTGGTCGGTTCTGGCGGGGTGAGCGGCTGGTGGCGTTCTTCGCGTGCATGTACTTCGGTGCGCTGCGGCCCGGTGAGGCGTTGGCGTTACGTGAGCAGGACTGCCACCTTCCGGCAAAGGGTTGGGGACGGCTCACGCTGGTCGGGAGCCGGCCACGGTCGGGGAAGCGCTGGACCGACAGTGGCGAGGCGCACGACAAGCGCGGGCTCAAGCATCGGGCCGAGACGGAGCCACGGGGCGTACCGATTCCGCCGGACCTGGTGTCGATCCTTCGGCAGCACATCGACCGATTCGGGGTCGCCAAGGACGGACGGCTGTTCCACAGCGACCGGGGCAACGTGGTGGGTGCCTCGACGTACTCCCGGGTGTGGGAGGAGGCGCGGTGCCTGGCGCTGACTCCACATCAGGTGGCCTCACCGCTGGCGGGTCGGCCGTACGACCTGCGACACGCGGCGGTGTCGCTCTGGCTGAACGCTGGCGTTCCGGCAACCGAGGTCGCCGACCGAGCCGGCCACTCGGTCGACGTGCTGTTGAAGGTGTACGCGAAGTGCATCGACGGCCAGGAGGCGACCGTCAACCAGCGGATCGAGGACGCGTTGCGAGGCTCCGATCAGTAGCCTCGTGCCACCGGACGTCAGTCCGAATCTTCGCGGGGCGGCCTTCGTGACATGGGCTAACCATCCCAAGGTCAATCCGTGAGCAGTCCGTGGATGGCGACAAACGGCGGCTGTCGGCGGCGCTCCGCTGCACACGGCGACCCAACTACGGAAGGCTATATCCGCTGGTCGACTGCCGTTTTCGCTGATCTTCGAGGTGCCCCCGGCAGGAGTCAGAACGGATCTGCGACGCCCCGTCCGGCTAACCCACCGCGTCAGCATCGCCTGATCAGCCACGGTTCACTCACGGAAGGGTCGAAGCGCAGGTCGGTATCCTGCCGGGGGCACGTCACAGAACTGTGCAGTACCAGCGGGGACGCTGATCATCGAAGCGACCTACCCGCTACCACCGCATCGGAATGAACGGCGTTAGCGATCATGTGCCCGACGGGAATTTTGGTTTGCCAGGTACAACGCGAGGTTTCCTATGCTCACCTGCGCGGGGATACCAGTCCGGACTCGTAGGCAATGATCACGAGCTGGGTGCGGTCGCGGGCGTTCAGTTTGGTCAGCAGGCTGCTCACGTGGCTCTTCACCGTCGGTAGGGTGATCTTCAGCCGGTCGCGGATCTGGGAGTTGGAAAGCCCTCGACAAATGAGGAGGAGGGTTTCGCGCTCCCGGTCGGTGATGCGCTCCAGCGGGCCCGCCGCCGGTCCGGGCTCCGCCGCGCGGGCGAACTCGGCGATCAGGCGGCGGGTCACCGACGGGGCCAGCAGCGCCTCCCCGGCCGCCACTATCCGGATCGCGTTGAGCAGGTCCCCAGGTGGAGTGTCCTTGAGCAGGAATCCGCTCGCCCCGGCCCGCAGGGCGGCGTAGACGTACGAGTCCAGGTCGAACATCGTCAGGATGATCACCCGGCTACCGACCGCTCCGCCCGGGTCGCACAATCGGCGGGTCGCCTCGATGCCGTCCATGCCGGGCATGCGGATATCCATCAGCACCACGTCCGGCTCCGTGCCGCGGGCCAGTTCCACCGCGCGGTCGCCGGTCTCGGCCTCCGCGACGACCTCAAGGCCCGGTTCCCGGTCGATCAATAGCCGGAACGTGCTGCGCAGCAGGGCTTGGTCGTCGGCGATCAGGACGCGGACGGGTGCGCTCATCGCCGTACTCCATCGGTGTGTGTTGCTTCCCACGGAATCGTGGCCTGGACTTGATAGCCGCCGCCGGGCCGAGGGCCGGCTGTGAGAATCCCATCGTAGATCGCGCAGCGTTCACGCATGCCGATCAGGCCGTGACCAGGCACGGTGGGCGGAGCGCGCGTGGGCTCCGGGGGGCCCTCGTCGACGATCCCGATCGTGATCCGTCGTTCGTCGACGCGGATCATGACGTCACATCGGGTCGGCGCGGCATGCTTTACCGCGTTGGTCAGCGCCTCCTGCACGATGCGGTAGATCGTCAGCCCCAGTGCCTGCGGCAGCCGGTTCACGCCTTCGGCGTGCAACTGTACGGTCACTCCGGCCGCGGCGCAGCGCTCGACGAGCGCGCTGAGTCCGGCCGGGCCGGGGGCCGGCGCGAGCATGGGGCCGGCGGGTTCCTCGCCCGGGCCGGAGCCGCTGTCGGAGCGCAGCACGCCGAGCATGTGTCGCATCTCGGTCAGCGCGCTCCGGCTACTCTCCTCGATCAGTTGCAGCGCCTCGCGTACCTCGTCGGACGGGTCGCTGAGCAGATGGTTGGTGACGGCGGCCTTGACCGCGATGACGCCGATGCTGTGCGCGACCACGTCGTGCAGCTCACGGGCGATGCGCAGCCGCTCGGAGGTGACCGCCTGTTCGGCCATCCGGGCTGCCTCGCGTGCGGCGTAGACCCGGCGTTGCCGGGTGGCGCTGCCGAGTGTCCACGCCGCAGCGATCAGTGCCCAGCCCACCAGGATCAAGCCGGGGCCTGCCAGCCACCAGGAGGCGTACGCCACGGTCGGCGCGGTGGCGAGGGCGGCGGAGATGCCCAGTGCGCCGGCGGCCGCGGCGGGTATCCACCGCTGTCCCGGCCGGGCCAGCGCCACCGGGTAAAGGGCGAGCGCGGGCGCCACGAACGGGTCCGTGACCACGCCCGAGACCAGCGCCACCACCGACACGGCGACGACGACACCGAGCACCGGGACCGGCCATAGCCGCCGTATGGCAACCGGGAGGCCGGTGGCGACCACCAGTACGTCGGCCGCCGTGCCGGTGAGCCTGGCATCGCCGGTGGTGGCGTGTCGCAGCAGCAAGGCAAGGGCGATGTAGCCGGCTGCGATCAAGCAGTCGAGGACCACCAACTCGCTGAAGCCGATGTGGCGGGCGATCAGAAATCGGGGAGTCGGCTGCTCCATACGAGGACCCTATCGGCCCGGCATCACCCGCCAGGCGGTCGTATCTCCTGTCTGCCAGTCGATACGGGAGAGAAATGCGCTGAGACCGAAGCGCACTTGGCCCCGTCGAGGTATTGCATGGCGAGGAAGATCGTGAGCGTGGTGTCTTGTGGGTGCCATCGCGGGGGTCTGAGGTCCGGCACCACCGGCCGGGTCACACGTCGCGCCGTCGCAGGGTGGCGTAGCCGGCGAACAGCGCGGCGACCGTCCACAGCGTCAGCAGGCCCAAGCCGGTCCAGCCGTTCAGGACCGTACTCTCCGGCGGATCGCCGCGCATCATGATCTGGCCCGCCGCGTCCGGCAGGAACTGCGCGACCTTCTGCACGCCGGGCAGGTTGTTCAGGATCTCGGAAACCATGAAGAAGAGCGGCACCAGGATGCCCAGCGATAGAGCCGGGCTGCGCAGCACTGCCGCAACGCCCATGGAGAAGATGCACAGCAACGTCATGTAGATGATCGCGCCCATCGTGGCCTGCAGCGCACCCTTGTCGGTGATCGATGCATTGTGCGCGCTCCCGATGGCGGTCTGCGCGGTGAAGAAGGTCACGAACGTGGTGATCACGGCGGGTGGTGGTCAGTCCGCGTCTGGCTGAGGAGTTGCTGACCGCCCTGTCGTACACGGGCAGCGTGGCCGGCTGTTCCACAGTGAGCGGGGCAACGTGGTGGGCGCATCGACGTACTCCCGGGTGTGGGAGGAGGCGCGAGGGCTGGCACTGACTCCACATCAGGTGGCCTCGCCGCTGGCGGGTCGGCCGTACGACCTGCGGCACGCGGCGGTGTCGCTCTGGCTGAACGCTGGCGTTCCGGCAACCGAGGTCGCCGACCGAGCCGGCCACTCGGTCGACGTGCTGTTGAAGGTGTACGCGAAGTGCATCGACGGCCAGGAGGCGACCGTCAACCAGCGGATCGAGGACGCGTTGCGAGGCTCCGATCAGTAGCCTCGTGCCACCGGACGTCAGTCCGAATCTTCGCGGGGCGGCCTTCGTGACATGGGCTAACCATCCCAAGGTCAATCCGTGAGCAGTCCGTGGATGGCGACAAACGGCGGCTGTCGGCGGCGCTCCGCTGCACACGGCGACCCAACTACGGAAGACTATATCCGCTGGTCGACTGCCGTTTTCGCTGATCTTCGAGGTGCCCCCGGCAGGATTCGAACCTGCGACACACGGTTTAGGAATCGTAGACCGATCAAGCCTCTGACCTGCGGCGGAAACTGTACCAGCAGGTGGGGGCCCCTCTGTATTCGGCCGCACTCGGCCACATCTGGCCATATCTGGAACCCGGTGCTGGCATGCCAGCACGGGATTCACTTAGCGTCACTCCCGTGACGACGAAGCCCCGGCAGCGCGGAAACTCCTGGCAGATCGAGTGGCGGCTCGGCGGCCGACGCGACGGCATCTACCAGGCCCTGTCGTTCACCGGTTCGGACCCCAACGTCTCGTACAAACTCGCCCTCGCGGCGAAGGCATTGGTCGAAGCGGCCGGGCACCGGATGACCCGGGACGAGGCGAAGGCGAAGATCCTCGGGGAGGAGCCGCAGACCGGTGACACGCCGACGCTGGAGGAGTTCGCCAAGGCGTGGCTGAAGAGCCGGGAACCGCTCGACCCGACCCAGATCGGCGAAGGCGAGGTTGAGGCCGGCACGGTCCAGGAGTACGCCCGGGTGCTTCGGCTGCGAATCCTGCCGTACCTCGGCCACTACCTGGTTCGCGACATCACCGAGGACGTACTCATCGACTTCGTGCGCAAGCTGCGGACGTCTCGGGTGGGGAAGACGAAGTCGAAGCCGAAGGGGCGTCAGATCAGTGCCAACTCGGTGCGGCGCGCCCACGAGCTGCTGCACCAGGTGCTCGGCTCGGCCGTGCCTCGGCACCTGGCCCTGAACCCCGCGGCGAAGCCGCACGGAACGCGGAAGAGCCGGCTCGGGCTGCCGAAGACGAAGATGTTCGAGGGGATGTTTCTTCAGGACGACGAGGTCGACCTGATCCACGACAACTGCCCCGAGGCCATCGCCGACCTGTGGCTCACGCTCGTCAACACCGGTCTGCGGCTCGGGGAGGCGCTGGTGCTGCGTGTCAGGGACGTGACTGTCGACGGCAACGCCCCCGAGGTCCGGGTGCGCCGGGCCTTGAAGAGGGACGGGAGGATCGGGCCGCCGAAGACGGACCAGTCGGCGCGAGACGTGACGGTGTCGTCGGTGGTGGCCGAGGTACTGCGGCGTCGGTGCGAGGGAAAGCGGCCCAGCGACCTGATCTTTCCGTCACCGCGGGGCAAGGTGTGGCAGCGCAACAACCTGTACCGGCGGTACTGGCTGCCGACGCTCGCCGCGGCGATGCGGTGCGAAGAGCACCGGGTTCCGGATCGGCGCCGGCAGTGGTGGACCCTCGACGACGTGTCGACGTGCGGCTGCCCGGGGGTGCTGACGCGTCGGCCGCGGATGTACGACGCCCGGCACACGGAGGCGTCGCGGTGCATCAAGGACGGTTGGTTGCCGATGGAGGTGGCGGACCGGCTCGGGCACTCGAACTACAACACCACGATGACGATCTACGCCCATCTGTGGAAGGAGAAGGGCCAGCAGCACATGCGGCTCAACGAGCGGGATCGGCGGCGGTTGCTGCGGGACGACGAAGCGGCGTAGGCCGGGGCGGGGCCCCTACCCGGTCGCCTCCTCCTCTTGGGCGTTCGCCGCCCGAACCGCGTCGATCAGCTGAAGCACCGCTACCGCCTGCTGCCGCAGGGGTTTGCTGCGGTTGGGGTTGTCGGCGATGGCGCGCATCTCCGCCTCGACGTCGGCGAGCGTCCTCGTCGACCCGGTGGCCAGGATGGTGTCGACGGTCCCGACGTCCCACCCGAGTGCGATCTCGATCCGCGAGAGTATGTATCCCTGGAACGTCGTTTTGGGGCCGTTCTCCACGCTGTGCCAGGTTTGTCGGGCAATGCGTGCGGCCGTTGCCGCCTCTTGCAGCGACAGTCCTCGTCGTCCCCGTTCGGCCTTGATCGCGGCGCGTAGCGCCGCCCAGTTGCCGTCCCCGCTCACCACGCATCGAATGATGGCAGTTAAAAGAAGTTAATGGTGACTGCTTGTACGAGAATAGACACCCATTGGTGAAGATGGACATGGCCAGACGGCTGAGGTGTCCATCCTTGTTAAAAGACGTTAAAAGCTGTTAGTGTCCCGGCCATGCCTAACCGAGGCACCTCCACCTGCGAACGTTGCCGCCGAGGCATGGCGCACGGCAGTCCGACCCCGGACGGCACAGCCATACGCCGGCACCGGCACGCGCTCGGTATCAGCCAGAGCGCCCTGGCCCGGAAGACGGGCTACAGCTCCGCGTATCTCTGCCAGATCGAGAACGGTCTGGCGCACACCATCTCGCCGGACGCGCTGAACCGCATCCAGCGAGCGCTCGGCAACCCCGACCGGAAGTACCTGGTCCTCTCCGCCGGGGGGAGACCGGCCCCGCGCAACCCGAACATGACGCAGGGCCATCTGGCGGATGCGGCATGACCGTCCAGACAGACACTCGCGCTGTTGCCGGATTCGACCCGTCGACCGACTGGTTCACCCCGATCCAGGTCGCCAAGATGTTCGGCCTGCCGTACGAGGCCGTACTGGAGCGGTGCAAGACCGGCCAGTTCCCGGCGACACGGCGCGGACAGGGCCGCCGCCGGTACCACTTCCGGTTCAACCTCGACCACATCGAGCGGATTCGGAAGATCCTGGCCGACGGCGACCCGGTCCCCGCCCAGCCGCAGCCCGAGCCGGTCAACCCGCTTCAAGAGGCGATCGAGGCGACCCGCCGGCGGCTGAATCGTCACCCCGGCCCCCGAAAACGGTAACCACCCCCGGCGGATTCGTCCGCCACGCGAGCAGGGGCCGGGCGGGACAGGCAGCCGAGCAGATCGGACCTCCACCCGCCGCTCGCACCGCCGCCCGGCCCCGCACCGCACCAAGACGACGAGGCCCCGCCGGAGGGGGCGGGGCCTCGTTCTCCACTACCAGGGAGACATCGATGCCAATCGTAACGCAACCGCACCTGGTCGCCCACACCCCGGAGCAGGTGATCGCCGCCGGACAGCTCGCCCGGAGCGCGGCACTACGGATAGAGCAGTACGGCCACCACGTCGGCGACTTCGGATCGGAGATGGTCGGCTACTCGATCGACGGCGCCGTGTACGCGGCTGCCGGTTTCAGCCCGCAGCGCGCCACGATGCGCGACCCCGTCATCTGTGAACCGTGCGTCGATAAGCGCCGCACGGGCGGCGGCGCCGGCCCGAACTGTGTCTCGGGGTGCGAGCGGTCGCTCTGGACCCGCTGCCAGCGGACGTTCGCGTTCGCGGCTCACGTGCTCGGCTCCGCGAACGGTCGCCAGCTGCTGCTGCGCGACGTCGAGATCATCCCCGCGCACGACTACGCCACGATCCTGTCGGCGAACGAACGCCTGACCCGGCAGGGCGCCGTCGAGGTGCTGCACGAGGTGTGGCTGTGCGCGAAGGACCCGAGCCACAGGCGTCACCTGGTCGCGGCCCGCCGATGAGCGTCCATCCGATGGTCGTCCCGCTGTTGCGGTTGTGGCGATCGACCGGCTGGACCGCGAAGGCGTGGGCGGTACGCGCCGGCGTCGGACAGATGACCGTCAGCGCACTGGTGCGCGGCACGAAGGCCAGTCGGGTGACGTCCGTGGCCGCCCTCGCCGGGGCCTTGGACGCCCAGTACGTCGTCGCGCCGAAGGACCTGACGGACCGAGGGCACGTCGAGTTTCTGATCGAGCAACTGGGACTACCGGCCGACAGGGCCGCCCGTGTGCGGGAGTGCCTGCTCTCCGCCCCCTCATCTCCCCGGCCGGTTCCGGACGGGGTACGCGTATCGAGGAGTTTCGTTGATTAACCGTAAGTTGGCCGGCGCGTTCGCGCTGACCCTGATGGCCGGCGCCGTCGTCGTCGGCACCGCGGCTCCGGCCGCGGCGACCGGCAGCAAGACATGCCCACCGGTGTTGCACAGCAACACCGGCGACATCACGCTCGCCGGCCAGCCCGACCCGACCGTGACCCTGCTCGCCAAAGGTGTCCAGGTCTCCACCTCCGACAACAACGACCAGGGTGCCACCTGGTGGAAGTCGGTCGCCCCGGTCCCCCCGATCTTGGTGCACCGGATGTCGTACTGGACGAACAAGGTTGCGCACGGCGTGGAGTCGCCCGAGGCGATGCCGGCGTACCTGCTGCGGCTGTCGCTGCCCGGCGGGAAGACGGCGACGCTCGTCTACGAGCCGTACGGCAACCCGAACGACAACAACAGCCCGATCCCGCCGGGCCTCGGCGAGAAGACCTTCGACGTCGACAAGGGCACGTTCTGGACCCTGGACACCGCGGTCAAGGGGATGATCGAGTACACGTCGAACGCGCACGCCGGCAAGAGCCTGAAGGAGATCGCGAAGGCGAACCCGTTCGCCAAGGTGGTCGCGTTCGGCTGGCGGCAGGAGTGGTCCAAGGGGCTGATCGCCCAGGTCGACGACGTCGAGTTCGCCGCCGGGAAGACGTGCGAGAAGCACGTGTGGCGCAAGCCGGCGGGTAAGCCGGCCGCCGAGTTCGTCGACACCTGCACCGGCACCGACGTGACCGTGAAGAGCCCCGACGACCGCAAGTGGAAGTTCTGGCTGCTGCGCAGCGCCAAGACCGTCGGCGGCCCGGCCACGGTGGACAAGGGTGGCAGCAAGACCTTCACGGTCCCGGCCGGGCCGGGCGAGATCGTCGTCCTGGCCAAGCCGTACCAGCACGGCGCCCGGTGGGCAACGGTCGGGAAGCACCGGTGGGCTGAGCCGGCCGGCTGCGACGCCGACATCACCTCGGAGAGTACCTGCGACGCCCTGAAGGTCAAGATCGTGGTGCCGGCGAAGTCCGGGCCAGTCAAGGTCGTCATCACCCCGGGCCTGGACGGCGCCGCGACGCACGAGTTCGAGGCCGCCTCGGGCAGCGTCCACAACTTCACCTACCCGGCGAACCCGAAGGTCACGGTGAAGGTCGAGGTCGCCGGCACCCCCACGGAGGAGTTCACGTGGGCCCGGCCGGACGACTGCGCGCAGCCGACCCCGACCCCGGGGCCGACCGGATCGCCGGAGCCTGGCACCGGTGGCGGCGGTGACGACGACGGCGGCGGCGAGCTGCCGCTGACCGGCGTCCAGGTCGCCGGCATCGCCGGTGGCGGCGGTAGCGCCCTCGCCCTCGGCATCGTCCTGTACTTCCTCGCTCGCCGCCGGCGTACCCCCAGCTTCACGGCCGGCGTCGACCAGTAGCACGAGGCGGGCGTCAGGCCACGGATGGGTGGCCGCGTCGTGCGGGTTCGAGTCCCGCGGCGCCCTCAAGGTCCAAAGCAAGACAGCGAGAGGTTCACATGCCCGAGCTACCCGTGGGCGCGCCACTGCCAACCGTCGTCGCCATCTACCTGCTGGTCGGCATCGGCCTCACTGAAGCGATCCGGCAGACGTACTGGCTGGCCAGGGAAGCGCTGTGGCAGCTGGCGTTGTGGCGGGCCAGGCGCTGGTCACGGCGCGAGTGGGCCAAGTTGCTCCCCCCGGAGCTGCCGAAAAGACGGCTGCCGAGACGGCGACCGCCGATCAACCACGACGGAGGGAAAGAAGCATGACGGACGAATACGACGACGGCTGGTTCGCTCTCGTCGGCCGCGGCTCGCACTGGCGGGTCGCGGTACGGCAAGACGCACCCGACTCCGCGCGCGGCGAGTGGTACGAACTGCTCGGGAGGCCGACGGAGACCCTGTCGTGGGGCGACCTGCGAAACGCCAACTCGTTCTCCTCGCCGCCCGAGCCGGTCGTGCCGCTGTACCTGACGGAGCAGGCTGTCGAACTCCTGTTGCTGCCGGTGTTGATGGAGGAATACCGGCGGCAGCGCGCCGAAGCGGCGGCGTCGGCGTCAGCACCCACCGGCCGGCAGCTCAGTCAGGCGGCACTGGGAGTCCGGACGGCCATCGAACGGTTCGCCGAGAGATACAGCCTGCCCGCGCCCGACTGGGGTGAGCCAGCCGACCCGCCCCCGCCGCCCGGGTTCCTCGCGGAGATTACTCAGCCCATGGCGCCCATCGTGCCGGCCGAGCCGATCGAGCCCGTCACGTCGACCGAACCTGTGGAGCCGGTCGAGATTATCCCGCCCGAGGCGGCGGCGGAGACCAAGGTGCGACGCCTGCTGCGGTCGGTGTGGCCGACGAACAACGGCACGCAACCGCGTGGCGGCCGTCACCGCCACCACCGCCGCGACGCGAACTCGGGCACCTGGCCCCAGCAGACGGCGGCGGCCGGCGACGACACCGGTCAGGTGGCGGTGACGTGACCGATCGGGAGACACGGCTGCGGGAACGGGTCGCCGACCTGGAGCGCGAGCTGGAGGAAGCCAAGCGGGATCGGGACCTGCACTACGAGGTCGCCCGGGCTGCCCGTGAGGGATGTAGGGCCGCCGGCGAGGAGTTCGCGAAGCGCGCCGAGGCCGCCGAGCGCGCGGCGGATGCCGCGCGGCGAGCCGGGCAGGCGGCGCTGATCGAGGCGGGGGACAAGACCGAGTACGTGGGGCGGATCTACGGCCGACTGGGCGAGGTCGACACGCAGGTGCAGGCATGGGCCGACCGCCTGCCGCCCGAGTTTGTGGCCGAGGTGCGTAAGCACACCCGGCCGGACTTCGCGGAGCTGCTGGGGGTGGGGCGCTGATGTGGGACGACGAGTCGACGGGGGTCGACATCGGCGACGCGACGGTGCGCCAGGCGTGGCAGTTCCTGGCCGAAGAGTGGGCCAGTGAGGGCTTCGACTCGCCGACGGTGCTCACCGTCGTCACCGTCGGCGCCGTCGTCCTGGCCCTGGGCCTGATCGCCGCGGTGTGGCTGCGGGTCTGGGCCCGGCGGCTACATGACGAGGCGGATGCCCGGCCGGTGGATCCCGGGCGGCGCGAGGCCACCTTTCAGCCGGGTCGGTTCAAGGTGGGGCCGGTGGCGCCGGAGTCCCCGCGTCGACCTGGAGCGGTGTACGCGCCGGGAAGTGTCGACGAGACGGTGCTCCTGCGTCCGGGGCCACCGCCGGCGAGCGGGCGGCCCAGGCGATGGGATCCCGACACAACGATCGAGTTCCGGCAGCAACCCCGGTGATCCTGGATTGACCAGGGTTGTCGCCGGGGGATAACCTAAGTCATACGGCTTTGAGAGGTGGGCCCTGTGGGCGACAGAAGCGTCAGAGCGCGTGCCGGCACCGCCGCGTACGCCGCCGGCCAGCTCGGCGCGGTCGGCATCATCGGGGCGCTCGCCCTGATCGCGCTGCCGGTCGTGGTCGTCGTCGCGGGAGCCGCCTGGCTCCGCGACCGGCTGCGGAAGGGGAACCGCGGTGCTTGACATCGACGACATGTCAACCCGGATGCAGCGATACTGGCGGGATCTGCTGGTCGCGGCGGACAACGGCAACGTGCGCCGGATCCCCTGCGGCTCCGCGATGCACGACAGGCCATCCGGTCAGCCGCAGCGGGTCTGCGGCATGGTCAACGCCGCCCGGGGGTCCGGCTGGTTGCGCCTGGACGTACCGGCCAGCCTGTACCGGCTGACCGACGCCGGGGGCGAGGCCCTGGCCGCACTGCAGGAGCGGATCGACCAGGTCGACTGCGTCACCGTGAGCCGCCGCGCATGAGTCTCATCGTCGCCGACCGCCCAGGCCCACCGAACTCGATCACCTTCGAGTCCGGCGCCCGGATCTACCTGATCGGCGACGAACGGTACTGGTCGGTAACCAGCGCCCTGAAGGGTGTCGAAAAGGAAGGGCTGGTGCACGGAGCCGGCTACGCCGCCGCCGACGCGGCCCTCGCCGACGTCACCCGCATCGCCGTCGCCGTCAAGGTCGACCCGTGCGGCCGGTCGTACAGCAAATGCAAGCACCCCGACGGCGACCGTAGCGACTGCTGCCCCTGCTGGGAATGCCAGACCTGCGCCCGCAGGTGGATAGCCGAAGCACACATCCGCAAGTCGGTCCGACGCTCCGACGAAGGCATCCGGGCCCACAAGTTCGTCGACTGGTGGGCAAACCGCGACGGCGAGCAGCGCGGCTACGACGACGACATCGCCCCGTACGTACGCGCGTTCCTCGCCTTCATCGAGAGATACGGACTTACCCCCGAGTCGTTTCTGGTCACCGAACGGACCGGCGTCAACAAGATCTACCGCTACGCCGGCACCCTCGACGCGATCATCCGGTTCCGAGCCCGCGCCACCCCGGAGGCGGCGAAACTCGTCGCCCGGGTCCTCGGCATCACCGCCGAGGCCGCGATCGCCACCGACGCCTTCGTGGACCTGCTCGTCGACTTCAAGACCGCCGAGAAGATCGACGCGCCCTTCCGCCCGGAACACGCGCTGCAGACGGCCCCGTACCGCCGTTTCACCGGCCTGCTGATGAAGGGATTCGACGACGAGGAACCGATGCCGGCGACCAACGGCGCCGGCATCGCCCTGCTGCGCCCCGACGAGGCCGTCTTCCGGCCCGTCGTCACCGACGACGCCGCGTTCACCGCTTTCCTGCACTACCTGCGCGGCTTCGAATGGGTCATGGAGCACGGCAACAACGCCATCCTCATCGCCGCGTTCCCGCTGCTTAAAGAGCCGAAGCCGGAGCCCAAGCGCCGCGCTCGCGCGAAGAAGCCGCCGATCGACGAAACCCCGGCCGCCTGAAAGGAGTCAACGTGCCGATCAATTCGAAGCTCGTCCAGACCCGGCTCCCGCCCGACGGAGTGATCCGACTCGGCTACAGCGAGCCCGGCAACAGGGGCGGGAAGAAGCCGAAGAAGCTCGACAAGTTCCGACTCACCTCGCCCAGCGAGCCGTTCATCGTGGAAGCCGCCGCACTGTACGGCGGCGAGCCGCAGCCATGGCAGTCCGACGAGGGCCCGCAGTGGCAGGTGTTCACCACCGCCGACGCCATCAAGGTGTTCGTCCCCCGGCAGCGAATCGACCCGTTCATGGAGTACTGGGAGGGGCGAGCCCCGCAACGCAAGTGCGACGGCGAGCGGGAGTACCTGCGCGGGCAGCCGTGCAAGTGCCTGCAAGGTTGCCGGCTCTACCCCGAACACGACTTCGAGACGAACCTGCTCAGCCGTGGCGAATGCCCCTGCGGCGCCAAGCGGCTGTGCAAGCCCACCACTCGCCTGTCGGTGATGCTGGCCGACGTCCACTCCGCCGGCACCTGGAAGCTGGAGACCCACGGCTGGAACGCCGCCGCCGAACTGCCAGGACTGGCCGACGCCATCGCCGTCGTCGCCGAGCCGGTCCCGGCAACTCTGCGCCTGCGCATGCACAAGGTGACCCGGGTCAAGATCCAGAGGGGCGTGGAGGGCACCGAGGTACGCCAGTTTGCCGTGCCGTACCTCGACTTCGGCGGCCTGTTCACCCCCCGACAGGCGTACGAGGGGCAGCTCACCACCGCCGCCCGGGCCGCGATCGGTGCCCCGTCGCTGGCCGCGATCGCCGCCGGCCCCACCCGGCCCACACTCACCGAGGAACAGATCCTCGACCAGGCGAAGCATCTGCAGACGCCCGACCAGGTCGCTCGACTGCGGGAGATGGCCGAAGCCGGCGGCGCGCTCACCCCCCGGGTCGAAGCCGCGCTGGCCGCGGTCACCGCCGATCTGGATGAGGCGCGCGAACAGCGCGAGGCCGTCGACCCGGACCGGGCACGTCGCGCCACCGCGAAGGCGGCCGTGGCCAGTCAGCCGCCGAAGGACGTGATCGTCGACGCCGAGGTGGTGCCCGACGAGGCGATCCGCGAACTGTGGCAGGAGGCGGTGCGGCTCGCCGCAGCGCTCGGCTGGGGCGAGGACGTCGTCATCCAGCGCTTTGAAAGGCGGTACGGCTACCACCCCGGCGACGAGAGCAGGCTGCGACTCGCCGACTTCGAGGCGTTTCGCGACCTGGTTCGAGACGCCAAGCCGATACCGCCGGCGACCGCCGAACAGGCCACGTGATGGGCAGGCATATTCCGGCGGGCCTCACCGGCAAGGAGCAGCTGGCCTGGGCAATGACAGAGCGACCGGAGCTTCAGGACGCCGTCGTCGCCCGATGCAAGGCGCGGGCCCTGCTGTGCTACCACACCTACGACTCCCGCAGGAGCCAGAAGGGCTTCTTCGACATCGTGGCCATGGGGCCGGGCGGGATCGTGCTGTGGGAGCTCAAGCGCGAGGGCGAGAAGCCGACGAAGGCGCAGCAGGAGTGGCTGGACGCCGCCGGGCGCCTCGGGCTGACCGTCGCGGTGATCCGCCCGTCGGACCTGTTCTCCGGTTACGTCGACCGCGAGATAGCACGCCTGGCCGCCCCGCAACGTAGGCGGACCGTCACGGAGCGCCTGCGGGCGCTGCAGGCGGTCCTGCGGACGGCGCGGGAGGCTCACGGCTGGACTCAGGACGAGTTCGCGAAGCGGGTGGGAACCTCGCAGTCCCATCTCAGCGACATCGAACGCGGGGTGACGTTCCCGCAGGTCGACACCCTGCTACGGATCGCCGAGGAGCTGGGGATCCATGACCTCGCCATCTGACCCGCGACCCACGTCGGCCCCCGGTGCGACCGGCAGCCGCACGGGTCGTGCCGCCGACCCGGTCGAGGTTCGGCTCGGGGCTGCCGTCCAGCGTCTCTACCGTGCCCGACTCGCTGCCGGCTTGAGCCAGTACGCCCTCGCGGCCCGTAGCGGTGTTGCCCAGCCGGTCATCAGCGGCCTGGAATCCGGCCGGCAGCCTCCCACCCTCACCACCGTGATACGCCTGCTCGAAGGGCTGGGTATCGATGAATTCACCATTTGACGAGTGCGGAGCGATCCGCCTGTCCGGGTCCACGCCCTGCGTGAAGCGCCCCGGCCACGAGAACCATCCTGGCGACGAGAGCCACCAGCCAGGCGACGGCAGTGACCCGTGGCGGGAGCGCCCGTTGCGGGCGCCGGCGGACCCGGATCGGGTAGAGGCGTCCGTGCGTGCCGACGCCGTGCGGATCACGCTGCCGTACACCGCGCGGGCCACGACCGGTCACCCGCTGGTCGTCGAACCGGCGGCGCCGGTGCGTCTTCGAGACCGTGTCGTGTCGGCGGTGTCCATCGGCGGCCGGGTCTTCACCGCGGCCGGCGCCCTGGACCTGTCGATCGCGATCCGGGCGGCGTGGCGCAAGAAGTGCTCCCGGACCGTCTCGCCGGTCGGCGAAGGTCGCCCGATCCAGGTCCGTCCGGTCAACCGTTCGACGGCGTTCGTCGACGGCCTGCCGTTCGCGCTCGGCGACGCGCTCCTGCTCGCCGCCGCGATCGCGGCGGCCGTCCACCGGCCGCTGAAGGCCGTGGCGACCGCCCGAGGGCGGGAATCGGACACACCGCGGCTTGACAAGGGTTATCGCCCGGGAATAACCTCGGTCAAGTCAGTTGTTGCTGCTGCCGGAGGTTCGACGTGAATGACCCGGATCCGACCCTGGTCGACTTCCCGACGCCCGCGCTGCCGCCCGGCACGGTCCAGGTACGCGCGGACGAGCTCGTGAAGCTGCTGAGGCGACTGGCTCCCTTCCCCGGATCCAGCACCGCCGCCGTCACCCTCCGCTACGTCTGGCTGACCACCGCCGGCAAACGACTCGTCGGATTCGCCTCCGACACCGGCACAGCCGCGCAGGCCACCGCCCAGACCTACGGCGACGGCCCCGGCCTACCGCTGGCCGGGATCCTCCCCGTCGACATCGCCGAGCTGGCCAAGGCGCTCAAGGAAGTCGACAACCTCGTCCAGCTCGTTCCCGTCGGAGCCGAGCTGATCGTCCGCAAACGCGACGACGAACTCGCCCGCGTCCCGGTCCGTGTGCCGACCAGCAGCGACGAGAGGTTCATTGGACAGCTGGAAGCCGAGTTGCATGAGTCTCACCGGCTCGCCACCAAGAGCAGCCTGCCGCTCGGCTACGTCAACCTCGCACCGCACGTCGTCAACCGGTTCAAGCTCGGCCGCAACACCGGCGATGTCTGGTACGCCCCGCACGGTCGCGGATTTGTCCGCGTCGATGCGAACTTCTGCGGCCACTTCAAGCCGGTCGGCCCGACCCGCTCCACCCGGCCGACACCAACCGCCCCCCTGCACATCTTCCCCGCCACCAGAGAGGCAGCCGCCTGATGCTGGACACCCTTGATCGCCTCGTGATGTTGCCCCTGCTCCCCTCCTTCGACGAGCTCGCCGAACGCGGCGCCGAACACCTGGACCAGCACGGGCCGACCGACTGGCCGTGGCTGACCGACCCGGACCGGCTCGACCTGCAGAGCACCGCGGACTGCGTAGCCGGGCAGGTGTACGGCGACTTCTGGGAGCTCCCGGCGCTCGCCGAGGTACGCCCGGCCAGCGACCCGGGGGACGAGGCCCGCTACCGGCTCGACATCGACAAGGTCGCCAGCCGGCTCGGCTTCGCCGTCTGGCCCGAGCACGCCGAACCGCTGCGGGCGGCGTGGATCCGGGCCATCAACCGCCGCCGCGCCGCCGCCCAGCCGGCCGTGACCGATGCGAACCTGGCGAACGCGGCATGAGCGCCATCGCCTTCGCCCTGGCGCTGGTTGACCGGCTCGCGACAGTCGTCCACAACGCGTGGATGCGCAACCAGCAGCTCAATGGTCGAACCAGCACGTGGTCGCGGCTGACCTGCCAGCCGCTGATGGTGGCCTACCACAAGCTGCACGAGGCCGACAAGGAAGTGGACCGGGGCACCGTCCGCGCCGTCCTCCAGGAGCTCGTCGCGGCGGGCCACGCCGTCGCACTGCCGATCGACGAGAACAACCCGCCACCGACGACAGTGAAATACGTCCTCGACGCGGACGGGCACCTGTGGGCGCGCGTTGAAGATCGCGACCTGTGGAATCCACTGACCGGCGACTCCTACCCGCGATCCTGGGCGCAGTTGTACGGAGTCGGGACGCCCATCACCGTGCTCGTCGCGGCAATCCCGCTGGACGTCGAGCGGTGAGCGCCCGACTGGCGATCGTCGACGACGAGTGGGCAATGATGTCGCCCACCCGCCGTGCCGGCCTGACACTGTTCCTCGGATACCACGCGCCGCTCGACCTGCCCGACGGGGGTCGCAGCGAATGGGCGGCGCTGCCTGCCAGTTCGCAGGAGTGGTGGATCGACCTGGCCGCCCAGGCAGCCCAGGCGTACTCGCCGCACCCGCAACACCTCCGCTGGTGCGTGTGGCCCGGCTGCCCCATGTCGTACGACGTCATCAGTCCCGACCCGGGTCGACCCCGGTGGATCCGGCCGGGGCACGAGCCGATGTGCCCCAGCCATGCGGCGCTCGGACATCTTCCTGGCTACGGCACCGCGCTCGGCGACGGTACTGCCTGGCGGGCTACCTGCTCGTGCGGCGCAACAGCGGTCATCGCCCCGGCCAGCGGGCGGGCCATGACCGACTGGTGGGCCGGACACGTCATGGAACTTCCGGTCTCGCGCGGAGAACTGGAGGGAACGCGATGAACATTTCCAGCCTGAACGTCCTCATCGGCCCGCCCGGCTGCGGCAAGTCCACGTTCGCTCGTCGCCACTTCTACTCCGAGGACATTGTCAGCCTCGACATCGAGCGCGAGCGGATCTGCGGCGACCCCGGCAACCAGCGCGCCACCGAGTACGCGGTGTCGATCATGCACCCACTGCTGGCCGGCCGGTGCGCGTTCCGGCGGACCACCGTCCTCGACAACACCAGCGCGAAACGGGTTGATCGGCTGTCGGCGCTCGCCGCCGCCAAGCAACACCCGAACCCAATTCCGACAGTCGCGATCGTGTTCACCACCCCACTCGACGTCTGCGTGGTACGCAACGCCGAACGTCCTGCGAACCGGCGCGTACCCCGCGAAAAGATTGAGGAAATGCGGGAGACCATCGACCGCGACTTGCCGCCCGGCGTGCCGGCAGACGGGTTCAACTTCACCTGCTGGGTCGACGTCGACGGTCGGGTCACCGTGTACGACCCGATCCCCGAGGTGTTCGCGGGCGCGTCCTGGTTGCGCGGAGCGCGGACGGAGGTCCGGTCGTGACACAGGCCATGCACCCGTCGCACATTGCGGAGCCGGCGCTGACGCGGGTTCTGCCCGGCCAGACGCTGTGCACCGCGTGCTCGCAGACGATCCGCAGCGACCGTGACGGCGTGCTGCACGCGGGTGCTCAGCCCTGCCCGAAGGCAGGTGCGCGGTGAACACCGAAAGCCGCACCCAGTTCGACGTCTCACAGAGCTTGGTCAGCGACATCGCCGACGGCCGCGTATGGCGGCACGTTGGGGGACCCATTACGCGCGGTCGTCCCAGCCGTTGCCCCGCCAAGAAGGAGGGCCAGTGATGGCCGTCGTTTACTGCCAGGTCTTCGACGTCAGCAGCACCACTGCCGAGCCCGAGCACGTTGGCGTCTTCTTGAGCCACCCGGCGGGGCCGCCCGCGGTAGGCGCCCTCGTGCACGTCGAACCAACCCGGCGCTCCCAGTGGACCACCTCCACATGGCGGGTCGTCGAGCACTACTGGTCGATCGACCGCCCCGACGAGTCGGCAACGAAGTTCTGCCTGCTCGTCACTCCTGCCGAAGACCCGTTCGCGACCAACAAGGAGGCCCACTGATGGCCGGAGACACATCGATCACCGTCATCGGCAATCTTTGCGATGACCCGGAATTGAGGTTCACCCCGTCCGGCGCCGCCGTCGCCAAGTTCCGGGTCGCCTCGACGCCCCGGTTCATGGACAAGGCGTCCGGCGAGTGGAAGGACGGCGAGCCGCTGTTCCTCGCCTGCACCGTGTGGCGGCAGGCCGCCGAGCACGTCGCCGAGTCGCTGCAGCGCGGTGCACGGGTGATCGTTTCCGGTCGGCTGCGTCAGCGCTCGTACGAAACCCGCGAGGGCGAGAAGCGCACGGTGATCGAGTTGGAGGTCGACGAGATCGGACCGTCGCTGCGGTACGCCACGGCGAAGGTGCAGAAGATGTCGCGCTCCGGCGGCAGCAGCGGCGGGTTCGGCGCGCCGGCCGGCGGCAACGCCGGCGGCAACGAGGACCCGTGGGCCACGGCGGCGCCGTCCGCGCCGTCCGCGGACACCTCCCGGGCCGGCGCCGGCAACTTCGACGACGAGCCTCCGTTCTGATCGACCCATCGACAATCGTCCAGTCCTTGCTGTCGAGCAAGCATCCTGATCGGAAAACGACATGATCATCGAGACGTACGACTTGATCAGCCGACTGTGTTACATCCGCGCATTCGCCCCCAGCAGCCGAATCGACCGCGACAACGCCCTGGTCCGCATCGCATGGACCGGCACCCAGCTGCACATCTCCGCCTACGCAACCAGCTACGGCGCGGTCGCCACCTGGGAGTCAGTTCCGGTCGACGACGCGCCGGGGGAGATTCTGCTCCCGAACGCCAAGGTCAAGGAGATCATCGACACGTTCGAGCTGAAGGGCGCGAACACCCAGCACACCCCACTCGACGTCGAGATCGGCTTCAACACCCTCCGGATCCGCCGCGCCGGGAACGCCGACGAGGGCGTGCCCGCCAAGTCGTACGGCTACACCAGCGAGATCGAGCACAACCCGCCCAAGACGTGCGAGGTCTTCGCTGACCTCGGCGCACCCCAGTTCGGGGAGCCGGTCCGGATGGACCCGTCGGCGCTGATCGCGCTCGCCGCCGTCGCGAAGCGCAGCGAGATGCAGGTCCAGTTCGACCCGTACGAGCGAGGCGTCCGGTCGACGATCGGCCCCGTAACCGCTTTCTCGCGGCACCCGATCGAGCCCGAGGTGGCCGAGAAGGCCGCCGACGAGGACGCGATCGCCAAGGAGGCCCTGGCGGGCGTCGGTGGCGCGGCGTGAACGCGCTGATGCGGGCGCCGATCGCCGTCGCCCTGGCCGCCGGCCTGGCTCTCGGCGCGTTCGGCTGCGACAGCCCGGCACCAGACGCAGGCGTCGAGATCGAGGCTCCCGACGTGTCGGACTGCGACGCCGGCGACAAGAAGGTCAACAAGACCCCGGACTGCGGCCGGATCGTCAACGGCAAGTTCGTGCCGTGGTCGTGGGTGAAGGCGAACAAGACCAAGCCGCCGCCCGGGTGGACGCCGGCCTCCGAGCCGAAGTCCACCCCGGCCGGGCCGACGCCGACACCCAGCAAGAAGAAGGCGGGCCGCTGACATGGGCCCGATCGGCTTCCTCGACACGGAGACCACTTCCCTGGAGCTACCGGGCCTCCCGGAGCACGACGCCGAATTCGACTGTCGGGCATGGGAGGTGGCTCTGCTGCTGCCCCGCCACGACGGCGTCGTACGGCGGCAGTGGCTGATTCACCAGTACGACCTGAACCTGGACCGGGCCGACCCGGAAGCCCTGCGCATTGGGCGGTTCCATGAACGGCACCCTGCCGGCGAGCGGTACCAGCCGCCGGCCGGCCCGGCGCCGGTGCTGTACCGCGAGGGGCAGGTCTGGCGGGCCGTGGCCGAGGAAACCGCCGGCCGGACCGTGATGTGGGGGTCCAACGTCGGATTCGACATGGTGCGGATCCAGTACCGGATGTCCCTGTGGGGCATCAAGCCGACCTGGCACTACCACCCGATGGACGTGCCGAGCATGGTTCTGGGTTGGCTGGTGGCCAAGGGTCTACCGCTGCCCGAACAGATCAAGTCGGACACCTTGTCGCTGGCGGTCGGGGTCGACCCGGCCGACTTCGACCGGCACACCGCGCTCGGCGACTGCGAGTGGATGTGGGCCGTGTACCAGGCGATCGGCAGCCCGTGCGGGGAGACGTCCTGATGGCCGCCGTCGTCTTCCTCGTCTGCGTCCTGTGTGTCGCCACGGGGTGCTTCGTTGGCTACATGACCGGCCGTACCGCCGAGGTGCGCGCCCATATGCGCCGCTACGGAATCACGCCGAAGTCGTCCCGGCTGCTCACTTCCGCAGCCAAGATCCTCAATCGTCTCGTCACCGTCACCGACCTGGACGGCGATCTCGCCGCCGACCTTCTCTCCCCCGGCAGCCGTCGTCAGGTCGACACGTGGCTGGCGGAATACCGCAAGGAGATCAGCTGATGCCTGCCCTGTTTGTCGCCGCCCTCGTCCTGTTCGCCCTCGCCGTCGTGGCGGCGCTCGCGGCGGCCGTCTCTCGCGACCACCGTGCCGGAGCCGCCGGTGGCGCCGTCGTCGCCGCCTTCCTCGGCATGCTGTTCACCGTCTCCGCGTCCGCAAACACGGTGCCGACCAGGAATGTCGGGATCGTCACGGCGTTCAACAAGCCCACCGGTGAGGTCACCGGGGCTGGCCTGAAGTGGGTGGCCCCATGGAAGAAAGTCGAGGACTGGGACGCGTCCCGGCAGACCTTCGACCACAAGAGCCAGAAGACCTGCGTCCAGGTGCGGATCGTCGGCCTCCAGGGCGCCTGCGTGGAGGTGCAGATCGAGTACCAGACGCACTCCGCGAAAGCTCCGGAGCAGTGGGCGTCGTACAAGCGCGACTTCGGCCTGTTCATGAACCGGCGCGTCGAGCCGAACCTGACGGGCGCGTTGAACGACATCTTCGCCGCCCACGACCCACTCTCCAACGTCGACGCCACCACCGGCGTGGTGAAACCCGTCGACACGGCGGCTCTGGTCGAGCCACTGAAGGCCAACATCGCCAACCGAACCGGCGAGGACATCCAGATCCTCGGTGTCGTCTTCGGCTTCGTGCACTACGCGGAGAAGACCCAGCAGCAGATCGAGGCGTTCCAGCAGAAGGTGCTGGAGGCCAAGAACCTGGAGCAGGACCGCAAGAACGCGGAGCTACAGAGGCAGGTATCGGCCAAGAACGCCCAGGTCAACCCGACCGTGAGGTGCCTGGAAATCGCTGCGCAGCACGGCAAGGAACCCGGCTTCTGCCTCGGCGGCGGCAACCCGGTCCAGACCCAGAAGTAGCGCCACGTAGCTCCTCCGCGACCGCCGGAGGCCCGCCAACAGTAAGGAGAACGTGCGTGAACCGCCCGACTCACGGAAGGGCTCACCGCCGCCCGGTCGAACGCAATCGCCAGGGCGGACCGGCCACCAGCCGACCGTTCGATCCGGCCGGGACGCTCGATGACCCGACCGACCTGACCGCAAGTTCCGACCCGACGCCCGTGTCCGACGACCGGTCGAGCTCGTCGTCCGGCAGCTCGTCCTCGTTCGACTCCGGCTCGTCGTACGGCAGCAGTTCCCCGGGCTCGTCGTACGACAGCGGGTCCAGCTCCTCGGGATGCGGCAGCAGCGACTGACCTGACCGCACCAACCGGCGCGGCCCGCGCGCCAACCGGCGGGCCGCGCCAACCCATTTCCAGAATGACATCGAAGGTGGTGAATCGTGACGCTCGCCCCGGAACGCCCGAGTCGACCCGCCCAGGAGGAGGGGTCGAGCAGAACGCCACCCCAGGACGTCGCCGCGGAGCAGTGCGTGCTCGGCGGGATGCTCCTGTCGAAGGACGCCATCGCCGACGTCGTCGAGATCCTGAAGTCGACCGACTTCTACATGCCGATTCACGGGACCATCTTCGAGGCCATCCTCGACCTGTACGGCACGGGTGAGCCGGCCGACGCAATCACCGTCGCGGCCAAACTCAGCAATGAGGGCGATCTCGGTCGGATCGGCGGCGCGCCGTACCTGCACACCTGCATCACCACCGTCCCGACCGCCGCGAACGCTGGCTACTACGCCCGGATCGTCGGCGAGCAGGCCGTGCTTCGCCGGCTCGTCGTGGCCGGCACCAAGATTGTTCAGCTGGGGCACGGCGCGGTCGGCACTGGCGACGCGGACGACGCGGTCGACAAGGCCCAGCAGCTCGTCTACGACGTCACGGAGCGGCGGGTCAGCGAGGACTTCATGGTCCTCGCCGACATGCTGCAGCCGACGCTCGACGAGATCGAGGCGGTCGGCGCGAACGGCGGCGTGATGACCGGTATCCCGACCGGGTTCGCCGACCTGGACCGGCTACTGAATGGTCTCCATCCTGGACAGTTGATCGTCGTGGCAGGAAGACCTGGGTTAGGCAAGAGCACGGCGGCCACAAATTTTGTCGCAAATGCGGCAATCCGGCACAACCTTGCCGGCGCGATCTTCTCGCTGGAGATGAGCAAGATCGAAATCACGATGCGCCTGCTCTCGGCGGAGGCGCGGGTGCCGCTCCAGGTAATTCGTAGCGGCAAGTTGTCCGACGACGACTGGACCAAGCTGGCCCGCCGGATGGGCGAGATCAGCGAGGCGCCGCTGTTCGTCGACGACACCCCCAACATGAACCTGATGGAGATCCGAGCGAAGGCCCGGCGGCTCAAGCAGCGACACGACCTCAAGATGATCGTCGTCGACTACCTACAGCTGATGACCGGCTCGAAGCGGGTGGAGAGCCGCCAGCAGGAGGTCGCGGAGCTGTCCCGGGGGCTCAAGCTGCTCGCGAAGGAGGTCGAGTGCCCGGTGATCGCGGTCAGCCAGCTGAATCGCGGCCCGGAACAGCGCCAGGATAAGCGACCGCAGCTATCCGATATTCGTGAGTCGGGAGCCGTTGAGCAGGATGCGGACGTCGTCATCTTTGTTCACCGCGACGACTACTACGACCCGGAATCACCGCGCGCCGGCGAGGCGGACTTCATTGTTGCCAAGCACCGTAATGGCCCGACGGACACCGTCACGGTGGCCGCCCAGTTGCACCTGTCGCGCTTCGTAGATATGGCGATTGTGTAGTGACCCGGGTCGAAGCGTCCCGTGACGCCCGCAATTACGTGCGGATATCGAATGATATCTGGCACAACAAGAAGCTGAAGAGGATCAAGAGCCACGCGGCGCGATGGGCCTACGTTGTCTCCATCGCGTACTGCGGCAGCACGATGAGCGATGGCCACTTCCCGGTCGATGTCGTCGTCGCGGTTGCCGAGGTCCCGCAGAGTGTCGTAGCAGCGCTCGTAAAGCAGAAGTTATGGCACTTGCCGGAGCACGAGTGTGGCCAGTGCGAGCAGCCAGAGTCGGGCGACGCCGTCGTGCACGACTACCTGAAGCACCAAAGGTCCCGCGAGGACGTTCAAGATCTGACCGCCAAACGACGTGCCGCCGGAGCCGCCGGAGCCGCCGCACGCTGGGGAAATGCGTCAGAGAACGCGCAGCCCGGCATGGCAAGTGTCAAAGCAGGCCGCAATGGCACCGCAATGCCTAGAAAGAAAAGAAAGAAAGAAGAACCCCCTCCTCCCTCCCCCACGTCGGACGCCGCCGGCATCCCGGTCGGGGAGGAGGAGGACTCGGGAGCGAAGATCCTGGACGACGCCGTCGTCGAGGTGTTGAAAGATCGCCCCGACTGGGATGCCGAGGAGTTGCGCCAGGCCCTGGCCGACCCGAAGGTGCGACGTCGTCCGCCGGACGTCGTCGCACAGGTCCTGCTCAAGCTCGCCGCCGACCCAGGCACTGAACGCCCGGGTCGGATCCGGGCGAAACACCCGTACTGGCAGCAGGTGGAGCGCGAGATCGGCCGCCGGTCGGCTCGACGCGACGCGACGCTGCCGGGCAAGCCGCATCCGTGGCCGTCGCCGACGGCCGTGGAATGCAACGGGTGCACCCTTCCCCGCCAGCACGCCATTCACGACGTGCGCCCGCCGGGCGCCAACCCCCCGATACGTAGCGCCGCTACCTGTAGGGACACACCATGACCGCCTCAGCTGCCCCCAGACTGTCCGGGCTACCCGGGACACCCCTCGCCAGCCCCGCCGGGGCCGGCAGCGGACCGCCCAGGGCCGTCAAACGACCACCGCCGCGAAACGACGACCCCCGCGATGGCAGGGCAGCGAGACGCCTGCCGCCATCGAGCGCCTATCCGCCTCCTGCGGCGGGTGCGACGCCCGGTGGACCGGCGTCGACGCCGCGCACTGCGTTGTCGGCTGCCACCGCACGTATGCCGACGTCGACTCGTACGAGGCCCACCTTCGGGGCGGAGTCTGCCTCGACCCGAAGGATGCCCGCCTCATTTCAATCAGCGACGGTGAATGTGAAAAGTGGCTGGGACCCGCCGTTGAATTCCAAGCCTGGGTTACATCCATCAATACAAGTAAGGATAGAAGTGAGCGCTGAACCGACCTACGAAATCGTCGACATCACACCCGAATTGGCCGCCGACTGGCTCGACCGGTACAACACCCACAACCGCAATCTGCGGCGGCGGGTAGTGGCCGCATACGCCCGGGACATGGAGGCCAACAACTGGCAGCAGACCGGCGAAAGCATCAAGCGCGCCGTCGACGGCACGATCCTCGACGGACAGCATCGCCTGGCCGCCATCGCCGAGGCGAACGTCACGGTGCGGATGCTTGTCGTCGGCAACCTGCCCATGCGGGCGCAGGAGGCTGTCGACGGTGGCCCCAAGCGCAGCTTCAGCGATACCCTGAGGTTGCGCGGCGAGAAGCAATACGTCTTGCTGGCCTCGCTCGTTCGCCGGGCCTGGTTCTGGAACTCTGGCCTGCGAAAGTCGACCGGTAACTACTCGCCGAGCATCCCCGAGCTGCTGGTCGTTCTCGAACAGCATCCCGAGCTCCGACACAGCACCGAGGTCGTCGCCCGCATCAAGAACTCGGTACCGATCCCGGGGTCGATCCTCGGGCTCTGCCACTGGCTGACCTACCGGATCGACCCCGACGACGCCGAGTTCTTCTTCGCCCGACTTGCCGACGGAGTCAACCTGGAAGCCGGCCACCCGGTCTACGTACTGCGAAAGGCTGCCATCGAGGGTCACACCAGCAAGTCGCGTCTTACCGAGGTCGTCGCCGCCGCCTACGTGATCAAGGCGTGGAACGCCTACCGCGACGGCAGGACGATGGGGCTGCTGCGGTACCGCCCCGGCGGCGCCAACCCGGAGACGTTCCCGGAGCCACGATGAGAAGAACCTTCGCCGAAGTTTGGGACAAACTCGCGCGCACAGACCTCAATACGTGCCCCTGCGGCGTTCGCATTCCAACCTGGCTCACACATTGCAACAACGAATGCCAAGAAGCGGACGCCGAAGCCCGTTCCGAGAGCCGTGAACCCGGCTCGCTGACGCAGGTCCTCCACTACCCGCCGACACTCTCGTTCGAAAACCGGGGGCGGCGCGACGGGGCAATCCCGGACCGGACTGTCAACGGCGAGCAGCTATGGCTGCACTGGGAGGTGCACCGCCGCAACGGCTGGAACACCTGGCACCTGCGCCTGTCCGCCAACGCCCGGCGCGTAAGTCCGGTCGGCTACGACTTGCCCGAGGGTGAGGAAGAGCATCGGGCGGCCGAGGTGTGGTGCCGACTGGAGGACAGGCTCCTGGCCGACCTTCGCGAAGCCGGAGTCGTCAGGTGACCGGCGACCCGCTGGCCGCGATCGACGCCGCCATCGAGAGTCGCTGCGGCCACTGCGATGAGGCCATCTCGCCAACCAGCCCGTCCGCGTACTTCTGCGGGAGCAACTGCCAGAAGTCGTGGCTGCGGAGGCGTGCGACCGGCGCCGCGTCGGTCGAGAATTCCGAGGACCCGATAGACCTGTCGCCGACCAGCCGAATGCGCTGGGCACCGAACATGGTCACCCGGGAGCCGGACGACGACCCCGACCTCGTTCCGGCGGTAAACCCACCTGCTTTCCTCCTCTACTGCGGAGACAGGTTCACGTCGACCCTCTACCGTCGGCGCGCGACGCCGCGTTGGCACCTGCGGCTCGACGACGACTACCGGTTCGTTGGGCGGGACCTGGCCGACGAAGGCGCCGCGCAGCTCGTCGACGACGTGTGGCGGTCGCTGGAGCGCGAGTTGACCAGTGCGCGCCGGGTAAGCCGGGGTCCCATCCCGCCGTGCCAATGTCCCCGTTGCCGACCGGAGCAGTCAGCATCGGACATCGCCGCCCTCGGGAACTCGTACGAGACCCTGGCTCGTCGCGCTCGCCTCGGGTTTGGCGACCCGCGCGTTTTCCGCAGGTCGCTGATGGCCTCGGAGCGATGGCCGGACTACAGGTGGTGCCCCCACTGCCTGCAACGTTCGCGGGCCGTTCGGGCCGAACCCTCGTATCACTCCTTCTGGGACTCGCCCCGCCTGATGCGAGTAAGGGATTTCGATTCCGGGCCTGCCTGCGGGGAGTGTGGGCACCGCCTACCGCCGATCGAGATGCGTGTCGCCGAGGAAGACCCGTCCGGAACCATCTGTCAGCTCCGCACAGAGGGGCAAGAGGTAACCGTCATGGTGCCCCCGAACCACCTCGACGAGCGCTCGGTGCACGACGTCTTCGACTGGTTGGATTCGCTGCTCGCGCACCGTCTCGCCGGGAGGCCGGACGGCACGGAGCTGTGGCGACGCCCCCCGTGGCGCGGCCAGCCGTCGCGCCGCCGTTCAGACGGTCGGCGATGGGTAGTCTGACCGCCCGGGACGCGTTGACGTCCGACTGGACATTCTTCGTCGCGACCGGCGCTTACTTTGGGTGCGTCGCGGCCTACAGCGCGGCGCCTCGCTGGTCGACGGCGGAGCGGGCGTACCTCGCAGGAGTGGCGGCCGTGCCGGCGCTCCTGGCTGCTCGCGCCGCCGCGCTCGGGAAACCCGACGACTACGCCATGGCGGTCTGCTGGCTTGCCTTGACGCGGGCGTGGGCAGCCGAGCTGGCCGACGCGATCGCCCCGACCCTGTACCGGGAGCGTGGCGGTCGCCGCGTGGGCGAACTGGCACTGGCCGCCCTGGGGTGGGTTGTCGCGGCGTGGCCCCGGCACCTGGAGTGGATTGTCGGCCCGCGGCTGCCGGAAGAATCACCGCAGGACCCGCCGGGTCAGCAGGTGCGAAGACCGCCTGGCGGGGCATGATAGCGGCGACGGCCGAACCGCCATCCGGCCGTCGCCAACGACCCGCAACGAAGCTGTTGGTGATCTCCGCCCACCCTACCGCCCACCTGCGCGGACGGAGATCCACCAGATGTCTGACCTCACCTGCGTCCTGTGTCCGGTCCTGCGGCCGAACGCCGACGCGCGGTACGCCGATCGGCCGCCGGCCGACGACGGCTGCCGGTACGGATTCGACCGTCTCCTGGCCACCCTTCCCGACCTTCACCACCGCCTCGCCATGCCGGAGCCGGCCGGGTACGACAACCGCTGGTATGCGGTCCTCGATCAGCAGGGCCGGATGACCGGCGACCGGCGGCGGAGGGACCCGCTCGCCGCGTTCGGCGGCGCCGGACCGGTGCCGGGCCGGCGAGATTCGACACCGGTCAGTGGCAGCCGGGACCGGTCGGCTCCCGGGAATCTCGACGCCGTCGACCTGGTCGCGCCGGCGCGGCAGGCGGCCGTTCGGGACACTCTCGTGCCGGCGGTTGTCCTGCGACCGGTGACGGTGACGGTGCGGAACACCGTCGTCGAGTGCGCCGGCCCGGTGGTCCGGGAGACGCAGGAGCACCGGTGGCAGCGCCAACAGCTGGTGGACGAGGCCGGCCAGCCGGTGCTCGTGGCCGCCGGCGACCAGGTGGGTTACGTGTCGGTGGCGACGATCGTGGACTCGTGGGTGCAGAACGTGCGTCTGCGGCTGTGGCCGAGTTCGCCGTCGCCGGACCCATTGGTGACGCACCTGGTGGCGTGGCTGCGCGACCGCCTGGAGGTGATCGTCGACCTGTTCGAGCCGATCGCGGACATGGCGCGCGAGTTGCGTGACGTCCAGGGTGGGTTGCGCCGCGCGCTCGGCGAGGGCGAGCCCCGCCCGGTGATCATGTGGCACGTGCCGTGCCGGAAGTGCGATGCGGTGTCGCAGATCGTGTTGCACCCGGACGGGTACCGGGAGTGTGCCGGGCAGTACGGCTGCGGGCTGCTGTACTCCGAGCAGGAGTGGAAGGACCACCTGGCGAGCGATCAGGTGCGCCGGTTGACCGGCCGCCCGTAGACGCGAAAAAACCGCCGCCACCCCGGGCGGGGGTGGCGGCGGCGAGGTGACACTTGGGGGTGTTCCTGAGTGGAAGGCTACACCGGCGGAGGCGTGGGCCGGTCGGCGACGAGGGAGCGCTGGGCGGCGTCGGTGGCACCGGTCGGCCGGTACAGCCCGAAGTGGACCGCGACCGCGATGGCCAGGTTGACGGCGGTCGTGTAGACGACCGGGATCCATTCGAACGTGGCGGCCGTGTTCGCCGCCTGCAGCCACGCCTCCAGGATCACCTTGACGGCCGCCAGGGTGAGCAGGAGGACCGCTTTCGTGCCGGCCGAGGTGGAGCGGCGGGTGATGAGGCCGACGAGGATCGGCAGCAGAATCGTGATCGCGAGGCTCAGCAGGCCGCCCGCGTCGGCCCGGAAGCCGTAGACGGGCAGCGCGGGAAGATCGGACATGTCCCCTCCGGGGTGGTCAGCAGGATTCGGACGGCGGTGGCGGAACCGGGTTCAGACGGCGGCGTTCCTCGATGTCGGCCCTGGTGGTGTTCGCCTCGGTCCGGATCCGCGCCGTCTCGGCACGCACCAGCAGGAGTCGGTCGAACGACTTCTGCACCTCGGCCTGCGAACCACCGCGCGCCATCGCCTGCAACGTCTCGTCCAGGGCGTCCTCGTTGCGGACGGCCGCCTGCCGGTCAAGCTCGGCCAGGGCGCGGTCCTCGGCGGCGGCGTCGGCGCGGGCGGCCGTCGACTTGGCCGACGCGTCGGCGTACGAGGCGAGGCAGGAACTGACTCGGGCGTACCCGAACACCAGTGCGCCGATCATGATCGCGTAGACGAGCATGCCGGCGGTGATGATGCGGACGGTGGTGGGCGTACCGAGAGCGGACCATGCCCTATGTGCCACTGTCGCCACCTGACCTCCCTCTCCGGTCCCAGGCTCGCCGGGCGAGCATGCCGGCGAGCACGTAGATGGCGGCAGAGGCCGCGGTGAGCAGTAGGTAGTGCCAGACCGGATTCACGGCGCCGCCTCCGGCTCGGGCGGCGGGTTCGGCGCGATCACCGGCGGGCCCGCCTCGGGCGGCGCCGGCGGCCCGGACGCGCCCGAGGCGGCACGCTGCCAGGGTGTGTACAACGCGCTGTACGGGGCCAGCGGGATGCCCCAGAACCAAAACGGGGGCAAACTATCCAAAACCTTCGCCCCCGAGGTGAACAGCTGAGTCACGGCCGCGCCGGCGTAGACGATCCAGATCAGCAGGGTCAACATCATGATCAGATCGCGGACCTGTTCCGGCCGCGTCCTGGCGGTGGTCACGGCCTGCCGCCTCCGTCCAGGGTTGTACTTAGCTGGCGGCGTCAGCGGTCAGCTTCGCCGCCAGTTCGTCGACCCGGTCGCCGAACGCCGCCTTCAGCGCGGTCGCCACCTCGTCGAGGTCCTTCGAGCCGAGCCCGGCGAGCACGCCGTTGACGATCTGCTCCTCGTCGACCCAGTCCTTGCCGAGCAGGACCTGCTGGTTGGCCAGGATCTGGGCAAGCTTGGCGGGCATTGGCTGCAGCGCCTGTTCCACCGTCGGTCCGGTGCGGCCCATCAGCTGCCGGACAGTCGCCTGCCCGGCCCTGGCCGCGATCTTGTTGATCGTCGCGTCGTCCACGTCTTCCTCCTGGTCATCTCCGGCCAGTACCGCGGCCACATCCCGCCGGAACCGGTTCATGTCGAACGTCGGATCGGTCTTCGTCGACCGTTCGCCGGCCGGCCGCCCGGCCGCCGGCTGGTGTTCCTTGTGGCCGGCAACCCGGCTGACGGGAATCCCGAGCCGCTTGACGAGCGCGGCGACACCACGCACGTACGACTCGTACTGCCGGGCCGGCCACGGTTCGCCGTGGTTGTCGTTGGCGGCCTCGATGCCGAGCAGGTTGCTGTTGCCGTAGCCCTTGTTCGGGCCTGCCCAGCCGGTCTTGTTGTGGTTGCAGCGGCCGGACGCGACGACATGCCAGGCGCCGGTGCGCGAGAGGTACAGCTGCGCGATCGGCGGCGGTGCGGTCGTCGAGCCGTTGATCAGGACGTTGATTTCGCCGGCGTCGGTCGCGTTGCGGGATCCGGCGGTGGCGTGGCAGGTGATGCCGCGGATGGTGCTGAGCGAGTTCGCGCCACGGGTTCGCCATCCGGCGACCTCGTGGACGGTCAGGCCGGCGCCACGCAGGACGTCGGCGAGCCAGGTCAGGCGGGCCATGTTCGACCTCCTCAGAGTTCGGGGGTCGCGATGTACCGGGCGTTGTCGTCCGGGTCGCGGGCGACCGCGTAGCCCGGGCCGTCGACGCGGCCGTACTCGGCGGCGTCGACCCGGGTGGTACCGGTGAAGGTCCGGGTGGTCCCGTTGGGCAGCACCACGGATCCGCGGAACGTCACGTCGACGAGTTCGCCGCCACCGACAGCGACCCGGAAACCGATCGGCTCCTGGCTGCTGTACGCGGGCTTGTCGAAGACGACGCCAATCGGTGGGTCCGGCGGCGACATGTGGGCAACCAGCGGCATGGCTCCTCCTGTCCGCTGCGGTCAGGAGCCGCCGAGCCAGACGTCGGCCCAGTCATCGGTGGACATCACGACGCCGGCGACGCCCTCCGGGTCGGCCGGGCCGACGAACATCCTCGGCTTCGACGTGTCCGCTTTCAGCGGCGCCGGGACGTAGGTGGTGCCGTCCCAGCGCAGCATGTTGCCGAACAGGGCGACGAGTTCGGGCCGCATACCGCTCGGCTCGTCCGAGTCGTAGATCGGAACGCTTCCGTTCGGCCCCGGCTCCAGCACGGCAGGCGTCCCGGCGCCGGTGGCGACGAGCAGCGCACCCTTCTCCGTGTATGCCTCCAGCGGCAGGTAGTCCTCCAGCTGGTCGGGAGAGACGGTGCCGCCGACGACCGGAGTCGTGATCAGCGCGCGGGGGCCCTCGGCGGCCTGCGCCCACATCTGGGTGACGGCGTCGGGGCCCTGGAAGCGGGGGATCTGGCCGAGGGCCCGCTCTCCCGATCCGTCAGCCGAGACGACCGAGGTTGTCGCGACGCCGCCCTCGTCGAGCAGGTCGGTGTACTGGTCGCCGCCGGACTCGGCGTCCCACAGGGTGACCGTGGCGCTGACGACGACGCAGACACGCCCGCTGAGCGCACCGACGGTGACGGTGTCCCCCATCGCCAGGGTGAAGTCCGGAATTCCGCCACCGAACCAGTAACGTGCCAAGGCCGTCCTCCTCTATGCGACAGGCCAGGAAAAGGTGGCCATGATGGCGCTGCGGTTGGCGTTGATACCGGTCGGACCCGAGTTGATGACCACGGCGCCGGCGGTCGAGATCGTGAAAGCGACCACCTGGTTACCGGAGGGCACCACGCCGTTGGTCTGGATCAGGAACGGCGGCCGGTAGCCCGCCGGGACGGTCGCCACCTGCACGTTCGTGTTCGCCGGGATGATCGCCGCCGTGCGCCGCACCGTCAGCTCGCACAGCACCCAGCCGTTGCGGCGCTTGATGTGGTTGTTGCTGGCGGTGAAACCGGAAGCGAGCGACATCGTCGACTCGCCGGTCTCCTCCGCGTACACCAGCCACGAACTGCCCGACGAGATCAGACCCCGGGCGGTGTCGGTCTGCCACACCCGGCGGCCAACCTCGTGCGGCGGCATCGTCGTGGACGTGCAGCGGATCTGGCCGTCGACCCCGACGGTCCAGGCGACCGGTGTCACCGTCGAGGCCGCGAGCGTTGTCGCGTTGTGGGCGACCGTGACCTCCGCCAGCGGCAGGTCGTACACACCGGTGTCGCCGGTGTTGTACGTACCGTTCGGCGCGCCGGCGCCCGGGGTGCCCTGCACGTACGCCTCCTGGATCCGCCACGTCGAGCGGGTCAGGCGGAGCACGATCAGGTCGACGCGGGTGGTGCCGGACGTGTTCGCCGGCAACTCGATCGGAATGTCGGAGGAGCCGGACTCGTAGGCGAACCCGCGCAGCAGGGCCCGCTTGTCGGCCCGGACCTTCACCGTGCGGGTGCCGGACCCGTCGGCGAACACGGCCGCCGGATCGCCGGGGTGCCCGATGACACCGTCGACGGCCTGCGGGCCGACCAGCCGCTCGTACAGCAGCTCGGTAACCTCGCCGCCGTTGTAGTCGGGCCTCGGATAGGAGTTGCTGGCCACCGGTCTCCTTTCACGCGCTCGTCGGCGCGGTGATGCGTTCGAGGTGGCCGAGGCGGCGGTCGAGGGCCCGCATCCGCTGCACCCACTGCGGATCGTTCGACGCCTCCTGGGAGCCGACCATGGCCGAGACGAGCTCCCCGGCGGTCGCCCACGCCTGCAGATGCACGAGGCGGACAAGGTCGGAGACCTCTTCGCCGGGGCCGACCTGGATCGAGACCCGGGCGCCGAGGTCGTAGTCGTCGGGGTACCGCTGCGTGTCGGTGTCCCACGCCGACGACTGCAGGCGGACCGTTTCCGCCTCCTCCACCAGGGCTTCGTCGCCGGCCTGTTCGAGCTCGCCGATCGCGTCGTCGCCGGAGCGGGCGACGAGCTTTTCGGTCCGCCCCCAGACGGTTTCGCCGATCGTGTTGGTGCGGGAGGTGACGAACCGGGCGGTCCCCTCGCCCTGGCCGCCGACGAGGACCGTCGTCGCGGTCGGCGCCGACCGTTCGTAGGCGAGGTGGCGAAGGTTGCCGAGGCCGAACCCGAACCGGACCTCGCCCGACAGGTCCTGCGGCTGGTAGGTCTGGAACTCGATCGTGTTGCCGACCTGGCGGGTGCGGAAGCCGAGGCCGCCGCCGTTGGACGCGACCCGGCGCAGCACCTCGACCAGCGGCTCCAGCCGGGTCGTCATCGTGATCGTGTTGCCGATGCCTTGCAGGTCGCCGAGGGTCAGCGCCGGCACCCGGCGCGCCGCGAGGGCACCCGGGCCGGCGTTGAGGTTGACGAGGTTGTGCAGGATCTGCTCGGCGTTGACGGAGGTCGCTGTCCAGTCGTCCACCAGCCAGTCGTCGGGTTCCTGCGCTGGGTTCGGAAAGGTGATCCGGGCGGCGACCCACGCCAGGTCGTCGGCGAAGTCGACGGTCAACGTGCCGATTCCGGAGTTCTCGCCGTCGTCGGACTGCTCCACCGTCGTCTGCTCGATCGGGCCGGCGAGGAAGATCCGCCGGTCGCGGATGACGACAACCCGGTGGCTGGCCTGGATCTGTTCCCGGATCCACGGATAGGCGGGCACGGTCAGGACACCGGACCCGACGGCGTTGAACCGGGCGGTGCAGTCGACGGACATCCAACAGACGATGGGGTCGCCGACGACGGCGAGGTTCGCGTCGGTGACTAGCACGGTGATCGCCACGTCAGGCCGTCTCGTACCGGCGGTAGAACGCCAGCTCGATCACGGACCCCTCGCCGGCGCCCTCCATCAGCAGGCCGACGTCGTTGGCGCCGGGCACCAGCGGCCACAGCACCGCGTCGGGCCAGTCGAGCGCCCCGGACAGGTTCTCGCCCGCCGGGCCCCGGATCGTCGGCCGGACCGAGCCGGTGTCGACGGTGATGGTTTCGCCGGCGTCGAGATTGAACGTGATCGTCCAGCTCGCGTCGAGGGTGTTGCTGGTCGCGGTGACGGCCGTGGTCGGGCCGGTGATCGTCCACACCGGCCAGGTGTCGACATCGCCGGAGTTCGTGATCGTCGTCTGGCCGAGGACCTGGCTTGACGACACCGTGATGTACGGGTCCAGGTACGGCGTCGCGGTCTCACTGCCGTACGCCCGGGTGACCCGCTCGACGACGGTGTCCCGCCAGTAGCCATCCGGGCAGAAGAGCGTCAGCACCGGGTTCGCGTGCCAGGCGTTCTCCCCGCCCTCGCCACCGAACCCGTCCTCGTAGTACCCCTCGATCGATCTTGCCTGGCCGGTCGGGCGGCGCACCGTCAGCACCCCGGGCCGCCGGAACCGGGACGTCTGCGTGAACGCCCGCATCAGGTTCCGGTACCTGGCCAGGAACTGCGTGTGTGTGGCCCCGTAGACGTTCAGCGGCCACGTGATCCGGCGCGGCTCCGTACGGATGTGCCGCACCTCGACACCGCCGCGCGCCAGCGGATCGGTGACAATGGTGATCGGCGCCGCCCCCCAGCCGGCGATACCGGGCGTGGTGAGCCAGCCGAACTGCTCGTGCGGGCCCATCAGCTCCCAGGCGGTGCCGTCGGGGGCAACCCAGTTGGCCCGGACAACGTCGATCTGCGGCGCCGGAGGTGGCGGGGGCGGGGGGATGACACCAATAGACAGAGGCATCGCTCACCCCCGCCCGCCGCTGTGCGCTACCCCGGTCGTCCAACCCGGGCCTGCGCGTTCTGCCGGTCCTCGATCGCACGCAACCGTCCGAGATCGAGAGTGGCCTGCTGGAAGTGGAAGACGTTCTGCCGCGGCTCGGCGTGCGCGTTGCGCGCCAGCGCCGCCATCATGTTCCACTGACTCGGGCTCAGCACCGCCTCGGGCCGTCCGGTGTTGTTGACCACCGTGGACACGCCGGTCGGCAACATGCCGCCGGAGTCGTACGCCCAGTGGACGTGCGGTGACGACCCAGCCACACCCTTGTACGGACCGTGCGCCCGCAACAGGCTGTCGCTGAACCGGTGGTAGCGGCCGTTCTGGATGTTGCGCGACGGGTCGCCGCCCCAGATCAACTCCTTCGTGACCTTGAAGAAGTTGTCGTGGATCCAGCTGAAAACGTCCCGCCGTGGCGGAACGTCGACAGCCCGGTTCACCGAGTGCCACGACCGGTTGCCCGACGAGGTGACGGCGCCCGGTCGGTACCCGCTGTAGAGAGACAGGCCCGGGAACTGGGCCCGCAGGAGCCGCATCATCTGCGCGGAGCCGATCCCGCCGCCGGACACCGGTCCGCCGTCCTCGCCGGAGAACAGGTTCTTCACCTTGTCGATCGCGGCTTCGGCGATCGAGCGCGGAACCCCGAGGGCAGCCCGGCCGAAGTCGGAGTCGGCGAAGTCGCCAGGAACCAGCTTGATCAGCTTGTCGGTCAGTTTCCGTAGCGTTCCCGCCGGATCGGACAGGAAGTCGGTGACGCCCTCCCAGACATCTCCGGCCTTCTTCTTCAACCGGTTGAACAGGTCACCGATACCGTCGCCGATCGGCCCGCCGTCACGGAACGCCGGGAGCGTCCCGTCGAGGACCGCCTGCCGCAGCTGATGCACCCGCTGGTGACCGCCGGCCGCCCGGACCTCCCTCGCCGTCCACATGTGCTCGCCGCGGGAGGCCCGGATGATGTTGTCGTCGGAGGTTCCGGTGCCCCAGCCGCCGATCGCGCCACCCCGGGCGAAGCCCTTCAGGTCGATGTGGACGTTGTCGGGCTTCACCTTGAACGCTTTCGCGATCGTGTTGTAGCCCTTCAGTAGGCCATTGTTCAAAATCGTTTCCACAATGAAGCGGATCGGCGTTTTCGACAGTTCGACCAATTCCGACCACGCCTTGCCTACCGCGCTTACGCCCGACCTGACGGCCGGCAGAATGTGCGAGAACCAGATTCCGGCGAACGCCATGAAGACCGGCCGAACAAGATCCCAAATTGGCTTGATGTAGATCTTGTAGAGCCCCGCCCACACCAGGCCGGCTATCTTTACCCAGATCTGGAAAAGCCCGAAGGCGACCTGGATCACGGAGAACCCGATTTTGAACGCCAGGGAAATCCCGTCCCAGATCGGGTCGATGATGTTGTGGTAGAGCCACGAGAACAACGGGGCGACCCGTTCTTCGATCAGCCATCCGATGCCATCCAGGGCCGGACGGATCCGGTTTTCGTACACCCAGGACACCACCGAGCCGATGGCGTCGAACACGGTCGTCACCGCGGTACGTACCGGCTCGACGGTGTTCCAGAGGACAAGCAGGGCGGCCACGAGGGCGCCGATGCCGGCGATGACCAGGGCGGCCGTGCTTGCTGTCGCGATGGCCGTGGCGGCAGCGAACAGGCCGATCGCGGCGGCCACACCGGCGATGGTGGCGATCAGGATCGTCAGCACGTCGACCGGGATCTTGTTGATCCACTCGAAGAGCTTCGTCAGCACCTCGATAACGATCACGCCGATAGGCGCCGCCGCGGCGACGAACCGACCAAGCAGGACCGCGGCCCGCCCCAAGAATTCGATGACCCGCGGACCATTCTCACGCACGTATTCCAGGAACTTCTGGAATCCGGTATTGGTGTCCAGGGTTTTTGACCACTCGGCGAACCGCTTCGTCATTTCGACCAGGCCACCGCCGACGGGTTCGTTGAATGGGGTGAACGCCATGAACAGGTTGATCATCGCGGTCGCCAGATTCGAGCCGATTTCCCACAGCGTGAACAGCATCGGAATGGTCTCTTTGCCGACGTAGCCCCAGAACCTCTGCCACGACTCGTCATTCGTGAGCAGGTCGGCCGTCTTCTCGAACAACAGGCCAGTGGCCGTTGCCACCTTGCCGACCCACTTGCTGAAGCCCGGCAGATACGGCAGCACCGTTTCGATAGCCCGCTGCACGCCGGGCAGCAGCCCTTCCTGGGCCGCCGCCCGAAGCTCCTGAATCGGCTTCTTGAGCGAGTACAGGAAGGCTACGAAGGTCCGGCCGGCCGGCGAAAGCGCCTCCATCCGCTCCTTCAGCGTGTCCAGGGTTTCCAGGCCAGCGAGGTTCTGGCTGCTTGTCGCCTGCTGCAGCTGGCGTTGAGCCGACGCCAGGGTCTGCTGGGCCTGGGCCACGGCGAAGACCGCCTGCCGCTGCTGGTCGGCCTGGGCTATCACCGCTTCGGCGAGGCGGCGCTGGGCGTCCTGGACACCCTGGACGGCGTCGCGCTCGCGGCGTTTCGCGGCCACGACCCGGTCCGATCCCTCAATCCCGTTCTTGTTCGCGGTGCGTTGCTCGGCGGTCAGCCGCTGGTGCTGGACCGCCAACTCCCGTACCCGCAGGGAGATTTCGTCGTAGGCGATCCGGGCGGCTTCCTTCTGCTCCTCTGTCGCCCGTGGGTTCGCCAGGATCCGGTCAAGATCGCGTTTCGCCTCGGCCTGGTCGAGCGCCGCCTGCCGCTGCGCGATCGACGTACCTTCAAGATCAAAGGCGAGATCCTGGTTGGCGCGCCGCTCCTCTTCCCGCGCTCTGATCAAGTCCAATGTGGCCTGGCGGGCCTGCTCCTGCGCCCGTGCGATGCCCCGCTCCGCGTCCTCGACCGCCTGGGCGGCCCGCCGGAAAGCCGACGCGTTGCTGGCACGGGTGTTCGCCAGCCCCCGCTCCGCCGAACGGACCGCGTCAGTCGCGCTCGCCACCTGTCCGGCCGAACGAGCCAAGCTGGCCTGCGACTTGTCGAGATCCTTCGCGTGGGCGTCCATCGCCTTGAGGGCATCGCCGATACCGGAGAAGCCGAGGATGAGGACACCGATACCGGCCGCCGCCGCGACCGCGGCCGTGCCGATGGTCCCGATCGCGCCCGCCGCTGCCGCCGCCGCCGGAACGATCGCCGTACCGAGCGACGACGACGTCACGATCAGGGCGCCCAGGCGGTGCAGCGTCACCTCGGCGTTCGCAGCGACACCGGCCAACGCCGAGGTCGCCGAGCGGCCGTCGGCGAAAACGTCGATGCGGACGTTGCGACCGTCGAGATCCTTGGCGAGGCGTTCGACACGAACCAGCTCGTTGTAAGCCCCGACAGCCGCGGCCCGAACCTCGATCGTCGGACTCGTCGCCGCCAGCTCGCGAAGCTGTTCCTTCAACACCGCGATCTGGGCCAGCGCCTCCCGCGCCGACAGGTCGACGCCGACACGGGCGCCGCTCAGAGTCTCGATCTGCCTCCGCAGGTCGAGAAGAGCCCGGGCCGCCGGCTCCGTGTTCGCATCGACGTCCAGGTCAGGAATCTGCCGGTAGGCGTCGGTGAACACCTTCCGGATCCGGCCAGCCAAGGTGGAGTTGAAGGCATCCTCGGTTGCCTTGGCGGACCGTGCCGCGAGGCGCTCCGCCTCGCGGGCGGCGTCCTGGTTGATTTTGTCGAAGAATTTGACGACGGCGACCGCCGTCTGCTGCTGCCGGTCAAAAGCCGCCTTGGCCGCCCGCTCGCGCTCCTTCGTCGCGTCGGCCGCCGCCCTGGCAACCGCCCGCTCGTAGTCCTCGTAGATCTTCTGAGCTTCGCGGGCGGCCTTGGTCGCTCCGGCGATCCGCAGTTTCTCCTCGCGCTGAAGTTGCAGCTCGATTGCCCGCTGCCGCTCCCGTTCAAGGTCGAGTACGGCCTTGTTGGCGCCCCGCTGCCAGTCGTCGTAGACCTTTCGTGCCGCCTCGGCGGTCTTCCTCGCGGCGGCAACCCGCAGTTCCTTCTCGCGCTCGGCCTGAATCCGGACGGATTCCTCCGACCGCGTCTCGATGGCTCGGAATAGGCCGTCGATGGTACGGAGCCCGGTCTCGGCATCGACGCGGATCTGACGAGGCGCCTCCGCGTCCTTCGACAGCTTGGCCAGCTCGGACCGAAGCTCCTTAAGTCGGGCCAGCCCTTCCTCGGAGATCAAGAAATCGGGACTACCGTTGACCAGCTCCAAGATCTGGTTCCGTACCGCGCGCAGCTGCTCGGTCCCCGGCCCGATGTCGACACCCTGCTGAAATGTCGGCATATCCCGAAACACTCGCTCAGCTGCCTGACGCACCCGCAGGGCGTAGGCGCCACTGATGGTGTGAGCGAGGTTGTTCTCCCAGGTCCGCCAAGCTCGTTCGCCGTCGTTCAGGGCATCGTCAAGCCCTCCCCGGACGCCGTCGACGATGCCCTTCGCCACCCCGTTGGCGACCCCTTTCGCCACCCCGTCGCCGACGTCCTTGCCAACTCGGGCGCCGCCGCGCTTCGCGGCCTGGCCCGCCCTCTGGGTCGCCCTGTCCAGGCCGTCGCTGACGCCCTCGTTCAGGCCGTCGGAGACCTTGGCGTTGAGGTCCTTGCCGATCTTCTCGGCGAGGTTGCGTAGCTGTTGCTCGATGCCTTCGAAGGCGACGTTGACGTGGATGACGGCGGTGCCGACGTCGTAGGCCACAACCCGCTCCCTCCTGGAAAGAGGCGGGCGCTACTGGTCGGACGCCTTGTGTGGCAGGAGGACGTTGACGAGCCGGTTGTGTGTCGCCCGGCGACGTCGGGCCCGGGCGCGGTCCAGCGCCGTCGTCGGCCTCGGTGCCGGCTGCATCCGCTTCGGCTTCGCGCCGGCGGACGCCACGACCGCCCGAATCAGGTCACCGACGCGGTCGAGGAGATCGGTCAGCCGCTCGACCTCCGGCGACCACTCCGCCATCGGAACCGTCGGTCGCCGCTCGGCCTGGGGCAGGCGGAGAACCTGCTCGGCCCATTCGTCGTCGTCGGTCAACGCCTGCATGTACGCGGAGTTGCGCGGCAGGTGGTCGACGAGGTTGAGAATCCGCCGGAACCGCCGCTGGCCCCACTCGTCGACCAGGTCGACCTGACGGTCCGCCAGGTCGGCTTCGATCGCGTCCCCGAAGCGGTCAATTAACTCGGAGGCGCGGTCTATTCCCCCGGTTCCATCGAATAGTGGTCCCCGTAGGCGGAGAAGAGGTCCTGCATCAGCTCGCCGTTGACCTCGGGAAAGGAGACGAAACGCTCGTAGTCCTCCGGGGTCAGGAGCAAGCGGATCGTCTCGTCGATGTCGCCCTTGCCGAGCTTGCGAAGCTGGAGGTAGTGCAACCGGTTCGGATCCTGGAACGTGACCGACTGGCCTTCGTAGCCAGGGGACTCGCTCTCGTATTCGAACGGATCGCGCTGCCGCTTGTCGCGTAGCTTCGATTCCCGCTCCAGGCGGGACGCGGTGAAACGTGCCATGGGTGGGGCTTTCCTTTCTGGGGATTAAGAGCTGCTGCCGCCGGTCGACTTGGTCGGCGGGGTGGACTTGGTGGCCTTCGGCTTCTTTCGCCACCCGTCGGCGATCAGGTTGACCTCCTGCGACGGGGTGTCGGGGGTCCGTTCCTGCTGCTCGCCGGTGACGGGGTGCTCGCGAAAGTAGGTCTCGAACTCGAACTTCTGGGGCTTCTGCGGCATGCGACTCTCCTTGACGAAATGGCGTTTTAGGGAATGGGAAACCGGGGTGGCGAGCCCCACCCATAGGGCGCCACCCCGGTCGAATTGCGCGACTACGTCGCCTGTTCGATTCCCATGTCCTCAAGCAGCGCCAGCCAACCGGGCCCGCCGAAGATCCACTTATGACTATACCCGAGGGTGCTGTCGCGAAATCCGGTGAAGGTAAGGGACACCTGTACCGGGTCGTCCCCGTCGGAGGTGTAGACCGTCTCGCCGAATTCGGTGATACGTGCATTCGGCATATACCGGGCCATGTAGATCTCTCCGTCAGAGCTTTCGTCGACGAAAAGGCCCAGGACGTGGTAGTAGCGCGGGTTCGGCAGGTCCGGCTTCGCGATGGCGAACTCACCCGTGACCGCCGCGGCCTCCAGAGCAGACGTGTCGACGCCCGTCATTAGGCCAATCGAGAGCATTTTCGTTTCCTGCGCGGTCACCTGCATGGTGACGACGTCGGAGGTGATGTCCTCCCGAGTCGGCTCCGTGCTGCCGAAACTGCGCACCTGGCTCGACTCGGTCTCCCGGCCGTAGGTGACACCGTCGGTCGAGGTGTAACCGAGGTCTTCGTAGCCAGCCGGCAGAGCGACCAAGGTGGCGGCAGACGTGCTGGTGATCGCGCTGATTGCCGTGGCGGAACGAGGCGCGATGAACACCGACCCGTCCCGCGCCCGGCGAATGAGCTGGTTTTTCTTGTCGGCAACGCCCGAATAAGTGGGCATCTGGCGTCCTCTCGTGATCGAGGGCATGCGAAACAGCCCCGACCAGCGGGGCGGACGGGTGGGTGGGGCTTCAGGTCGCCAGGTAGCGGCGGGCGGTGACCCGGTACGTCGCGCTCAGGCGACGAATCCCGGGCGCCCACGGAAGTTCGGCAGCCGCCGATTCGCAGGTGATCCGGTCCAGCACTGCGGCGCCGGAACTCAGCGGAGGGCCGGTCAGGTACTGCCGAATCCGCTCGGCGAGCGGTTCGGCGGCGGCGTACGAGGCCGCGAAGACGTCGACGTCGACGGTCGCGTAGTCGGAGGTGCGGGTACTGGGGCCGCCGGTGCGGATGACCCGCACGAACGGCAGCTTCGACTGCAGGTCACCGGGCGTCTCGATCCCGGTCCGGCCGACGCCGGCGAGCGGTTCGAGCAGCGTCACCAGAACCCGCTGCACGTCCGGAAACCGGCGCAGCGGCGCAGTCACGGCGCCGCCGGGATCTCGAAGTGCTGGAGAGTCCGGGTCAGCACCCTGAAACCGTGGGTGGTGACCACGGTTCCGTCGGGTCTGGTGCGGGCGGTGCCCTTCTCGATCGCCAAGGCGCCGGGGTCGTCGTTGAACACATCGGCGCACGCACGCGGGTTTGGCCTACGAACCGGCCAGTCCCGACGGATGTGCGCGTGGATCCCGAACGAGCCGGCGTAGTCCCCGCTCTCGTGCGGCGAGATGGACACGGCGTGGGCCATCATCTTGGTGGCCATGTCGAACACGGCCGCCCTGCTCTCGGGCCCGGTGGCCGCCTTGCCGATCCCCTTGTTGTTGATCCGGAACCGGACCGTCTTCGTCGCCACGGCCACCCCCGATCAGCCGGTGACGAGGCGGACGACGATCTCCAGGCCGACGGAGTCCCACCGGCGGGGGCGACCCACGACCTCGTAGACGTCGCCCCGGATCCGCAGCTTGTCGGTCGGCTCGATGTCCGCACCGACCGGCGCGTACACGGTGCCGTCGGTGTCGACCTGGGTCGCACCGTTCAACATCTCGGCGGAGGGCCCCGGCGCGAACAGACAACCGGCGATCGGGGTCTCCACACCGCTGCCCGGTACCGGATCGCCGTACTGGTCCCGTAGCGGCGGCCGGATCGCGACCACCGTCTCGGTCTCACCAGCGCCGAACATGACTGCCCCAGCACGGCCCCGGCGGCGCGAGGCCGGCACGGACCCGGATCGTGCTCGCCCGGGCCCGTGGCTTCTCCGCCGGCTTGGCGACCAGGTCCAGTTCGGCCTGGGTAACGGACAGCCAGGCGGTCGACGAGTCCCGTTCCCACTCGCGTCGGAACGGGCCGACGGTTTCCGCTGTCAGGCCCTGCGGGTTCCGCATCACCCGCAGCACCATGTTGATGACCGCGGTGGACGCGTTGACCGGATCGACCTCGCCGGAGATCAGCCGCTCTTGGAGGTCCGGCACCGCGCCACGCAGCATCGCGGACGCCCGGGCCAGAAGGTCGGCCACCTGCGTCTGCTGCTCGGAGGTGAGCGGCCCCGTGAGTTTGGTGATTTCGTTGACGGTGGCGTACGACGTCACGGGCGACTCCTTCCCGAGTCACCCCGGCGGCGGGCGGGGATATCCGCCGCCGGGGTGAGGCTTCTCAGGACCGGTCGAGCGCCCCGGCGTCCTCGCACGCGGCGATGATCTCGTCGCGGCTCGCGCCGTCCGGCACGTCGACGTCGTTCGCCTCGGCAAAACTCGCCCAGGCTTCGATGCCGCTGCCCCGGCCAACCCGGGGCGGCGGCGGGACCGTGCTGCGCCGGGTTGGCGCAGCCGGCTCCTCGTCTCCGGGTTCGGCGGTGTCACTGTCGACGAACTGCGGAACCTCGCCGGCTACCCACGCCTTCGGGTTGGTGATGCGGCGCGCCGCATCCTCCGGCACCGGATCGAAAGGCCCGTAGCGTTCGTTGCCGAGGTGGACGTATCCGGACAGGAGGTGTCCCTCGTATCCAGCGATTGGTGGCCGGGCGGACTTGCCGTCCGGCCCGGCATCGCCGGCTTCCCACGCCTTCGGGTTGGTGATGGTGGCGGCGACCTCTTCGGGCATGTTGTCCTCGGGCTCCCACCACTGCCCGGCGGCGTACTGCCGCCGGGCCAGCTTCCTCGCCATGTCGTCCCCCTTACGCCAGGACGTCGGCGACCATGAGCTTGTTGGGGTCGGTGATGATCGGCATGCCGACCGCGCCGACCTTGGTCCACACCCGCACCGGGTCGCCCTCGCGCAGCACGACACCGATCAACCCGGGCAGCTCCTGGAAAGACAGCTGCGGGTTGCTGACGCCGGCCAGTTCCAACGCCTCGGCGGTGACGCCCCAGGCGGTGAAGCCGAGGCTGTCACGGTCCGACGGCAGGAAGATGAGCTTGTCCTCGGGGATGACCCGGGTGTTCACGCCATCGACCTGGATCTTGGTGTTGTACTGCTGGATCGGCGGCAGGCCGTGCGCCTGGAGCACCTGGTTCACCTGAACCGGGGTGATCAGGTTCGGGCTGGCGTTCAGCGGGGAGCCGACCGTGTTGAACAACTTGCGGAACTCGTCCGCGAGCAGCAGGTTGTTCATCACGGTGTTGCTGGTCAGGATCGACCCCGGAGCCTCACCGTTGATGTCGATGTAGGTGTCGACCCAGGTCTTGATCTCCTGCAACGGGTGCGAGTCGTCGTGGTCGGACCACACCACCGCGGCGTTCACGATGTTGCTGCCCGGCACGCCGAAGTCGGCCTCCAGGAACAGGCCGTTCTCACCCGCCAACGTGAACTTTCCGTCCACCAGCACGTCGCCGCGAGCGACCTCCATGCGGTTCAGGACCGCACGGGTGTTGTTCGCCGCGTCGTCGTAGATGGCGTTGACGTAACCGTCGCGGTTGTCGCCGCCGGTGCGAATCCGCTCCAGCATCAGCCGCTCGTGCTCGCCGATCGGCGTCTTGATGCCGAGCGGAGGGAGCTTCACGCGGCTGCGCTGGAAGGAGTCACGGACGCCGATGGGCGTTTCCGTGTCCCAGCTGCGGAACTGGGCGGCCCGGTTGACCCGGGTCACCTGGTCGATCGCCGCCTCGATGTCCGGGATGAACCGGTCCGGCAGCACCTGGTTCAACAGCAACGCGTACGGGGTTGGAACGTTGCGGACGAAGCCGGTCAGCAGGGCCGGCTCGACATACTCATCGATGATCATCGGTCAGCCCTCCTCACGCCTCGAACCGGAACTTGGCGCCCAGCACGTCGCGGGCGTTGGCGTCCAACCCGTTGCCGGCCGGCAACTTGCTGGTGCGGATCACCCCGCGCCAGTGCAGCGGGGCGCCCAGGTTGCGGGTGCTCCGCACGTGCGTGGAGTTGAAGAGGAAGCCGTCCGGGATCTCCAGGCCGTTGCTGGAACCGGAACCACCCGCAGTGGTGGTGGTGACCCCGACAGCCGGCGACGAGCCGCCGGTCAGCGACGCGCCCGAGGCGGTCATCTGCGGCACGTTGTCGCCGACGTAGCGGCCGGCGAACGCCACCACGTACGGGGTGCCGGGGCCAGGGCCGCCGGACACCGACACGTCGCCGGGGTTGATGTTCGACATGGCCTCCAGGGCGGTCTGCACCGCCGACGCGGTCGCGTTGTACGCGATCGCGCCAGAGGTCTGCCCGTCCCAGGTGAGGGTGAAGGTGCCACCGGTCGGAGTGCCGGTGATGGTGACGGTCTGCGCCTCGGAGGTGCTGCCGGCGTACGGGCCGTACAGGCCGGTGCCAGTCCCAGAGGTGATCTTGGCGATGACGATGCCCGACGGGATGAACCCGTTCGGGTAGTGGACGTTGGCGGTGAACGACGCGAGATGCAGGGTGATGGTGCGTGTGAACTCGGTGCCGTCGCGGCTGCCGAGCCAGTCCCTCTTCTCGACCGTCCACGCCTCAGTCGTCAGGGAAATGTCCACGATGGACTAGCTCCTTGATCGAAAGGGAAAGACGGGAGCCCGGCGCCTGGGATGACCCCTTCGATGCGGGCCGTGCGGTGTTACAGCTGCGGAGTCGCCGGCGGCTGGGCCTGCCGATCGCCGAAGCGCTGACGCGCGATCTCGGCGCCGGCGGCGAGGCCGCTCGGGCGGGTTGCCGCGTGCGTGCCCTGGCCCATGTCGGGCGCGGGGCGAAGGGGGGCTCCCGTGACGGCAGCCGGGGCTTGCGGGGCGGCACCCGTGGCGGGCACCTGGGGCTGGCCGGCCGGCGATGCCGGTACGGCAGGGGTGACCGGCGCGGCGGCCTGCGGCAGAAGCGTGCCGACGAACGCGGCGACCCGGTCGCGGTCCACGCCGCCGGCGGCGGTCTGGAAGCGGCGCAGGTCGAGGTTCTGCAACAGTTCTGTCACCTGGTCGTCGGTCATCCGGTCGCCGATCGAGACCCGCATCTGCGCGTCGACAAGCTGGCCGCCGACTTCAGCGAGGGCCGCGGTCCGGCCCCTCGCCTCGGCAGCCGCCACCGCGCGCTCGTGCTCGGTCTGGTTCGCCTCCACCTGGCGCTGGTGCTCGGCGGCGGTCGCCCGGAGCTGGTCCAGTTCGCCCGGCTGCAGTCCGAGCGCGCCCAGGTGGCGGGATTCGTGGCGGCGGGACTGGGCCCGCCAGTACTCGACCTGGTCCTCGACCGGCAGTTCGCGCCACGGTGCTCCCGGGTTCGCCGGTGCCGGCGCCCCGCCGGCGGCGGGTGCGGCCGGCTGCTGCGGCGCAGCGGCAGGTGAAGGAGCGGTCGACGCCGGCGGCGTCGGTACGGGCGCGGGCGCTGGTGCGGGGGTCTGATCGGTTCCGGTCGCCGTGGTACCGGCGGTACCGGCGGCGGTGCTGTCACCGGCAGGCTGCGTCATCGCCGACCACCGACTTCGTCCGCGGCGCGGACCACGAGGCCGTCGTTGATCAGCGTTGCTCCCGCGTGCAGGACCAGGTCGTTGACGATCTCGTACGGGACCTGCTGTGTCAGCAGTTCCCGGCGGAAGTCGCCGAGCAGTTCAGCGGTGGTGGGTTCGGGCGCGCCACTGGCTGCCGCGACCGAAGATGTGGACGACATGGACAAATCTCCCCTTGGCGGGTAGAAGAAAAGCGCCCACCGTGACGGCGAGCGCTGGATGAACAAACCCGGTCAGGGCCGGGTGTGAAACAGGCCGACCCGGACAGAACCCCGGGCTCGGAAGATGTCGAGCGGCCCGCTACAGGGCGGTCGCCGCCAGTACGCCGGAGTTGTCGACGGTGATCTGGTACGCGGTGCCGTTCGGCGACCGCAGGACGATCGCCGAGGTGGTCGCGTTCGAGGTGAGAGACACCGGGCCGACGTTGGTCGTGTTGCCGGCTACGTCCCGGTTGAGGAGGAACACGATCCGGACGTAGGCGGTGCCGTACGGGAAGGTGTTGTTCCCGCCGGTCGCGGCCGTGTCGTAGCCGCCGATGTAGCCGCTGTACGCGGTCCAGGTGGCGGGGATCTCGACGTTCGTGCCGGCGATGTACTTGTAGGTGCTACCGCCGGTCGAGTTCCGCACCGCCGTACCCGCCGGGATCACTGGCCCGCTCCAGGCCCCGTTGAGCGTGATCGTGTTGCTGGAGATGCCGCCGCTGGCCCACCAGCCGCCGGCCTTGTATGTGGTGCTCGACCGCCGCGTGTAGGTGTAGTTCGGGTACGTGTAGCCCTTGCTGTTCACGTAGCCGTACCAGATGAAGTGGCTGTTCGTGCTGTTCAGGGCGCCGTTGTACCAGCCGGCCGCGTTCGTCAGCTGCACGGTGGTGTCGCCCGGATTCAGCTGCGCGGCGAGGGTCGTGTCGGTCGACCCGGTGTACTTCATGTAGTTCTGCGGGGTGATCCCGAGCCCGTCGATGTCGTACGGGGCGATCCCCAGCAACGCCTTCGCCCCGACCGCGTACACCGACGAGATCGCGTGCACGCTCAGCCGGTACGTGCTGGTCGGGATGACCGGGATCAGCTCGTCGTTGGTGGCCACGGCCGAGAACGTCGCGTGCCGGAACGACCCGCCGCCGGCGTACGTCACCGTCGGGTCGAAGGTGAAGCTGGAGAAGTTGTAGTTGTTGCCCAACAGGCCCGAACCGTTGGTGATCAGGTTCTCTTCACGTGACTGGACGTACGCGACCGTCGTCAGCGGCTGGGAACCCGTGCCGGCCTGGCCGCCGGCGCTCGTCAGCACCGCGCCGCTGACCGTGCCGCCGGTCAGGTTCAACTTTCCGGCCAGCGCCGTCGCCGTCGCCGTCGACACCGGCTTGGCCGCGTCGCTGGTGTTGTCGACACTGCCCAGGCCCACATCGGCCTTCGCGACCGCGACGAACGTCTTGTCGGAGCCGCGCAGGAACTGCGACGCGGTACCCGACGGTAGGCTCGCCTGCTTGGCGTTCAACGCCGACTGCGTGGCGTTCGAGATCGGCTTGTTCGCGTCCGCGACGTTGTCGACCTGGTCCAGACCCACCGCCGACTTCGAGACCGACACGAAGGTGTGATCCGAGCCGCGCAGGAACTGACTGGAGGTGCCCGACGGCAGGGTGGCCTGCTTGCCGCCGAGTGCCGTCGCCGTCGCCGTCGACACCGGCTTGGCCGCGTCCGAGGTGTTGTCGACGTTGCCGAGGCCGACGTCATCCTTCGTGACCGCGACGAACGTCTTGTCGGAGCCGCGCAGGAACTGGCTGGCGCTACCCGATGGCAGGCTCGCCTGCTTTCCGGCCAGCGCCGTCGCCGCCGCCGTAGACACCGGCTTGGCCGCGTCGCTGGTGTTGTCGACGGCACCGAGCCCGACGTCGGACTTGGTGAGCGTGACAGCACCGGTGCGCCCGTTGACGCTGCCGACGTAGACGGCGCTGGGCGGCGGCGGGTCGGAGATCGGCGGGCGGGGCCACGGCGCGACGTCGTTCAGTTCGACCGCGGGGGCCATGTCCGCCGTCAGGGTGATCTCGTACTGTCCGAGCCCGACACCGAAGTCCTCGGTCACCGCGTACGTCATGCCGGCCGGCGCCAGGTCCGGGTCGTCGGACACAGCCAGGGCCACCGCGAGCCGGCCGTCGACCACCCGCACCTCGACGGTGCTCGGGATGACGACCGCGCCGTCCGCGATACCCAGCGTCGACGGGGTGAACGTCACGATGCCGTACAGCGGCAGGCCGCTGGTCGACCGGTAGTCGGCGGTGACGAGGACCGAGGTGACAGACGGGATCTCGGGCACGAGCACCCCCTCGCGGTCAGCGTTCGGACACGCCGTAGACCTTCGCGCCATGCAGCGGCGGCGGCAGTTCGACCAGCGGGATCAGTAGCCGCTCCTGAACCGCGCAGGTGTCGCAGTAGTCGCAGATCGGCGCCCGCGCGAGATCGCCGCCAGGCGTCCGCCACAGCTCCAGCCAGTCCGAGCCGTCGCACCGGGCCCGAATCGCAATCTGGTTGCTGGCCGGCACCGACATCGGGTCAATGTCATGTGCCCGCAGGAACTCGACGAGGTCCTGACGCTCGTCGTCGGTCAGCTCGCCGAAGTACAGGTCGCCGTCCCAGAGGTAGATCAGCCGCGGCTCGCAGCCGCAGGTTGGCTGAGCCGCGTCGCCGCTCACCGCGAACCGCGGAGGGTGCCGCCCTGTGTCTCCAGGTGCGTACGTACCGCCTGCGCCACCGCGACCCCGAGCGGACCGGGATCGATGTCGACGAACGTCTCGCCGTCGGACGTCTCGTCGTCGTCGTCGACCAGCCGGACGGTCGCCTGGGTGATCAGTACTCCGGCGGCGCCAGCATCTCGGCCGAACTGGTGAAGGGTCTCGCGGTCGCTCTCCCCCAGGTCGGCGGGCACCTGGTCGACGATGAGGGCGAACGGCGCAACGCTCTGGTCGACGCGCAGGCCGGTGCTGGGCAGATAGAGGGTCTGGAGTCGCATCGAGAAGGGCATGGGTGGGCTCCGTGCGGTGGGTGGGCATGGCAGGGCCGGCCCGGCGCGGAGTCGTTCTCACTCGCCGGGCCGGCCCAAGCTGGAGTCGCGACCGCCTTCAGCGGCCTTGTTGGTGAAGATCATGTCGCCGGAGGTGTAACCGAGAGCTCCCCAGCTCAGGAACAACATCAGCTGCTCGAACGGGTCGAAGCCCTTCGCAATCCACACCCACGCGGCGCTCGCCGGCCAGCCGGCGACAACGAACCCGAGCAGCGCGGCGGACAGCCGCAACCGGGTGTCGGCGCGACGCCACCACCTACGCGGCCCCACGGCACGCCACCTTCGGCGGAACCAGGAAGAGCACGTCAGGGTCGGCGCCCTCCGCCTGCTTCTTGCGCAGGCAGATACGCAGACCGACGATCCAGTGGGCGTAGTACGGCCCGTCCCGGGCGCTCGGAGCAATGTAGGCCCGCATCCGACCCCACCTGTTCATCGGCCGCCAGCCGCAGGTAGACCCGAGAACGGCGCCCTTGAGGTCTGGAATCTCCGGCGCCCATTCGCGGCGGATCTGGCGGGCTTCGGCCAGCGTGCGGGCAACCAGGATCACCGGCGGCTTCGACCCGGGCCCCAGGGCGAGATCGACCGGCAAGTCCCACCTCCCCGTACGGTGTCGGCGTGACGGTCGCGGGCAGGTGGATACGGCGGCGCTCCGGGTGGCTCTGGGTGGAGTGGAGGCCGAAGACCTGCCGGAGAGGCCACCAAGACCCGCTACTCGGCTGGGGCGCCTGTTCCCCGTGCGGTCGGATGAGTCGTACCTGGCGATGTCGCCACGACAAGTGCCCGGACGTGCTCTACGCCTGCCACGGCGACGAGACCGAGCCGGCCCGGGTGCCACCGGTGCCCGGCACCCCGTCAGACCCCGATCTCCGCCCGTAGCTGTTCGATCAGGCGCTGCTGGTAGCCGAGCAGTGGTCGGACCCGCGTCTCGCCCTCGTCAAGCCGGCGTTGCAGCCCGGTCGTCGACCGCTCCAGGCCCGGCAGGCGCCGGCGCGCGGTGGCGGCGCGGCCGTCCCGGTCGGCCTCCTCGGCATCGCGAAAGCCCTTGCCGTACGGCAGCAGGATCGGGCCGATCTCGCCGTGCTCGCCGATCGCGACCCGCAGTTTCTTGAGTTTCCGGCCATGGGTGCCGCCGGCGGCCTTGTAGATCCGGTCCAGGTCCTGGCCGTTGATGTCCAGTCCCGGATCGGCCGGCCCGCGAATCGCCAAGACGCCGCAGCGGCAACGATCGTGGATTGGCTTCAGTTCCTCGCGCTTGTAGATCCTGTCCGCGGCGACCACGCACAGGCCGCACGGCGGCGAGTCTGGATTCCGCAACTCGGCGAGCAGGATCCGGCGGTACCCAGTGATCTCGCTCGGGTTCTGTTGGATCATCACCTCGTGCTCCTGGGCCCGCTGGGCCAGAGCCACGTCCATGTCGGCAACGTCGGCAGCCCGGGCCAGCGCCCGTTCCAGCGCCTCCGTCTCCGAGGTGCCCTCCGAGATCCGCCACCGGTACTCGGATCCGATCCGGATGTACGGCTCCATCGGATCCAGCGCCAGGAGCCGGGCCTCGTCCTCGGCCAGCTCCCGCTCCAGCTCCTGGTCGAACTCGTCCTCGATCGCCCGGAGCTCGTCGTCGACCTGCCGCTCGAACTCCTCGTCGAGCCGCCGATCCTCGTCTTCGTCCTCATCCTCGAAGACATCGTCGAGATCAAGGTCGCCTTCGGGCTCGATCTCCACGGGCGGGCGCGCCGACACGATCCGGGCCACCGCCGGTGTCACCACGCGGCGCAGCTGGGTCACGTCGATGGTGCCGACCGGACGTACCGGGCGGCCCGTCATCAGCGTCAACGTCCGGGCCAGGTAGGCGTCGGTGACCTGGGCCGCCCGGGTCTGGATCGGCTGCACGATCCGCAACACCCGCTCCACCGCGAGCGCTACGTCGACCGGGTCGTACCAGTTGACGATCCGCAGCGGCCCGAGCACAGCGGCGATCGCCATCTCGGCGAGCTGGCGGCGGATCTCCGACTGGGCCTGCACCAGGGCGTAGATGGCGGCGATCTCGGCAGCGGTCAGGCCGCCGTCAGGCGCAGGCACCGCGCACCCTCCCGTCGATACACTGGGTGAGTATTGACAAACCCCGAGTCACAGGAGTTGCCGTGATCTACTCGGACAAGCCGTACGGGCCACGCATCCGCCTGCCGCTGCGACGACGCCAGCCAGGTGCGCAGCCGGAACAGAACTACGAGATGGTCTGGGCCGTGATGAAAGAATTCCCCGAGCACGACGTCGACCAGGTGCTGGAGGAAGCTCGCCAGCGCGGCGCCACCTTCACCCGTGAGTTCGTTCAGGCCGCGATGCAGGTGTAGTGGTCACGCCGCCACCGGGAGCCCGCCGAGCGGGTTCTTCAGGACGTCCGCTGGGGTCGGCAGCGTCGGTAGCGCCGGCAGCGGGCTCGCCGCGGCCGGGCGGCCCGACTGCTGCTGGCCCTCCGGCAGCGGGTTCATGGCGGCGGTGGCGGCGGCGACCTGGGCGGCGAGCAGTTGTTCGTCGGCCCATTCCGTCATCATCGCGTCCGACTCGGTGGGGGTGAATCCCCAGATGTGGATCAGGCGGCTACGTCGCGGAATGTCGTTCGCGGCCTTGCTGGCGGCGTCGGCCCGCTCGGCCAGGCTCAGCCGCTCCGGCGGTGCCCACAGGGTCCGCAATTTCGAAAGGTCGGCCCGGTCCGGCTGATCCATCGTCAAGAAGGCGAGGCTCATCACCCGAGCCCAGGCGTGCGACGTCCGCGCGACCCGGTCCTCGACCTTGAAGACCAGGCCCTCGCGGCTCAGCGAGGCACCCTCGGCGGACTGGTTTTCACCGGCCGGCTGCAGCATGTGCATCGGCGTGGAGGTGACGCTGGCCAGGGTCTCCAGGTCGTCCTTGACCGCGCTCAGGATCGGCGTCAGGTCGACCTGCTGCGACTCCCACATCTTGGCCTCTTCGGGCAATTGCCACAAAGCAGCCGGATCCATGGTGAAGACGTCGGAGTAGTCGATTTCCTCACCGGTCTTGGGGTCCTGCAACGGCAGGCCGACCACCGCACGCTGGCGAAACGCCTGCATGGTGGCGATCGTGAGGCGCTGCAGGATCTGGTGATTGATCCTGTTGAGTAGATTCCTGTGCGGCTCGTACTCCCCGAGGCCATCCTCGTTGAGGAATCGGACCGCCGGCATCCGGTTGTGGGGCAACCGCTGCCCGTCCGCCCCGCCCTTGTCGGGGTGCCAGTCCCAGCCACGCGGGTCGAAATACACGCCGAGGCTCGTGTCCGGCCGATCCGGGGCCCCAGGCAGCCGGTTCGCCCACGCCTGCGTCTTCTGCTGGCGGTAAGCCACGAAGACCTGGCCAGGCAGGAAAAGGTAGGCGCGGTCCTCTTCGGCGACGTCGTCGTGCAGCACCTTCAGGGCGGCCCGCAGCCGGGTCGGCTGCGTTGGGTCCGGCTCCCCCACCATCGTGCGCGGGTCCTCGGCAGTGATCAGCGGCGCGCCGGTCTCCTCATCGACGTCGCCGACGATCACGTACGACTCGGACAGCGCCAGCATCTTGTTGTGCGTGTCCGGCGCGACCACGGCCATCCCGGCCCGATCCCACATCGCCGCGGCTTCGGCGTCACCGGTGACGTCGGCATCGACAGCGGTCTGGAAGCCGACCGGGCGCATCCGAGACGACGTCGCCGAGACGATCAACTTCGAGAAATTGCTGCGGCAATGCTCCTGGAAGGCGGCGTACGCCTCCCGGACGTTTTCTGCGCCTTCGGGCAGCGGTGGATGCCCGATGTAGTAGTTGTGCAACTGGGCAAGCCGGCGACGGCGCGGCGGGTCGTTGAGCTGGAAAAACAACCGGCGCAGCCACCAGCCCGGGGACTCGCGAACCTCGACGTCGATCGGCACCAGCGCACCTCCTCGGGAGATAAGGAGGCACGTGACCCCGTTGACTTCCGAGCGCCACGCTCGTAAGTTAGTAGGCGTCAGGAGTTAGTCACAAACCGAGGGGCAAGCAGATGACCGAGCAGTCGCAGCACGCAAGAGCGTTCGACCTCCCCGGCTGGCCGTGCCCGCCGCGCGTGCGTGACATCCCGAAGCACCACAACAGCTGGGGCCACATCTTGGTCGTGCATTCCGGTCCGGTCGCACAGGACGAGCTGGGTTACCTATGGGTGAACGGCGAGACCATCCCCCGATTCCAGACTCCGAACGAAACCTTGACCAGCCCCGGTGCTCTGGTCTTCTGGACGGAATCCGGCCTCGGCCTGTGGGTACACCCGAAGTCACTCCGGAGCCTGCCCTCGATCAGCCGGCTTGACATGCGGCCCGACGAGTGGTTGGCGGTGAACGAGGTTGCCAGCGAATGGCCCGACTTCATCAAGTCAACCTCGTGACCGAACTGTGGACCGTCGAGCAGGCGTCCAAGCATTGGGGCGTCAGCGTGTCACGCGCCCGGGCGATCCTTGCCAACCGGAAGATCAAACGCGTCAGCGGTTACCCGGCAGATCAGATCAAGGCTGTCGAGCTGCGGCAAGGCGCCCGCACCGACCTCGCCCCGAGTGCCGACCAGACCGGAGCCGACGGCGGTGCGTAGCGGTCACCGGCACCAGCGCACCCCCTCGGCACACTGGGACCTGTGCTTGAAATCGGCTCCGGTCAACCGGAGGAACTGACCCCTGACGAGGTCGCCGCGCTGTGGGCAGACGACGGCCCGATCCTCGGCGCCACGCCGGGCGTGCGGTGGGTCGAGTTGGACGGCTCCGCCGACGGGGTCGCCATCACCGATATCCCCGAGCCGCCGCTGACCGTGGTCGACGTGATGGAGGTCGACGGTCAGTGCGTAGTGGTGGCGTCAACACCGAGCGGATTGCTGATCGGGTTCGACGCGGCTCGGCGAGGTTAGTCGTCGTCAGAGCGCCGGAAGGTCACGAACGCCCAGTCGGGATGCTCCTCGGGCACGACCGCTTCCATGATCGGGTACCTGTGCCGCATGCCGATCAGGTCGAGCTGCGGCAGGACCTCCGGCAGCACCGAGTACGTGCGCGACTGGACACCGCCCACCGCCGCGAGCGCGGCCAGCTCGGCGTCGATCGCGCCGCAGGAGAACCCGGCGGTGAACGAGTCATCCTCGTACGGGCCGTTCGCCGATCGGCAGACGATGAACGGCAGCACGCACTCGTGGCGGTCACTCTCCGGCTGGTCCAGCTCGCTCAACTTGTCGGTCCCCTCCGATACGATTGACATCGGGCCCGGCAGCGACAGACCCGCGGTTAGTCAGGCTGCCGGGCTCGACCATACCCACGCGGCGTTCGGCGAAATTACCGCCGGGTCACCCTGCTCTCCGGCGGGCTTCGGGACTATCGTCTTCGGTGGGCCCGGCGCCGATCAAGGGCACACCACGACCTGTGCCGGGCCCGCCCATGCTCACCGGATTCGCTTCGCGGCGTACACCCGAGCCGCCCGCGGCTTCGCGCCGATTGCAATCGCGTCCCCGCGCGCCTCGAACGCGAGCACGGCGCTCATGATCCCATCGATCTTCTTGGGCGATTTTGGAAATTCCTTTGCTATTCCCAATCCCGCCCGCGACGGCCTACGGCGAGCATTCAAAGCGTGCCGGCGTAGCGTCACCGCCAACTCGGCGGTACGTCCAGCCCGGTCCGCCGCCGGGGTGAAGCTGACCCGCCTGTCGACGACCGCCTCGTGAAAACGTTCGAGCGCGGCAACCATCCGGGTTGGCTTATTGGTCCACCATTCGAGCGGACGAGACTGGGTCGCTTTCACCTGCATCTTCTCGCCAAATTCCGCCGAGAACTTGTCTGCGTAGTCTTGCCAATGGGCGGGGTCCATATAGAAGCCCGCTACTTCGAATCGTTCCATGGCGTGCGCCACCGCAGCGTCAACCGCGATCCGATCGACCTGCCAGCCCTCGCCGAGTCGACCCGGGGGCTTCTCGAAGCAGTCGAGCAGTTCCAGGTGACCATCCGAAATGCGGCAGGCCACCAAACAGGTGCTGTCCTCGTTGACGCTTCCATCCAGGCCGAGGCAAACGAAGTCGCGGTCCTGCAGTTGCCGGTCCGGGCGGCCACAGCCGTCCCATTCCTGCGCCGTCAGCCACGCGTCGCTCGTCGACGTCTGCGCGTTCAGGAAGTAGCGCCGCGAGTCGACGGGATCGTTACGCGAGTCCCAGAACTCGTTGATCAGACCGTCGATGTCAATCCACTCGACGGCGTCGCCGTACGCCTCGATCAGGCCGGCTCGCAGCTCGTCCTCGTTCGTGAGATCGTCGACCTCGCCCCACCTGTGGTCGTACAGGAGACGGTGGTCACCGCGCTTGCGGCCCTCGCGCATCGACTCGGCCTCGGCGAAGGTGTCCTCGGCGGTCGACTCCTCGCCGGGCGCGAACATGGTGGTCGTTTCGAGAAACCATGTACCGGTCAGCTTCTTACGCTTGCGGTGGTTCCTCGTGACCGTCTTATACATGCGCTTCAATTCGGGCAAATTGTACAAATGCGACTCGTCAAAAGACAGAGAACGTCTCCTTGCCACCGTCCTTACTGGCCCCTGACGCCGTTGACGGCATGATTCTGCCGCCCCACGGAAGGAAGACCTGCCCCTTGCCGCAATCGACGCCCGGCACTTCGGAAATAGGGCAGTCGTCGTCGGTCAGATTGAAGTAAATCGAGTCATAGACGTTTCCGGTCTGTCCTTCTTCAGTGGCGAGAATACGGACGTACGGAACCTGGATTGGCTTGCCCATCGGCTCGCCGGGCTGATATTCGTAGCGAAACCCGAGCCCCCACGGATCCTCGTATACCTCGCCGCCGCGTGCCCACCCGCCGAATCGGCAAGGGCCGAGCGCTTCGAAAAGCGAGAGACGGGCACCCAGTCCGCTTTTATCGCAACCTTTCGATCTTGACAGGAAGGCCGCGTCGATCAGCAGGTGGTTATTCTTCGCGTCGTCGCCCTGGGCGTAGCAGTCGACGATGAAGCCGGTGTATTCGTCACCGTGCTCGATCGCCATCCCCTGCACGTCGCCGGGACCGTGCCGAACGAAGTGCTCCATCCAGGCAACGGCGAGCCAGCCGAGCGACCGGTTGCGGTCGTGCCCGGGCGGCCGGACCAACGTACGTGGCACGGTCAGCCCGCCAGGCGGTTACGGCGCGACTGGATGTTCGTCACCTTCGCCCCGCCGGCGGCCGGCGTGGCTTCCGGCTCGGACTTCGCGAGTTCCGCCGGCTCGACGTACCGAATCCTCAGCTTGCGCCGAGCCTCCGCCGTCGTGCCGATCTGGTCCTCTCGGCGCCGGATCTCGGTCGACTTGTTGGCGTGAACCGTCTCGTCGCTGAAGTAGTTGCGCCACCAGTCCTGCCACATGAAGGCCGTGACCAGGGCAAAGTCCCAGTCCATTTCGGACCAGAGCGCGCAGTGCGGCATCCGCCGCACCATCTCCCACCACTCGCGGACCCGGAAATTCCACTCGAACTCCGGATACTCGGGCAAGTCGGGCGACGGGCCGGTGTAGTCAACGGCGGGCACGTCGTTCCAGTCGACGGTGTAGCCGCGACCGTGCTTGTTGTCCTTGGGGGGCCGGCCAGAGTAGGCCATGTTGATCAACTCCCGTGGCGGGATCGACGCGGCGTCCCATGTCGGGGCGCGCGGTGGCGTCACCCCATGGCGGGGAGCGCGGTGGGTAGTGAGGTTTCGGCGACCGCCGACGTCCTTTAGGGCGGAGGGCCGGCCCGGGCAGCCGGGGTCGAGATTCGGCGGGGCCGCGCAGGGCTGCATGGGCGCGACAACTGATCGCTACGCAGGACGCCGGCCCTCCGCCGATAAGGTGGCAACGAGGGCTGGTCCGGGCAGCCAGGAAAGATCCGATGCGGATCGAGAACCGGCGGTGATCGCTTCGGGCTGACCGGAAGCGCGTAGTTGCGAGATCCCGCCGGTCGCCAGCCCTCGCTACTCCTCGGCTGGGTTGAGCATCACGTACGGCGTCGCGGCGGCCAGCAGCGCCTCTTCCAGCTCCGGCGCCTCGATGACCAGGTGCAGCAGCTGCGGGTCGTCGGACACCCACATCCGAACCGGCCGGGCGCCGGGCGGCAGGTTCAGGCCGGCGGCGATCGTCGGCATGTCGAGTACGACCTGGCCGCGCCGCGACGTGGCGTACGCGGCCTGGGGGTCCAGGTCGGCGCACTCCGCGCAGTCGCGGTGCGCCGCGGCGACACCCGGCTGGGCGGCGACCGCCCGCCGGGTGCCCTCGGGATCGTTGTGCATGTCGGCGTGGACCTCGGCCCGGTTCAGCGGCGAATACCGCCTGCCGGTCAGACCCATGCGTCGTTCTGTCGAGTCTTCAGCGGATGCGACACCCAGGCGTCGTCGACCCGGACCCGCATCGAGGCGGACGGGCCGACGGTGATGGTGACGGTGTCCTGCGAGCTGGTCGCCGACCGGTCATCGGTCACCGTCAACCCGAACGTCAACGTGGTCCCGCTGACCGTGGACGGCGCGGTGAACGTCGGCTGCGCGGCGCTCGCCGAGGACAGGGTTACCGCCGGCCCCGACAGCTTCGTCCACGAGTACGCGGCGATCGTGCCGTCCGGATCGGTTGAGCCGAGCCCGGTCAAGGTCACCGTCGCACCGGGGCTGACAGTCTGATCCGGTCCGGCGTTCGCGGTCGGCGACACGTTCGAGTTCGACAACGCGAACGCGAGCGTCGTCGGCACGAGCGCGAAGCCGTTGTTGATGTGGTGCGCCGTCTGCGGCACCGTCGCGACGCCTGGGTTCGGCTTGCTGTAGAGCGCCATCGCCGAGTTCCGCAGCGTCGCCAGCGACGACGACACCTGGCCGATCAGCGTCCACCCGGACGTCGGGTCGAACGACGGGATCGGCGAGCCGGTCGTCGCCGCGGTACCCCCTCCGACAGCGGCGACCACGAGCGTATCGGCGGCGGCCGGGGTGATCGCCGGCGACGGCGGGCTGGTCGTGCCGGCGCTCGCGGTGTTGAAGTAGGCGGTCGTCTGTTCCAGGGTGACCGGCAGGCCGGCGTTGTCGTAGGCGACGAACGACCACGAAGTCCAGCGCGAGTTACCGGCGGTCATGCTCCAAGAGGCGCCCGCCTCCACCAGGGAGGCGATCCGGTACCGAAACGCCCGGGTAGAGCTGACAGAGGTCGACGGGGCCGCCGCCAACTGCGTCCACCCGGCCGGAACGTTGGTGAACACCGGCGCCGAGGAAGTCAGGGCGACGACGACGATCAGCAGGTCGCCGACCTGCGCCGCTCCGGGAATGACTCCGCCGGGCGTGGGCGAGCTGGCGCCGCCGGACGACGCCGAGCTCGACCCCCTGATCAGGATGGTGCCCACAGCCACCTCCAGTTACGGTGTCGGCGGCGTCCAGACGCCGAAGTGGTCGGATTCCCAGTCGAAAACCGACTCGCCCTCGGTGACGACGTAGCTGTAGAACCAGGTGGTGACCCCGCCGGAGACGGAACGATGAAACGTCTGCCCGCTGACATGCCACACGTTCGTTTCCCGCTCGACCACGGTCGTCGGATCGGTGCCGGACAGGATGTAGGCCGGTAGACCGTAAAACCGCAGGCCGAAGCGGTTCCGGCGGTAGGAGTAGTAGGTGGTGTAGAACGTGCCACGCGACACCGTCTGCGGGGACTCGACGCCGGCCCGCATGTGGATGTTGGAGCCGTCGCAGTAGTTGTCGTGGAACGCGTGCCAGCTGCTGTCGCCGGTCATGTGGCCGACGATGGTGGCCGCGTTCGCGAAATCAGTGATCTGCGGAACCTCGTCGGACTCGTTGCCGTTCCACATGTCGAAGCGGCAGAACCGCACCGCCGTGTTGTGGCCCGCGGTGATCTGGTGGCTGTCCGCGTGGGCGCCGGGCGCCTTCTTGAGATGGTGCGTCCAGCAGAACTCGACCAGGCAGTTCGTGCCAGTCTTGATCGCGTCGTTGCTGATGTTCCAACAGTCAAGGTAGCGGGCCGTGAACTGCCCGTACGGCGGGATGATCGCGCTGATGGCGAATCCCGCGATGAACTCGCAGTAACTGATAACCGCACCTGGGAAGTCGTCCCGGGTGGACAACATGTACTTGCCCTTGCCCTCGATCAGGCGCGAGTCGATTCGGTTGTACCGGAAGGTGACATTCTCGGCCCGAATCGAGACGGAGCCGACGATGTCGATGTACTGCACCAGCGCGCCGCGCCGGGTGATATTGAGGAAGGTGTTGCCGGTGACCGGGTCGTGCGTCACCGTTCCCGACGGCAAACCCTTCGCGTCGATGAACGTGCCGACCGACGAGGCGTCGAGCACATGCAGGTCGTCGTAGGTCTTACCCTGCGCGGTCAACACCGGCAGGACACCGCAGTACGTCGCACCGAGCTGATAGCCGTTCGTCACCCCGGGCGGTGGGGTCGTCGCACCCCAGTACCCACGGCCGTTCGGCGTCAGGGTGCTGCCGCCCCAACCCGCGGGGGCCCCGACGATCGGCCCGATCGAGCCGATCACCCACTCCCCCGACGGGGTCGCCAGCACCTCCGCTTCCTCGCCGAAACCCGCCTCGTTCAGGGCGGTGAGGCTGACCGTGTACGCGACCCCGTTTTCCAAGCCCACGAACGTCCAGGTGAGGTCGGTACTGTCAAGGCTCTGCCCGGGAGCGTCGTCAGGTTCGATCGTGATGGTGTAGCCGAGGAGCGGCGTACCGCCGTTGTCATACGGGGGCAACCACGTGACGGTCAGTTGACCCGAAGACTCGGCGACCGCGACCTGTCGAGCGGGGCCCGGAGCCCGCAGGCTCGGCACGCCGCCGGACATGACCCGCCAGTGCGTCGTCGGGCCGCTCCACACGCGTACCTGACTCATTAGCCACTCCCGACCCAGGTATCGAACCAGTCGTCGGTGTTCAAGACCACGCCGGTGGCCACGGCCGGGTCGACCGGACCCACGAAGATCCTCGGCTTGCTCGTGTCAGTCTTCAACGGGGTCGGCACGTAGTCGGTACCGGTCCAGGACAAGACGTTGCCGAACAACGCCGTCGTCTGCCAGCGCAGCCCCAGCGGCTCCGAAGCGTCCGCGACCAGGCTGGTGCCGTCCGCCCCGGCCTCCAGCTCTCCTGGAACACCCTCGTCCGCGCCGGCGAGAATGACGCCGTGGCCGGTGTAGTCCGACAGGTCGACCTTCGTCGCCAGGCCATCTTCGAGGTCTTCCGGGGTCACGCCTGCGCCACCCCCACCACCCCCGCCGCCGTAGAAGCCGCGGCTCACCGCGGCACTCCGCGCACGGACACGGTCGGCGTGCCGGCCGACAGCAGCTTGACGACCGTCGGCCCGGACGAGCCCGGCCGCAGGCTCAGGAAGGACAACGCCGCCGGCAAGACGTGCGTGCCGTCGCCCATCGCCACCGGCGCCTGCCCGTCCGCCCGGAACCACAACGTGGCCGGGTCGGCGATCATCGCCACCTCGACCTCGTAGTAGTCCTGGTCCAAGGTGACGGTCCGGACCGTGTCGGCGGCCAGGACGACGTGCTGCGGGGAACCCGGCATCGCACACCTCCTTCGAGGCGTTGCTCCCGCAAGTGGGAGAACGTGGGAGAGAGCTGGCGAAGTCGCGTCCCGTTGCTACATTGGAAGCGCTGAGGGATGTGTTTCCCTTACACGCGGAGCAAGGCAGTGCCTTGCCACTCAGGGAGAGCCGGCTACCGCTTCGCGGCCCGGCTCTTTCCTTTTCTGGGGCGCCAGGAGCTCCAGGTAGATCGGCGGCTCGGAGTAGCGGTCCCGCCGGCAGGCGATCTGCACGGCGCGGACAATCGCTTCGGCCGGTGTGACCCCCACGTCCAGGAGCGCGTCGAGCGCGCCGAGTGCCGACCCCTCACCGGAACCGAGGGCGGCTCGGCCGTCCGGGTGCCGCAGGGCGCAGCTGTGCACCAGCGTCCACAGGTGGCCACGCCAGCCAAGTAGCAGGTTCGATTCCATCCGCCCGGCCTCGACGAGCCCGGCCTCGACGGCCAGTTCGGTGGCGGCGACTGCGACTGCGTGTGCCCACGCCTGAGGGTCTTCGTCCTCGACCGGGACCGCGTCGAGCTTCAAGCCCGCGTGCAGCACGTCCGGCATTCCTGCCGAGCCACTGACGCCGATCAGCACCTCTTCGTCGCCGGCGGGCAGTCGAACGACCTTGCGGGCGGCGTCATGCAGCGGGCGCTCGTAGACGTTGGTGCAACTGTCCGCCGCCATCAAGATCCGGTCGCCGACCGCGCAGGCGAGCACCGTGGTCACCAGAACCCCCTACATCAGGCCCGGATGCTTGCCCTTCGGGCGGTGCAGCGGCACCCTCGCAGCGTTCGCCTCGATGGCGGTCTTCGCCACGTGACATCGCTGCGGTGTGCGCCAGGAGTGGATCGGGCGCAAGTTTTCCAGCCGATGATCATCGCCCCGCTTGACGTGATCAATTTCGTCGGCACCGGGCGCGTTGCACCAGTGGCAGATTGTGCCGTGCACCCGGAAGGTCTCCCGGCACCGCCAGGCCCAGTCGTCCGGCAGTCGACCGCGTCGGTTACTGCCCTCCCACGGCGTACGGCCAAGACGAGTAGGCACCGGTCACCCCGCCCGACCTGCGTAGGGTTACCACATTCGAGGGGTGGCCAGCGGGCAGAGGCGACCTTCCCCGACGCCTCTGCCCGCTTCCCTTGCCACCCCGGCGAGGTCTTCTAGAAGGTCGGCTCCGCCGGCGGGGCCGGCGGAGTGTCGGAACCGTCGGCGTCGCCGATCTCCGTGTCGAACGCGTCGACCTTCGCGGTCAGCCGGTCAAGCGCGGCCTGGCCGTCGGGGGTCAGGTTCTCCCGGTCAGCCTCCAATGCGTCGAGGGCGGCGCGGACGTCGGCCACGAGGTCGTCGACCTTCGTGGAGAGGGTGTCGAGCTGTTCGGCGGCGGTAGCCATGCGGCGCTCCAGTTCGGTGAGTAGGTGATCGATCTCGTCCAGCCCCAGGTAGTGGCGGACGACGTCGCGCATCGTCGGGCCGGCCAGCCGCCGGCGGCGCGTCATGCCGCGCTCCGCTCTTCGACACGGCCGCGGCGCCAGTTGCGCGGACTGTTCCGGCTCGACCGGGTGTGCCGCTCGGCGTCGACGAGGTCCCCGAGGTGGTACTCCAGCCAGGACCGGGCGCCGGCGCGGGTACGCAGGTGCCGACGCTCGCCGTCGGGGGTCAGCCAGCCGCGGGCTCGCCAGTGGGCGATCGTGCTCGACGGAACGCCGGTCAGCATCACGGCCTGGGCGCGGGTCAGATACGCGTCGGGGTCCACGATCACCCCCGAGCGCATCGCCGATCTACAAGATCATCACGGGGGCACAAAAAAAGGCGGCCTCGGGAGGGCTCCTCCGAGGCCGCGCATTCAAGCTGTGTCCGGGCATACCTCTGCCCGTTTCGGGAAGGATGCCACGCTCGGGGCGCGGGTCGCAAGTGCTGTGACCGGGGCAACTCGACGAGCACGTACCCTCGACACGTGGCGGAGATGACCCGGCCGAGCTGGAGCAGCTGCTCGACGAGTACGCCACCCTCCACACCCGCCACAGCAGCCGCGGATCGCGCGGCACCTACCACAGCTTCGGGCCGAACCGCGAGCGACGAGAGCGCGCCACCGAGATCCGCCAGCTGATCCTCGACGCCTTCGAGCCGTCCGCGCCCGGGCCCCGCGTGGACTGGGAACCGCCCCGACAGGTGATCGACGACCTGGTGGACGCGTGGCACCGTCCCGCCCGCGAGCTGCTGGACGATCACTTTCGAGAGCTGCTGCGGTCGTGGCGCGCAGGCGGGCTTCTCGGGTAGCTCAGGCCGCCGCCCGGGCACTACCCCCAGATCATCTCCTTCGACCGCCAGCGCGAACGCCCGACGAACACTCTGGCGCCCGCCCGCCGCTCGGCGACCATAAAGCAGTACATCTGCAGCGCCCGGTTGACCGTGTCCTCGACGTTGTGCCCCTCCAGCGCGGCGGCATCTTCCAGGGCGTTCATCGCCTTCGGCAGAAGGCCCACCTGCAGGTTGATCCAGTCGTTTGACTCACTCACGGTCATGACCTCCGGGGGAAGCGGTCGGCAGCCTGCCAGGCTACCCACGCGGCGCGGCGCCGAGAGCGCGGTCGTCGATGTCGGGCGACCAGACGCCGAACAGCTTCCGCAGCGCCTCCTGGTAGGTATCCGCCAGGACCAAGACGTAGCTGCGCATCTCCACGGTCAGCTCGTACCGTCGGGTCGGAGTACGCCGGCCGAGGAAGCCGCCCCAGTCGTACTCGTCCAGCTCGGCGGCCAGCTCGGCATGGTTCAGGTCCTTGCTGGCGCAGATCACCACCTGACCGTCCGGCGTCGGCACCCCGAGAATCACCCAGTCCGGGCTCTGTCGCACCGCCACGTTCGGGAATCCTGTTCGTCGAGATGATCTAGGGGGCTCCCTAGGCGTTCTTGGGGTGTTTCCGAGGCTACCCGGGCCCCCGGGGGCCGAAATGGGCCGCCAGGGGCCAGCTCAGCGGGCCCGTGGGGCCTTCCTGCGAGGGGCTTCTGAGGAGTGCCACGAAAGGTCCCAGAATTGATCGCACCGCGAGGCCCAGTACGTCCCGGTCCCGCGCAGGCCACCCGGGGGAGGGTCCCTCCCCTCTGGACAGTCCACAAGCGACAAGACATCGACGGAGCGGCACGGATACCACGTCGGACCGGCAGGGCAGGCAGTGACGTACGGCGATCGATTGACTTCGACTGATCATGTTCAACGATCATCGCGACGCGTCGAGCGAGGCAGGCACGGCACAGGGCAACCGCAGATGGCACGGGGCAGGGTAGGCAGGGGCAGACCTGTGTCGGTCTGGTGCGGGCTACGTACGGCAGGGGGTAGGTGTCACCACGTGCACAGGGTGAGCGATTGCGGTTGGTACTACCTGATCAGGTGAGGGAGTAATTCATCCATTCGGTCAACTGTCCGTTTCTCCCGTTCCGTAACCCTTAACGCTCGTTAACTTTCGGCCTTCATTTGGCCTGTAAGCGCTTAGAGCCTGGTAGCGGGTATGACCGGATGCGCGGTATCAAGATTAATTCCATGAGCGTCTATTTACCGGAATCTCTTGCGGTAGCACCTGCGGATCATGTATGGAGCAGATCTCGTCTCAATACGTGAGACTGTCGCCCGGGTGACAGTCGATGTTTTCGCAGGTCAGAGGCTTGATCCAGAAGTATTTCAAAAAAACACTGTGACCCGGGTACCAGTAATGGCACTCAGGGCTTACGTTTGGCGTGCTCGATCCGAGCGACGCGGTTTACCCCCGGATGCGTTCCGGCTCAATCGCTGACCTCGGACAGGGCTTGTAGCTTGATCAACTAAACAGCGGATGGCGAACCTGAAAGCGTGTTACGCGGACCGGTTGCGCGGTGAAGGCTAGACACTGATTCCCCTAGGGGAGTTGCTCCACTGGCAACAGTGGCGAGTCGGGTCACTCTCTCGGGGGTGGCTTATCGAGGTACCGCGCTAGACGGATGGCGGATACACGGTAGTCCCTCGCAAGAGGGTTGATCCGGGGTGCGATAACCCCGGGGAGTCGACACGTATCTAAGGGTCGCGATTCGCTGGCCAGCCATGGGCAAGGGATACCTCCCGTGTATACGGGTCGGTCCGTCGCTTATGTGGCTGGTAACTTGTTCATTGAGAATTCCATAGTCAATGCCCGCTAGCACAGTGGGTAGACACGTCCCCGGTTAGGGGATCCGTCTCGATGTTTTAAGGACGGCGCAACATAAAAGACCATGCGCAGAGCATGGCACGGGTCGAGGTCAGAGTTTTACCCATGGCCGTAGTTTGCTGCCTTATTTCCCAACGCTCCCGTGGATAAGTGCCACTGATAGGCCACCCGGTTAGAGCTTGAGTGCGGAGATCTTTTCGTATGGTGAAGCATTGCGGCGCGCGCTTGAAAACATGGTACCGACGTACGTTGTCGGGAAGCGGTTGCGCGTAACCGCTTATCTGAATAAACCCGTAGGCACGTGGCCTAACAGCAAGCCTGCCAAGCTTGCCGGTCACGGGATCTAACAGCGGACATGTCCGCCGGTCGGTCGCCTGTGCAAGTCCCGTGCAAGTCGGGACATCGGTTTTACCCAACGGTGTTCGTTCGTGTAGCTCCGTTGGAGGTTTGCCGACCGGTCCGGTATCGCCCGGCCCGGTCGGCAAACCATCCCACCCATCCGGTTTCGATCATGGGTACGGCCCGTGGTCGTGACCGAGTGGAGGGGGCCAAGAGTGCACGTGTCATTGATCCGTAAGGGGATGATGCTCGACGGTCACACGGTCACGGCCGTGGGGAAGATCGTTCGGCAGGGTAAGGCTCGGGTCAAGGTTGACTTGAGCAACGGCGGATATCGGCTGGTCAAGCCGAATGGATCCCTTCCGGTCGTGGGATACGTGGGTAACATCCCTGCCGGACCGACGCAGAGCCGTCACGTATCGGCGCCGCACAAGATCACTGCATCTCGCCGCGAGCCACGCGGTATGGCAGCCGACAGTCACACCCGCATCGTTGCTATCAGTCCGACGTACAGCGCACGCTGCAACTATGAAACTGATGCGAGCTAGGGAGAGCAGATGGACGTCAAAGACGAAGAAACCGCGCCGCCGGTGATCATCGTTACCTCAGACCGTGACGTGGTGGACCGCGCGATGAGAGCTAATCCGGGCGTGGCGTTCAAGTGGTATCGATCAATGGATCACGTCCCGCGCGCAACCCGCTAGCCCCCGCGCCGTCAGCATTCCGACCGGCATCGTGCACGTAGCCCGATGCCGGTCGGTGTGCCCACGGATAGGGCCGTACGTAGGGAGATATGCCATGCACGCTTTTGGTGACCGACCGGCAGAGATCCACGCGGGAAAGCCTCTGATCGTCGGTATCGATCAGGGCAGCAACGCCCATGGCATGAGAGTACGTCGATGCGATGGCATGCTCGGCCGGATCGACGGTGCACACTGCACCTACGGCGCAACCGTCCAGTGGGACAACGGCACGCGCTACTACATCGACTCGGCGTGCCTGACGCGCGTGCACTGGCGTGTCGGTCACAAGACGGATGCCGTCGGGTCGGACCTGAGCACCGTCACCGAGCACGCTGACTACGCGGATGCGCTCGACGCGTTCCGGTGCCTGCTCGAATCGATCGCGGGGGAACTGTTCGGCGAGTCGCACACGTGCGAGTGCGACTCGGACGACGAGTGCGAGCCGTGCGCGGCAGAGTCGGACGCGCGTTCATGGCTGGCCGACCGGCTGACCGGACGTACCGACCCGGGGCCGCTGGAATTCGCGCACCGTCCGGAGTCGTGGGGGGTAACCGCGCTGTTCCGGCTGGAGCGCATCTAGTCACACCCATGCTTCCCGCCCGGCACCGTGCCGCGCGCCCGGTGCCGGGCGGAGTGCCCCATGGGTAGGGCCGTATGAACGGGAGCGTTTCAATGCGTCAGCTTTGGGACCACACGAAGATCCACTACACGGACCGTCGCGACGTAAACGGGCGCACGGTCTACACCGTCACGCACCACGGCGAGCCGGTCGGCTGTGTCTCGCGAGGCGCACGCAAGTCGGACGGGTGGCGGTACGCCGAGATCACGGAGGGCAAACCCACGGACGTAACGGCTGGCACCAAGTGGAGCCCGTCGCACGAGACGCGCGCCGATGCTGCCGACCACTTGCTTTCCGCGCGTAGCCCGTCTGCCGCGTGGCTTTCCTGACCACACCGTCAGCGTTCCGACCGGCATCGTGCGCGTAGCCCGGTGCCGGTCGGTGTGCCCACGGATAGGGCCGCACGTAGGGAGCGTTCCAATGCAGTACGTACTCCGGCATCCGATGATCATCACGGCTTCACTGGTGCCTGGCATCCGCGTCAGTGACGGCGAGATCCGAGTCGAGGCGGTAGGCCAGGAACCGAACGGCCGCACGCACTTCCGCTACGTGATCGAAACACCGAACGGCCGCTACGAGAGTCCGAAGACCGGCCGGGAGGTTGTGAACGGCCGGGAGGTGCCCTCGCTGACGGTTGCGCCGTTGGCTGGTGAAACACTCGGCGATCTTGCGGCGCGCGCCGCGTCTCTGCTCTGCGAAGAGTTGGCCTCGGAAGAGTCGGACCTCGGATGGCTGCCCCGTTCCGTACAGGAATGGGCGCGCGACAACATGTGTGACCTGTACGTCGCCTACGAAGAGTTGGAAGCGTTGCGCGACTGACCGTGCATCGATGATCGCTCACCGTGCCGCGTGCCCGGTGGCCGGTCATGGGCGGACGGTCCGACCTAGCCAATCCAGGGGGTATCCCATGGCAGAAAGCGCGTTGCCGTACCGGTGGACGTACGGCAAGGGCAACAACGACATCACCGCACAGCCGCTCTACGCCGAGGATGACGCCGAAACGGCTACCGCATTCGAGGGTGCTCACGGTGACATGCTGCTGATCCACCTGGTTCGATCACCGCGTCGACTGTGGCAGATCGACGCGACCGAGGCGTTTCGACTCCCCGTGTTCGCCGACAGCATGCGATTTCGCACGCCCGGTGACGCGCTGGAATGGGCCGCGCGCCGTGCCGGACGGACGCCCGTGGAAGCGGTTTGCCGGTGCGGCACGCCCGGCGCCGAGTGCGACTGACCGTGCACAGATGATCGGCCACCGTGCCTAGCCCGGTGCCCGGTCACGTGTCGCACGATAGCGACCTGAGGTATGGAGGTACGTCATGGCCAAGGTTCACACCCTGTCCGACGGTACGACGATTCGCGTCCGGATCGAGCGGGGAATCGTCGGCAGCGTGTACCACGAGGTCCCATCCCGTAAGCGGCCGGGCGGCCGGCTGATGCGGGTTGACTCGCACATGTTCCTACTCGCGGGCAAGCGGGACGACATGGTGCCGGTCAGTCACCCGGATTACGCCTACGCGGCAGACGACACGGCGGGTGCCGCGCTGGCACTGCGATTCTTCGTGGAAGGTGCCGAGTCGATCATTCGCGAGGCTACGAAAGATGGCCTACCGGTCGAGCAGTACTACGGCGGCTGACATCCCCGTGCGCATGTTCGGCCGGGCATCGTCCACTCGTGACGGTGCCCGGCCGTGGATTCGCAAGGATTGCGGTCCAGGAAAGGCTTGCCATGTGTGACGACTACATTCTCGAAATGGTAACCAAGGTTGCCGACAATCACCCCACCGAACACCTTTACCGTCGCCTTACCTTCGCGGCCTGCCAGGCCATCGAAGACGGGGACGTGGGTACCGGTGCCACCCCCGACGACTACCGCGACGCCTACGCGGGCCGATCGGGCAGGTACGACCGGAGCGACTATGCAGCAGTTGTCGGCATCGCCGTACGCGACGCGCTACGCGAGTACGTCGAATCGTCGTTGCCGTCCGGCCACGTAGTGGCCGTGATGCTCGCGGAAATGCTCGACTACGGCAATCGGGAACTGTGGACGATGTTCGGCGAACACTACATGCCGGACCCGGACGAGGTTTTCCCGGACGACACCGACCCGGACGACGCCGACTGACCGATCACCCTGCCTTCATGGTGGCCCATCACGCCGCGCGTGGTGGCCTGCCATGGGGTCGCACGGTAGCGACTGCAACCCGAGAGGGTGACCCATGATCCACAACGAGATCCGCCCGGAGTTGGCCGACCGTCCATCCCGCTACCTTCCCGGCCGCACGGTGGCCGACGCGGCACGGGGCGCGCTGGCCTCGGTGCTCGACCAGCTCGACAACCCCGAGCCGGGGGTCGTAGGCGTCGCGCACTGCGGCGCCGAGGACCGGCTCGACCACGGCCGACCGGTGCGCGTGTTCGTGACCGATTCCAGCCCGGCCGTGTCGGTCGTCTTCCTACTCAAAGCGGGCGAGCCCACGCCGGCTGCGCGGCTGGAGTACAGCGAGGGTGACGGGCCGGTCGCCGTGCCGGTGCCTGACGGCCGTATCGCGCCGCTGTACGCCGCGCTGTGGCGATACGGCCGCTGACCCGTACGCCGATGGTGCTCGCCCGTACGGGGGCGGGCGGGTGCCACCGCCGGATGGTCCGGAGGGAAACGAGGTTGACCATGCAGACGCTCAACGTTGGAGAGTTGTACCCGGTGGCCCCGGGCGAGTCCGCGCCGTCCGGCCGCGCTAAGGCCCGCGTACGGGCGACAGGCGAGACGCGGTGCCCACGCGCGGGCGAGTGGTACCTGTCTGGTGCGGTGATCGAGGGGTACCGCGCCAAGACGGCACTGAGTACGGAGTACCCGATTGGCGTCCTGGTACAGGGCCGGCTGGCCTGGCAGGAGAGCTGACCGTACGCCGATGGTGCCGGCCGGGCCACGTGTCCGGACGGTGCCACCGCCGGATGGTCCGGAGGAGACAGGGGCATCACCATGGCACGCATCACGGACGCTGAGGTCAGCGCGGTGAACGACCGCATTGCCCAGGCCAAGACCACAGACGAAGCGTTCGAGATCATCGATGGGCTGACCCGTACCATGCTCAGCCGCGTACTCGACCTGAACCACATCACCGACGGGCGCGGCGTGGCCGCCCGGAATGCGTTGGGTGCCGCGCACGGCCGGGACCGCCACGCCCGCGACAACGGCCAGCCGGCCGCGCCGGACAGTCTGCACGACAACGCGGGACGCAAGTACGTGACCTATAACGCCTCGATCACCAAGTCGGACGGGTCGGACACCAACGCCTACGGCGAGCCGTGCGAGCCGGGTAAGGGCTACCGGGAGTTGGCCCCTAAGCGGGGGTTCTACCCGCAACGGAACTACTCACGAGACTCCGGCGAATCCCCGGCCGCATGGCTGGCACGGGTCCTGCGGGATTCGCTCGGGGCGATCGAGGGATACAACGGCTGTCCGACGTTCTACGCGTCCGACACGGTGTCGGACGGGCCGGGTCGCACGGCGAGCGTCGCCGCGCGTGCCGTGGGGTTCACGGACGACGAGGAGATCGAGGCCGCGCGGCTGCTCGGTTTCCTGCCCTGACCCGTACGCCGATGGTGCTCGCCCGGTCCGCCGGGCGAGTGCCACCGCCGGACGGTCCGGAGGGGAAGGGGTAGAGATGACCACGGACAACAGCGCCACCCGCCGGGTCATGGCTGGTGACGCCGTGCGCCTGGCCACGCCGTGGCGTGGCGGCAACATGGGGGTCAAGGTCGGTGCCGTCGGCGTGATCGACGGCATGCTCGGCAAGCCGATCGATCAGGGCTCGATCACGTTCAACGCCAGCACGTACCGCGATGGTCGAGTGGTCCGCTGTTCCGGTGACCCGGCGACGATAGCCACGGTCACCGCCGAACTCCGGTGGACGGGCGAGACGACCGAGGTGACGGTGTGGCGCTTCCGCAACGGCATGCGCCGGGCGGACAACCGCGAGGAGTACACCGTCACGGTGCCCGTGTGGGACTGGTGCCCCGGCGTCTGACCGTACGACGACGGTGCTGGCCGGGTCACGCCCGGCCGGCGCCACCGCCGGATGGTCCGGAGGAGAGAGCGAGGCAGCCATGTTTCCCGGTGCCGGGGCAGAGATTCACCGCAACGAGGCCGGCGAGCCGACCGGCTGGGACGCCCCGGGGCACGACGACGCCCCGTACGACCCGGACGACTACCTACCGGAGGGCGACGACGAGGGCGACGACGAGGACGACGACGACTGACCCGTGCGCCGTTGGTGCTGGCCGGACAGGTGCCGGCCGGTTGCCATCGTCGGATGGTCCGGCTAGAAAGTGAGGCACTTCAATGGAAGACAACGCGTCCGTCTACCGGCAGGCCACGATCACGGTTCGCTGCCGCTACGGGGGTGACGAGCGGGAGCCGTACCAGCCGAACGTCATGGCCGCACTGGAAGGGCTCGACATGGCGCTACACGCGCTGAACCTGGCAGGTGGCGGGTACCCGCTCGGCGCTCAGGGCCGGGGGCCGTACGGAGCCGCAGAGACGGCCATGCGGGTGGCTCTGACCGAGGGGTACGGGGCGGAGCTGGCCGAACGAATCATCGACATCCGAGTCGAGTCGGGGGAAGACATGGCGTACTGCATCGACTCCGCCAAGCGGGAGGCCGCAGAGCTGGCCGCCGAGGCGACCCTCGACGCTGCCGACGACTAGCCCATACGCCGACCGCTGACACCGCACGTAGCCGGTGCTGGCCGGGCACGAGTCCGGCCGGTGCCGAGGTCGCGCGGTGCGACATGGGCGCGGGCAAAACCATGCCCACAACGACGAGGACTGGGAGAAACGACGAGTGAACAACGACGACATACGCGACCCGTACGACCCGGATCTGGCGCGAGAGGCCGCGAGGAGTCGCGCGTACCGCATCGCCCAGCAGAAAGAGGCGGCGGCGCGGATCGCGGCCGGCATGACGGATGAACAACTCGCAGACGCGCTGCGGACCTTTCAAGGTCTGGTCGCCAGGCAGGCCGCGCTGCCATGGTCCGTCGACATGCTGCGGGCCGAGATCGTCCGGCGCGGCTGACGGCCCGCGTGCGTCGCGAAACACCGCACGTAGCCGGTGCTGGCCGGGCACGAGTCCGGCCGGTGCCGAGATCGCGCGGTGCGACCTGCCTTGACCGGCATGGAGGTACGACATGGAACTGACTCCGGGCTGCGGTATGCCTGGCGCTCCTGTGGCGACGAAGAACCCTGATCATCAGCCCATCGTGCCCATGGCTGGCGGTGTCCCGCCGCGTTGCACGTGCGGCTTCAAAGGCGGGAACGGGGTCACGACCGGCCCGCTCCTGGCGGATCACCTACGGGAGTACGACCCGACGTACTGAACACCGCACGTAGCCGGTGCTGGCCGGGCATGAGTCCGGCCGGTGCCGAGGTCGCGCGGTGCGACCTGGAGAGGGGCAACGATGGCCCGCGAGTTGACATTGCGCCCGGAGATCCGGGCGTTGCAAGATCGCCTGACCGCCGAGCACCCCGACATGCGGTGCTACGACGGGTTGTGCCTGCACAACGAGGCGACGCCACCGCTGCCGGCCGGGGTGTCCGCCGTGGTGGTCCGCGATTGGAGAAGCACCACGGCCGCCCGGGGTCTGGTGGTCCTGATCCGTTTCACCAGGCGGGAGTGGGGCGGCTGGCACGTCGTGCGGGCCGACAACGGGCGGGGCCTCGGTTGGGCGGTACGCGAGGAGTTCGGCGAGTATGCCGGCCAATGGCTGGCGTACGTGGGATCGGACGCCTTTCGTGGTACCGGTCCCGACGACCTAGGGCACGTGCTGGACGCGGTGCCGTCGCACCTTCACCGGTCCCCGGACGGCAGCTCGGTTACCAGCGGGGTAGTCGACTACGCCGATACCCGGTTCTGGGCCGCGTTCGCGCTCGTGTCTGAGCTGGTGCGCGAGCAAGCACCAGCCGTCGGGTTCGGCCCACATGGAGCCGTGCGGCCCTACGGCCGATGATCGCCACCGCACGTAGCCGGTGCTGGCCGGGCTGATGGTCCGGCCGGTGCCGAGGTCGCGCGGTGCGACCTTGGAGAGGGGGCGACGATGCCCACGACGACCGCTGACCGACTGGGCATCGACGCTCGGGTTGAGCAGCTACAGGCAGAGATCGACGCGGCCGGCGGCTACGCCGTGGTGCCGGGCTTGTTCGATCTGGCGGGCCACCTGGTGCCAGCCAAGATCATCGACACGCGTCACGGTCCCCGGTGGGGCGTGCTTGACCCGGCCGACCACGGCGCCGCGCCGTTGCGGTGGCTCAAGGTGAGCCCGGTCAACCCGGCAACTCTGGAACGTCACGGATACCGACAGGGCCGCGTGCTTGCCCGTGCGCGGGCGTTCAAACGGCCGATGTACGGCGGTGGCGAACGCCCCGCCGTCGTACAACTCGACGGCGGGTACTCGCCGGACGTAACGGTGATCGACAACGGATACCGCGAGGGATGACGGTGCTCGCCGGGGTAACCCGGCGGGACGCCGCCGGCCGCGCGGTGCGGTAACGGAGAGAGGCGATCATGAACAGCCACCACGAAGGCGAGGCCGGGCGGCCGAACGATGCCGACACGGGAGATGTTGCGATGTCGGTCGTGATCAGCGGCCCCATCGATCCGGAGCTGGACGGCCAGTTGCGCCAGTTCCTGGCGCGACTGGCCGAGAAGAAGGCGGCCGGGGAGCTGCCCGACATCGAGATCATCGACAACGGCGTCCGCGAGGGATGACGGTGCCGGCCGGGGTGACCCGGCCGGACGCCGCCGGTCGCGCGGTGCGGGCGGAGAGAGGCGGAACGACATGCGGTACATGGTGCGTACGTCCGTGGTACGGGTGATCGGACGTATCTGGCAGCCGGGACACACAGCCGGGCAGGACATCACCCTGACGTCGAGCGACGTGGACAACGCCCGGGACGACAACGGCAAGATCACCCGCGAGTCGGTCGGACTGTGGCTGGACAGCCACGCGGGCGACTTCGCCGAGATCATCGACTTCGAGGCGTCGGTCGAAGACGGAGACGCGACGATCGACATTCCGTGGGCCGACGAAGAATCGGAGATGACCTACAACGACTGCATGTGCCCCGCTGAGGACTGACCGGCAGTCACCCCGCTCGGGTGATGGTGCCGCACGGGCCACGTGTCCGTGCCGCGCCATGTCGCGAGCGAACGACTCGCGCAACGATCGGAGAGAGCATGAGCGACGAGAGGGCGGCGGCACTGGCGCGACGGACCGAGGGGTACGCCGCGAAGTTCGCAGCCGAGACGGTCAGCTACGAGCCGCCCAGCTTCCCGGGTGCGTCGGACGCAAACCTGGCGGCAACGTTCGCCCACTGCACCCGCGTGCCGAAGGCGGACGAGTACCCGGCGATCCGTGACGCGCTGGCGCGGCTGTGGCCGCTGGCGTTGGTCCGGGTGTGGCGCAAGGACGAGCGGTGGTACGCGGCGGTGCCGCTGGCCAACCCGGGCAAGCGCCAGGTGCCGGGCGACGAGGTCGAGCGGTTGTGCGGTCTTGCGGCTGAGGCGATCGGTCTCGCGTCGCGTGGCCAGCACGGCGAGGTGATGCCGGCCGGGCCGACGATCGCGGGCGGTCCGGGCGAGGTGGGGTGGCACATCACCCCGGCGTTGGAGCCGCGCGAGTACCTGTTCACCGATTCGCCCCTGCCGGGCCTGTGGCCCCGCGACCGTCAGGGCAACGTGATCCGCACCCCGCTCGGGTGATGGTGCCGCACGGGCCTCGCGTCCGTGCCGCGCCACCGTCGAGCGGTTCGATGGAGGACGGAGATCGTGATGGAGAGCGACGACGCGTTGGTGGCCCTGCTGCCCGCCCTGCCCTACAGCTACGTCGGCAGCGGGTACGACTGGATGGGCGGCCTCGCCGGTGGCTGGTACGCGGTCGGCGTGTGGGGCTCCGACGGCTGGGATCTCGGCAACTGGCCGTACGTCATCGTGGCGCACTACGACGACGGGGTGTACGGGCGGGTGTTGTACTGCGAGGGCGACCTCACGATCGAGGCGTACCCGGAGGTTGACGCCCGAGACAAGGCGACCAGCGACACGGCCGTCTTCTACTGGCGGCACTACGGCCACGGCCCGAAGGACCTCCCCGCCGAGGGCGAGGCGCCGCTGTACGGGCCGTGCACCTGCTGACCACCCCGCTCGGGTGATGGTGGCCGCCGGGCTTCGGTCCGGCGACCGCCACCGTCGAGCGGTTCGACGGAGGAGGGGCCGATCATGCCCAAGCCCAGGGTCATCACGAAGTGCGTCGCGAACGCTTACACCGGGCCGGACGAGCGAATCGTGGAGGTGTCGAGCAACACCGGCAACGGTCAGGGGTGCCTGATCAACATCACGAACATGCCCGACGGGAGTCTCACCGTGGACGTGTACGGCATCAGCCAGGGCACCGAGGTCCGGGTGAGTGCGGAACGTCGTTCCTGACCACTACCCGTCCGGCCCGTCTCGTACGGGCCGTGGCGGTGGTCGCCAGGTTGGCGCCGGAAGGGAGCACTGTGGAGAGGGACGAGAACAGCACGCGCACCGAAGGTGACGTAACGATCGAGCGGGCCGGGGCCGACGAGGAGCTGGTCGTCCTGTGGGATGACGGCGCGTCGGTGACCGACATCATGTCGCTGTGCCAGCGGTTCGCCCGGTGGCACAGCGAGCCGGACGACGACCGACGGCGCGTGCAGGCCGTGTACGTACGCCGTGGTGACGAGCTGATCCGCGCGTGGCTGCTCACGCCCCGCGTGGCGGGCAACCGCGTACGAGTCACCGTCAGCAACGAGCCGAACGACGCAGTCCACATCGCTCGGGGCTGGTACGACGTCCCCTGACCGCTCCGGTTCCGCCCGGCTCGACCGGGCGGCTCCGAAGTCGCCAGGGTGGCGGCACGAAGGGAGGGCCGAGACGTGGCCAGGATCAACGCGTTCGGCGCGGTGGAACCGATGCGAGTGCGCTTCGATGCGAGCGAGGTCAACATCATCGCCCAGGTGTTCACGACGTACGCCGCGCTGGTGGCGGTGTTCGGCGAGCCGGACCAGCGAATCGACGGCAAGCCCGACGTGCACGCCGGGTGGCAGATCTACACGCCGTTCGACAGCGTCGTCGTGTTCGACTTCATGGCCGACGGGCGGCGCCAGAGCGGCTGGTGGCACGACGAGCACCCCGACGAGGCGATCCCGTACTCGATATCCGGCCACCTGGAGGGCGCCCCGCACGCGTTCGCCGTGGTGGTGCTCGCACTTGCCCGCGCCGGGCAGCCGGTCGAGGTGACCGCTGGCCGCGCGGGCATCACGTACTGACCCGCGCGGGTGATGGTGGCGCATCGGGCGACCGGTGCGCCGGCCACCGCCGAACGGTTCGGCGAACGAAAGGGGACTGACCATGCCCACCATCAACGACGACGGCACGGTGACCGAGCGCCCGCGCTGGGCTGAACTGAACAGCACCGATCTCCGCGCCCGGCTGCTCACGACGTACGCCGCGCTACGGGCGACGTTCGGCCCGCCGTACCAGGTGCTCGACAGCGGCCCGGACCTCTCGCACGGTTGGTACATCAAGACGCCGGCCGGGTGGGTCAACCTGTACGACTACGACCGCGACGAGCTGCCGGCCGGCTACCGGTACGACGAGCACGCCGACGAGGTCCGGTCGTACAGCGTCGGCGGGTGGCGCGAGGACCACCCGCACGCGTCGGCGTGGGCGGTGCACGCGCTGATGTCGGCGGGCCACGCCGTGGAGATCGAGCTGCTTCGTGGCCCGAACCCCGATGGCACGTGGGGCTGACCTGACCGCTCCCGTGGTTGCCCGGCTCACTGCCGGGCGGCTGCGGAAGTCGCCAGGGTGGCGAACGTCCGTACGACTGGAGATCACGATGACCGATACGAGACCCGAGGTGACCCCGGACAGCACGCCCGCCGAGATCGACGCGCGCCTGGTCGAGCTGGCGTGGGCGATGGCCCGCGAGATGGCGGTGCTGGAGGCGAAGGGCGCCACGCCCGACCAGCAGGCCGAGGCGGAGCTGGCGTACGCCCGCCTGGAGGCCGAGTCCGAGCCGCTGGAGCTGGCATACGCCAGGCGTCAGTGGCCCCGGTGGTACTGGGTGCCGAACGGGCACATCCACCGCGAGTACAAGGAGTGCAACACCCTGTGGCCGAGCACCGAGCGCAACCTGTACCCGGCCGCGTCAGACATGACCGGCGAGCAGGTGGTGGTGCTGCGCGGCTGGCACGTGTGCACGGTGTGCGTGCCGGCCGCGCCGACCCTGCCGGCGTTTCGCACGCCGGGGACCGCCGGGGTGGCCGAGCAGGAGGCGTCCGGCGACTGCCCCAACCGGACCCCGGTCCAGGGCGGCGTGGACTGGCGCAGGGCCTACGTGACCGGCAGTTGCGAGTGCGGCGCACGTGGGGTGTCGATAACCCCGCTCGGGTACCTGCGGAAGCACCCGCACGAGCGCAAGAAGCTGGACGCCGACCAGAAAGCGCGGATCGAGGACCCGAAGTTGATCGGCGCTCCGGACGGCAGCGTGCTCCGGGTCGACGGCGAGGTCATCCGGACGGTCGTGACTGCTCAGAACAACTACGTACGGTACATGGAATACGCCGCGACCTGGGGCAACACGGCGGCCGAGAACCGGGCGCACGCGAAGGTCATCGCCGAGGCGTTGGCCGCTAAGGCGGGCGTCACGGTGGAGGAGATCGTCGCTCGACTCCAGCCCCGAGTGGACCGGAAGGTCCGCGAGTACAACCGCACCTGACCACTACCGTCCGGCCCGGTCAAGTCCCGGGCCGTGGCGGGGGTCGCCAGGGTGGCGGGCGCAAGGAAGGAATGGGCTATGCGCGAGATAACGGTCGGCTCGGCGAAGCTGCGCGCGTCGTTGCGGGCAACGGTCGGCGATGCCGGGGGAAGCTGGGCCTGGAGCCTGATAAGCAGAGGGGTGGCTTGCGAGGGCGAGTACAAGGGGTTGCGCCTCGCGTCTCGCCCGCTTCCCGCCTGCGAACGGCAAGCGTTGATAGACCTACTGGAGATGTTGCTGACCGATGGCGAGACGTGGTCTCTTCACGGAGTCGCCGGGGACGGCGGCGGGTGGCGCACGACGCCGATCGTTGCTCAGTGGGCGCACGAGCACGAGCGAGACCTCGTAGCTGCGCACGATTCCCTCGACGAGGAAAGGCTGTCGGAGTGAGCGGAGATACTCTCGGGGTGGTCAACCCTGAGAGTGCCGTCGCGGTCGCGTCGAACGCCCCCGTGGTGCTCGAACTGTTCTCGTGTGCGTCCGGGGCAGGGATGGGTTACCACCGTGCCGGGTTTCGAGTTGTCGCGGTAGACATCGAGCCGCAGCCCCGAAACCCGTTCCCGTTCTTTCAAGGCGACGCGTTCCACCTCCTGCCGCAACTACTGGCCCAATTTCACCCTGCCGCCCTTCACGGCTCCCCCCCCTGTCAGGCGTACAGCCCCTTGAATGCCTATAACAAGAAGGTGTATCCCGATCTGGTAGACCGGACGAGGGAAGCGTTCGCCGCAACCGGATTGCCGTACGTGATCGAAAACGTACCGCAAGCCCCGCTGCGAAACCCCACGCTGTTATGCGGAGCTATGGCTGAGGTGGGGCTGCGCGTGTACCGCCATCGTTCATTTGAAACGAACTGGCACCTTCCGCAGCCGACCCACCTGCCGCACCGAGAACGCTGCACCAGAAACGGCTACCTCCCGACACCCGAAGCGCCGTTCATGTCCATTCATGGCGGCAAGCACAGCAAGGCGTGGCGCGAGCGAGCTGCGCTCGAAATGGATGTGCCCTGGATGGGCACCATCCGCGAGGTCTGCGAGGCGATTCCTCCGAGGTACACCGAGTACATCGGAGGACATCTTATGGCCGCTGTGCGGGGCGAACCCGCCAGGGCCGCCTGACGGTTCCCGTGCTCCCCCGGCCTCGGCCGGGTGGGCGCGGAAGTCGCCAGAGCGGTGACAGGGAAGAGGTTGGGTATGGGCAACGACGACCCGTGGCCGTTCGGGGTCGAAGCTCGGCGGGACGACCCGCTGACCGCTCGACGCATCGCGGTGACCCACCAGTGGGCGGGCTGGCCGTTCCTGGTCGCGTTCGACTACGACTCGGCCGAACGTCCGACGGAGCGCGAGGCGGCCATGCTGGCGTCGTACCTCGCCGAGTGGAAGCAGCGTTGGTACAACACGAGCTGGATCGCGCGCATGGAACGCAGGCTGCTCGACGTCGACGGCGCCACGAACGGTGTCATCTTCCGGAAGTGGGCCGACGGCGACTGGAGCTACAAGAGGCGTCGGTGGTCGGAGTACTCGGGTGGGGGCCCACGCAACCGGCGCATGCACAGGTCATCGCTGACGCTGGTCGACGCCATGGACCCCCTGCACTCCGAGGCCACGGAGGGACCGTGGACCGAGTGGAAGCACACGCACCCCGAGGTGTTCGGCTCCTGACCGCTTCCGTGCTCCCCCGACTCCGGCCGGGTGGGCGCGGTGGTCGTCACGGTGGCGACGGATCGGAGATCGAGATGTCCACGACCATGTACGCCGAAGACCGGCGCATGATCATCATCTACAACGCGGGCGGGGACTGGCACTCCGAGCACGGAACCGTGCAGGACGTGGCCAAGATCTTCTCGGATCTCGACCACGGATACGCGGACCTCGGTGGGGCTCCGCAGCCGTATGGGCTCGACGACGCCGGCAAGCCGGTACCGCTGGAGGTCAAGGTCGAGCGGGGCGAGTACAACGCCGACAACTGGTCGGACCGCTCGGTCACGGTGACCTTCCCGGACGGGGCGGTCGCCGTCGGCAGCTACCGCGTCGACGGCCGCTGCTGACTGCTTCCGTGGCGCCCGGACGGGGCCGGGCGCTCGCGGTGGTGGCCACGGTGGACACCTGATCGGAGGCAAACAGTGGACAACGACGGCCGGCTAATCGTGTTGGGCAGCGGGGATGAGGTGTATGTCTTCCGCGCGGACCAGCGCGACACAGCCAACCAGATGAGCGCTGTCTTGGACGTGGCTCGCCCGGCGGGAGATGTGGACCGCTACCGGGTTCCCGAGGGCGACTGGGTAGGCGTGCTTGCCAAGCTGGAACGGGCAGGCGCGACGGTAATCGACTGCCGCGAGGGCGAGGACTGACGGTGGGCTGGGGTACCGACGGCGGCGCCGAGGCGGCGCGTCGCGCCAGGGCGGGTGCCCACGCTCGCCGCCATCGCCACCCCTGTCCGTGCGGCCGGGAGTTGTGGGGCAACGGGTGGAGGTCACACGCGCGTAGGTGCGCCGACTACCTGGAGCAGCACGGCTGGGAGTGGAACGGCGGGGACCGAACCGCCCTGTTCAACTCGCTGTATGAGATGTACGAAACGTACAGCGAGTTGGATTCTGACCAGCGCAGCGCCAAGGTACGGGAGGCGATGCGGGCCGCCTCCATCCAGGAGGCCAAGGATCGCGGTCTGCTCGACGCCGACGGCCGGGCTGTAAGCCGAACCGCGCAGTAGTCCGCACGAGTGAGGGTGGTCGCCGGGCTCCGGTCCGGCGTCCGCCCCCGTCGAGCGAAGGTCTCGCACGGAGGCAGGGGTCGACCATGGCAGGGAAGCAACACACGATCGGCGAGGGAGTGCTGGCCAGCCACTCGGGTGAGCGACACACCGACCGCTACGGCCTGGCGTACCTCAAGGTCGAAAACAGGGGCGACAGCGCTCCGGTGGAGGTGAACGTCGGCGAGCACGCCGGGCGGCTCGGCACGCTGTACGCCGAGGTGGTCGAACCGTCCGAGAGCGACGGTCCCCGGCGGTTCGGACCGGAGGCGGCCCGGGTCGGCGAGGTCGTCGCCCTCGGTACGGGCGAGCTGTTCACCGAGGCGGCGTTTCGCGACAAGGACAACGACGTGCCCGGCGTGGGCGTGAAGCCTACCGACGGCCGTGAGTGCTGGTGGATGGACTCCATGGCGCTCTACAGGGTTAGGCACCAGCGGGTGCGCCTGTTCTTCGTGCCCGCTTGATCGCCCCGCACGAGTGATGGTGGCCGCCGGGCTTCGGTCCGGCGACCGCCATCGTCGAACGGTTCGGCGAAGGAAGGTGCCAGCAATGGTCTACGTAATCGTGGAGGACGTGACCGATCCGGTCGCGGCGGCGTCGGCGCTGCGGGAGGGGGGCGAGCTGCTGCGCGCCATCGGGGTCGAGAAGCTGGGCAAGGGTGCGTACGAGCGGACGGACGCGTACGTGCCGCGGGGAGGCAACCGGGCCGACGGCCTCCGGGCGCTGGAGCAGTTCCGCGCGGAGCACGCGGTACCCGGGCTGATGTACTACCTGCGGACCGATTTCGACCCGGACTGGAGCAAGCAGGACGAGGCCGCCCGCGCCGCGCTGGCCGAGGTGCGGATGCCGCGCGAGCGGTGCGGCATCCGGGCGGTGAACGCCTTCAAGCGGGCGTACTACACCTGGGGTCCGGAGTGGGACACCCCGGACCCGTGCGGGGGCAGGTGGGCGGCGCACCACGCCCGCAACTTCCGCGACGGCGCGCTGGTCCTCGGCAACGCCCTCGCCGGGCTGTGCCGGTCGGACGGGGACATGGCGCCGATGGTCGAGATGAAGATCGTCGCGAGTCTCGGCTGGGACGGCGAAGAGGTCGGCCCGGAGGCTCGGATTCGTGACGAGGCGTGGGTGGCGCTGTCGCTCGGCCGAATCCTGCGCGAGTGCGGGGACGGGCGGATCGGCGACCTGCTGGAGGCGATCGAGGCCGGCTACGACGGCCACAACTGACCCGTGCGCCGATGGTGCTCGCCCGGACGGGGGAGGGCGGGTGCCATCGCCGGATGGTCCGGCGAAATCGGAGGTTCGCCATGGCTGGTCGAGAGCGTCAAATGGGAAGCATGTCGGTCGACGAGAGGGCGCGTCACGCCGCGCAGTTCGTGGAAAAGACGGTGGTCGTAACGGCCGACTGGAGCGGCAGCGCCTCGCTGCGCGAGAGCTTCACCGGATTTGTAGTGGCTCTGGCGCACGGGTGGGGCGGTAGCAATCTCGGCTACATCCTCGTGCTGCTCTGCGAGGGCAGCGGCAACGACCGAGTCATGGCGTTTCCGCTACGGATTGTGCGCAAGATCGAGCTTCGCGAGGGGTGACGGTGCTCGCCCGGTACGCCGGGCGAGACGCCGCCGGCCGCGCGGTGCGGCGGGAAGATCGGAGGCAGGGTCATGGGCAACATGGTGGCGCCGATCGGCGCCGAGGTGCACGTGGTGGTGTACGTGAACGAGTACGGCAAGTTCGTCACCACACACCTGACCCCCGAGGGGGCCTTGAAGGCGAAGGCGGGGTACGCCCGGGATGAGTGGGAGGCCCTGTCGGCCGACCACCCGGATCTACCGACAGAGCCGCCGGAGGACGACAACGAGGCGGCGGAGGCGTACTTCTCACGACGCCTCGGCGAGTGGGCGGACATCTCGGCTTGCAAGTTGGAGGCGTAACGCGAGGGGTGACGGTGCTCGCCGGATAACCCGGCGGGACGCCGCCGGCCGCGCGGTGCGGTCCGAAGGGAGAACAGCATGCCAGTCATCGAGCTGGAGGGGTGCGAGCTTCACGCGATCGTGCCCAGGTATCACAACGGCGAAATCCAGGGCTACTTCGTCGCTGGCGTCTCCGCTACCAACTGGGAGGCCGTCAGCGCGTGGATGCCCAATCTGACAGGGACGGCGATGTTCTACGAGCGATGCTTCAACTACGACGAGTACGACGGTCGCGACGGTGCGCTCCGGGAGGCAATCCGGGACGCCTGCGACCGCGCCGGCCTCGCCGGCTGGCTCAACCCGGGACGAGCGTTCGGCTCCGAGGGCTGAGGGGCGTGCCCCCTGGCATCCGGGCTTCGGCCCGGCGGCCGGGGAGTGCGCCATGGTGGCGTACCGAAGTGGAGGTGCACGGTGATCGAGCAGGGCAGCAAGGTGTACGTACAGGGCTGGACCAACAGCGTTTTTGGCGTGTCGATGCTGCTGCCGGCGGACAAGGTAGCGGTCGCGTCCTGGCCGCTGACCGAGCCGGGCGTCCGAGGCGACGAGCTGCGCGTCACTCCGCACGGCTACCGGCCGATCATCGTGACCGAGGGCGAGCGCGGATTCTGCCACCAGGGCAACGAGGCCGCAGGTATCCAGCCGTGGTACCTCTCGCGCGACTTCGAGACGGCGAAGCGGCAGGTGGACGACTGGAACACCGAACTCGGCATCAGCAAGGCGGTGGCGATGGAGATCGTCGCCGAGTCGTTCGCGTCGAACGACTGAGGCTGACCGCTTCTATCCGGCCCGCCAGGTGCGGGCCGGGTGGTGGTGGCCAGACGGTGGCCAACCTACGAAAGGACAAGATCATGCCTGGATTCGAGCAGCACCTCGGCCTACTGGCGTCGCTTCCTCACGGCGCGCACCGCGTGCTGGTCATGGAGCCGCGCCAGCGTGAGGACGGGTGCACGGTCATCCCGCTCGGCAGCAAGCAGGGCGGGGACTTCAACGGCCTCGGTCACATCTACCTGACGCCGGACGAGCGGGAGACCCTGATCGCGGCGCTGATGAAGCACCGCAAGGTGGCGCCCGGGGACGGCGTGGCAGGGCGTTTCGACGCCTGGGAGACCGAGTCCCTGGTCATCACGGCCGCCGAGCTGCACTCCGGCGGCGACGCCGACCTGAGCACCAGTCAGGAGGAGCTGGCCGAGGAGGCGTTGGGGCTCCTTCGCACGCTCAACGAGTTCTGATGGACGATCGACAGCGGACACGGGCGATGACGCCGGCTGAAGCGTTCGTCGCCGACCCTCGTCGCTTCGGGCGGGCGTTGTACCGCGCGCTACGTACCGACGAGGGCTGGACACTCCTGCCAGGCGGCGGGATGGAGTACGACTGGACTGACGGCGGTTGCCTACTGCTCGCTGACGCGCTGGCAACCCTGTTCGAGGGTCGGCGCGATTTCGAGCCGGTGGCACTGGTGGCTGGTGGCAGGTATGTCGGCGAGCATTACCTGATCAGGTACGGCCGCTGGCACCTGGACGCGGACGGCGCATGTCTGGAGCTGACCCTGCTGCGCCGCTACGAGACGGCGACGAAGTGGTCTCCCCGGGTGGTCCCGTTCAAGGTTGCCGAGCTGTCGCCGGGGGTGCCCCGCGATCAGAAGGTGTCGGAGCGGATCGCGTCGTACCTGGTGGCGACGCTCGTATAGGAGCTGACCGCTCCCGTCCGGCCCGTCTCGTACGGGCCGTGGCGGAAGCCTGGCCAGGTCCAGGTTCAAGGGAGAGGAACGACGATGATAAGCATTCAGGACTACGCGCAAATCAGTGACCGCGACGTGCGCGCCGCCGTAATCGCCGGTTGGCGGCGAGATCTGGGGAAGGCGTACCGGGCAGCCCGGGTCGCCCCGTACAACGCGGCCGAGGCCGGCGTCATGCTCCGCCGGTACTACCCCGAGGCGACGGCGGTGGTCTTCACTCTGCACGAGGACGGCGAGGGCACCAGCGTGACCATCGAGCAGGTGGTCGGCGCAGGTGACCGCGTGCTGTACGACGACCGCAAGTGGCTGACTGACGGCTACTTCGAGGACCAGTCGGACGTGGGTGACCCGCTGGGCACCGCCGCACTGCAACTGGTCAAGCGGGGCGATGGTCGCGACAACCTCGGACGTGACACCGGCGACGACGAGGAGGACTTCGGCGACTGGGTGGAGCGCCTGGCGAAGGGCAACGCACTCTTCCGCCCGTACGACGCGTGCCAGCCGGACTCCGGCGCCGTCGCGTTCCGGTACGACCTGCCGTTCTGACCGCTTCCGTGCTCCCCCGGCTCCGGCCGGGTGGGCGCGGTGGCTGCCAGGGTGGCGGCGCGGAAAGGAGGGCAGCAGCATGCCCACGATGCGAGTTCTGGAGTTGGCGAACTGCCATCTCCCCGAGGAGGTGTTCGACGACCTCCTGGATATGGATGGAGTCCACGCGGACCCGATCACCCGCGTACACCTTGGCGGGCAGATCGGCGCCCTGGTGTACGCCCCGGAAGATGACGAGTACCACGTGCAGTGGTACGGCAGCATGCCGCCTGAGCTGGCGCGAGTGCTGCGTTACGCGCGATCCCAGGGGTGCCGTTACGTCCTCTTCGAGCGCGACGCGCCTGACGACGACAACCTGCCGTACTGGGAATGGTGAGAGCGACCTGACTGCTTCCGCCGGGCTCGGGGTGTCGAGCCCGCGCGGTGGCCGCCAGGGTGGCGCAACCGAAGACAGGAAGGGAGCATGGCGATGAGCCAGCTCGACGACGCTCGTGAGCAGTTCGTTCGGCAGTTCGCCCATACCGACAACCCCGCTTGGTACGCACTCAAGTACCTGGCGCAGGTGTCCGGCATCGGGATCGCCTGGATCGACCGGACCGTGGTCGAGCACCAGCTCGGCCGCGAGCTGACCGAAGAGGAGTGGGCGGACGTCGGGCCGCGACTCGACGACTACGACAAGTACATCGGGGACTTCGACCAGGCGCCCGAGGACGCCTTCATCGACAAGGTTCTCAGCGACGCCTGTATCGACTGGTCCTGACCGCTTCCGTGGCGCCCGATCGGGGACGGGCGTTCGCGGTGGCTGCCAGGGCGGCGGCGAGAGGGGTTGGCGATGTACCTCCTGAGGATCTACGACGAGCCTGCGATCGAGGCCGCCTGCGCGAACGGGCCGGCCGGCCTCGCGGGGTGCGACTGGTGCGGCGACGACCTGGCTGTCCACGTGCGCCTGGTCGTGCAGCTCGAACTGGATCGGTCCGAGGCGACGGTCGGGCATCGGGTGGTGGCCTGCGACCGGTCACCGCGGACCTGGCAGATGTGGGCACGGCGGCAGGAGAAGGTAGTCGAGGGTCGCGAGTTCATGTGCTTCGGTGACGAGCAGAGCGTCCACCGGCCGTGGACGGGCCGGGGCGAGCCGACCGGGGTGCTGCTGACCGAGGATCCGGAGGGTCAGTACTACGGCTGGATCAAGTGCGAACGCGAGGTGGGCCACGAGGGCGTACCGGTCATGATCCAACCTCATCCGGCCATGTTTCGGATGCAAGAGCCGGGCGGCTTCTATGGCCGCGTCAAGCAAGGGCGGGGCGAGGTCGTGCGGATGAGCGTCAAGGCGTTGTCCTGACGACTCCCGTGGTGCCCGGCCCCGCCGGGTGCTCGCGGTAGTCGCCACGGTGGCGAACAGAGAGGGGATCGGTGACAGTGCACAGATGCAGTGCGTGTGGCGTGCTAGGGAGCACGACGGTCGAGAGGTGCGCCGTCGAGATCATCGGCGAGCGGCAGGACGGCGACCCCCGGCCGGACCGGTCGACGTGCCGGTGGTGCAAGGCGACGATCGAGCGCGATCCGCACCCGGACGCGCTGTGGGGTTCAGCCAAACTGGGTGGTTTGACGGGGCGAAACACCGAGTGCCCGGCCCGACAGGACGAGGAGGGCTTCGGCGAGCACGAGCCGGGCACGCCAGTGCTACGGCCGCCGGCCCGACGGTCGGCGGAGCTGGTCGATCCGGCGACGCTGGCGCCACCCGCCATTCCGTGGATTCCACGAAGCGCTCCGGACGCCTGACCGCTTCTGTCGCGCCCCGGCACCGGCCGGGTCGCGGCGGTGGCTGTCAGAACGACAGCCCGACCGTAAGCTATCGCAGAATTGGAGATGATGATCATGGTGAAGTCGTGGCACGAGGAGGAGCCTCGCCGCCCTACGGACGGGGGCGATGTCGGCGGTGACGAGCAGATCGGCACGGCATGGGAGCGGCGTTTCACGCTGCCACCCCGCGAGGACGGGCTGCACCCGGTCCTGACCCTGCGCGTGTACGTGGCGGACGAGGACTACCTGAACCAGGACGACCCGGGCCACACCCCTCGGCCGGTGCTGCGCCAGCAGGAGGAGCGGATCCTGTGCCGCGACCCGAAGGACCCGGGTGGCACCGGGGATTGGGCCGACTACCACCACATGATCATCCCGTTCGGTGGGAGCACACCGTCCGACGCCGACGCGTACCTGGCATGCGCTGCGCTGCGGGTACCCACGACGGAGGACTGGGATGGGCTGGCCGGGTACGAAAGGAGCATTCGATGATCACCGGCAGGGACCTGGAGCACATCGCGGCGACCATCATTGCCCGAGCGCGTAACGCCAGTGGGCTGAGCGCCCCCGCGTTCGACTACCAGATCTCGACCGAGGGCATCGGTGGGCCCCACGGCTGGCTCGGTCAGGAGGCGTACCGGATCGCCAACGAGCACCCGGGCGACGCTCCCGGACTGCTGGCCGAGCGTGACGCGAACCACCTGGCGCTCTGGGAGGCGCTGCGGCCGGAGTTGGAGGCGTACGCGCGGCGGTGCGGCGAGCGGCGGTACTCCGGCTGGTCGAACGCCGCCCGTTCACTCGGCCAGCCGATCCAGTACGCCACCGACGAGGCCGGCAGTGCGGACAAGACGGGAGTGCCCGGTGGGCAGGCTGGCTGACCTTCACGCGTACACCACCGCCTTTCGAGACGAGGCGGAACGGCGCGACCTGTACCCGTCCGGCGGCTGGGGATCCGACCACCTGAAGATGATCCGCCGGTTCTCCGAGCTGCGCGTCGACGCGGTCGAGGCGGTCGCCTGGTGGGCGCTGCACGTGGGCCCCTCCGTCGTCGCTCAACTCGCAGGCCGAGGCACCGCGGCCGAGTTCGGCGCCTACGCCGAGCGCATGTTCGGGGCGGATCGAGCCCTGGAGGAAACGGCCGTCGCGCTCGGATGGTTCGGGTCGGGCCAGCCGGTCGAGGTCGCAGCGGCCTGGCACCGGCGAGGTTACACGCCAGAACGGGCCGCCGCCCTCATCGTCGAAGGTGTCGACCTGGAGCTGATCGCGGTTGTCGACGACGCGGGGCGGCGGGCGGCCGTACGTGAACTCACCGAGCGGTGGACCGGGCTCATTGTCGACCCGGACCTCGCCGACCAGATCGGCCTGGACGACGACGAAAGAGGTGTCAGGTGATCCGGCGAACGACAGCCAGTCGAACAGGCATGACATGGCGGCCACACAGTATTGGGACGGAGAGATATGACGGCTGACCCGCAAGCCGACAGATGGACACCAGTTTTCAAGATTGCCGTCGTACTGCACCTTGTCCTGATGACCCTGGTGCTCGGTTGGTTGGCGGCCACTGTCGTCGCCTGGCGAGAGGATGGCCGGCCCCCCGCTGTCGTGCCAGCGGTGATTGCCGCCGTCGTCGGGATTGTTTCAGGCCGGGCGCTGTTCAGGATCTGGCGGTATCGCCGCCGAAATCAAACGACGGCTGCGGTCGGGCGACTGTTCTGGGATCGGATTCAGCGGTTGGATCCGAAAGCCGCGTACGAGAACCACGACAGCCGTACTCGATACATCCGCACTACGCACAAGACCCCAATAGGACAGCTCGACGACCTCGACGTCTCCGACTTGGACCTTGACTACGCCGCGGAGAACGAGGCGGAGCAAACCGGGCAGGCAACGAAAACTGCCAGGATCTACAAGATCGGCACAGCCGACATGGTCGTCACGTGCGAAGTTCGCGCGTACCGCCTCGACCGGAGTACCTATACCTACACCCGGGTCGACGCCGACCTGCCGCTGTGGCGGCAATTTCTGAGGGCCATGCGTGGCGAGCGGCGAGCCGCGAAGCTCGGCCTGCTGACAGCCACGGAGGACGAAATCCGAGCACTGATAGAAGATCTCGACGGGGCCGAGGAGTTTGGAAGGTAGTCGCGATGACCAACAGCAAGACCTCCACCACCACTGCCGACGAGCGGGTGTGACGTGGCCCAGTACGTGGTTATGATCGTCGGCCCGACGGAGACTCCGACCCTCCTCGGGCCGTACCGCTCGGAGGAACGGGCGCAGGGCGACGCCGACGGGTGGAACAAGGCGAACCCGCCGAGCGACGAGGACGGGGACGAACGGTGGCATGCGAAAGCATGGCCGGTCCAGCCGTTCAGCATCGATGCGGACTGACACGCACCATAACAGCGCTTATGCGCGCCTACGTAAAACGAGGGGGTGAAAGAAATGGTCACGGAAACCAGTCAGGAACTGTTTACGGCGACGCTGATCGACGGTTACGGCGGCGCCCGAATTCAGATTGACGGCCCAGGCGAAGTCGAAACCATCTGGCTTACGGATACCGGCGGAGGTTTGGTCGGCATGGCGGCGAGCGCTCTCGCCGAACATCGATGGCGGCAGGTAACGCAGTGGGTCCCCGAGTTCGGCGGAGTCATGGGCAGGGGCTTCACCGCTCAGGTTCAGCAGCGATCCCCCGACTACTGCCCACGGTGCGGTATGAACCTCAAGGACGAGGGTTACCCCATCTGCCACAAGACCGACGAGGGAATCGAGTGCAGCTTCGTCCTGGACTGACCACGCGGCGTCAGTGACCTGCGGTTCGGTCGGGTCGCACATCCGGACTTCCGGGTGGGCGGCCCTGTCGACCCGAATAGCGCGACGAAGGGAATCCGAATGAGCAAGAGCAGGGACATGCAGCGAATCAAAAGGGGGTTGGAAGAGCTGCGGGAATTGAACCAGGAGCACGCTGATCTGGAAGGCGCACGTGCCGATCGGGCACGCCAACGCGGCCTACTCGCGGCAGATCTGTACTTCATTGAAGGCGTTGCGCAGGAACGGTTGGCCGACGAGATGTCCAAGCTCGGCGGCGACGAGGCAACACGTTCGTCGGTGCGCAAGTGGATTGCCCAGCACAGTCCGCAGCTCTTCGTGATGGTGCGACGGAAGGGCGACGGGTACGAGCTGGCGACCCTGCCTCTGCCGTGGGGCGACCGCGGCCCGCTGCTCGACCAGGGGCGTCGACTGGTCAAGGAGCACCAGGACCAGGGATACCGGATCGTCCCCTCTCGCCTGGAGTTGACGGTCAGCAAGGTCCGCGATGCCGCCGAGCTGTGGCGCAGCCTTGAACCCTGACGGCCACCGTGACTGCCGGGCAGCCGGCGCTCGCGGTGGCCGTCAGGGTGACGGCGGGAAGGGGGCGTCATGTCGACGCCGACACAGCGGGAGCGGTTCGAGGCGGCATTCCGACGACTGCGGGCCGTGGGCATCACGCCGGTCGCGGTGCTGTACGACACGGCGGCCAGGTGGGCCAGGCTGGCGCCGGACCGCGAAGACTACGAGGTGACGGCTTCGATGGCGGGGACGCCTGGCCGTTGGGCGGGCACGTCCGTCCCGGACGCCACCTGGATCGACGACGAGCTGGTCCACTGCGGGATCAAAACGCCGGTGGCGGTGCTGCTGTTCGTCTGGCCGCTCGCCGCGCCGGACATCGGCGACGCGGTCGTGACGGCGTTCGGCGAGGAAGGTTTCGGGGTCGAGCGGCGCGGGGGCCTCGCCTGGGGTGCGGAGGTACGGCTGATCGCGGCGGACGCCGACAAGCCGGCCGACGTACGGTAATCGTACGATCACCCGAGCGTCGACCCACCCGGTCGGTTACATATCGATGACCGGCCGCTGAGAGTATGCAAGCTGTTCTATTCATGCCGCTTCCGTGCGGCCCGGGTGGAGAAACCGTCCGGGCCGTGCGGTGGCCCGCATGTCGGGACAAAATCAACAAGCACTGGAGGTGGTTATGACGATTACCTGCACGGTGGCGCTACGAACGCTCACCAAGGGCGGCTGGATCATACGGGAGCGGAAAAACGTTCACGGCGAGGACGGCGACGGCCTGTACGACCTGCTGGTGGACTTCGCGCTCAACCAGAACCCGGCCGATGCCGTCTGGAACGTTGCCGCGTGGAAGGGGGCGAACGCCAACTTCTTCCTGACGCCAGATCTGGTACTCGATCCTCAGGCGGTCAATCGAGCCGCTTCGTCGCCCAGCTACGTGCGCCGGTCCGGACGGCGCCACCATCGGCCTCGGTTGTCGGGGCCGGTCGGCGACGTGGTCGAACTGATCCCGGCCGCGGATGTCAGGCCGGGGACGGCCATCCTCGTCACCTTCGACCGGAGCGCGACGAAGGCTCCGGTCGGCAACGGCCCGTGGCCCGCGGTGGATTCGTACAAAGCGCAACGGGCGGTGGTCAAGCGGAAGGCGTGCACGGAGAACCGGCAGGGGGAGGTGACGGGCGTCGATCTGGTCACCACGCTGGGCGAGGTTCGCGGGTTGAAGCCGTTGACCGGACTGCGGCCGGCAGCCTGACTACTAACTGTCAATCAGGCGACACAAATGGACTAACTCTTATAACAGGTAGCTAGCATAAGCCGGGTGGAGACCCCGCAACGCATCACGCCGCAGCTGCTCGCCGTCCTCCGAGTCCTCGTCGACCAGGAGGACGGCGAGCAACTGTACGGACGAGCTGTGGCCGAGAAGACCGGCCTGACAAGCGGGGTAGTGACCCTGATCTTCAAGCGGCTCGCGGCTCTCGGTTGGCTCAGCGAGGAGTGGGAAGCGCTCGACTCGCGCACAGCCCGGCCGCGTCGCAAGTACGTCAGCCTCACGCCACAGGGACGTGAGGCATCTCAACGTGTACTGGTCGCCCGCACGGCGACCCGAGGGAAGTAGGAGACCCGAGATGGAACCGACCGTTTTCACTGTGGAGATCCAGGCCAGCGACGCCGACGAGACCATCTGGCAGGCCCTCCATCCGGCGGAAAACGTCAAGCAAATCGAAGGTGAGACTGCCGAAGATGTCGCGCGCTGGGTCGCCGGCAACCAGACGGTGGCAGAGGGCCCGCACTGGCGGGTGGCGGTCTGGACCGGTGCCGATGCGGACACCGTCGGCGAGCCGGCCGCGATCTGGTCGGCCGACGACGAGGCGGCGCTGGTCTGATGGCTATCGCCAGCCCTCGCTACCCGACGAGCGGGCGCCGATGAACATCTTCGCCTCGCTGACCAGGTACGCGGCGACCGTCCCCGAGCTACCGCCGCCCTGCTACCGAGAGCGCCGGATCGACTGGGCTCTGCACATCCGATACGTCACCAACGACAACTCACCGCGGATCGATATCGAGCCCTGGGGCGAAATGAGTGTCGTGCCCACGATGCGGCGCTCCGGCCCCAAGCCCATGCCGTTGCTTTGCGTCGACAACGCCGCCTACGTGCTAGGCCAGGCCGGCGTGGGAGCCTCCGAGGCGCAGGCAACCAGCCGCACCAAGGCTTTCTGGGACCAGATGGGGCAGTGGTTGGCCAGCGAGCATCGTCATCCGGCCCTCGGCGCGGCCATTGTCCTACTTCAGACCCACGGCCGGATCGAAACCGAGCACGAGGTCGACGCACGGAACGTCGTCGGGGTGCGGATCGACGGGATCTGGCTGCACGAGTCCCCGGAGGCAGTCCGGTTCTGGGTCGAGACGGTGACCCGGCTCAAGGGCGGCCAGACCGGGTTGTGCGTGTCGTGCGGCCAGATCCGAATCCTCGCGGCGACGCTTCCGAACGCCATCCCTGCACACCTTGTCCCGGGGGCCGCATGGGAGGTCCAGCTGTCGGTGCTCACGGAGGCCGAGCGCAAAACGGCGGGGAGCGGTTTGCCGATTTGCGTGGCCTGCGGAGACCGGGCCACCGTGGCGTTGCAGCACCTGTTGGCGGACAAAAGGCGCACTCAGCGGATGCACGGGCAGAACTCCGCGACCGTGTCCTGGGGGCTCGACCCCGACGCCGACGAGGCGGTTCTAGGGCTGCTTTCGCAAGTCATGGAAGGCAGAACGAACTGATCCCGACCGCTTCCGCCGCGTCCCGACCGGGAGTCGGGTCGCGGCGGTGGCAGCCGAGTTCGGCAGCCACTCGAACACAAACGATCAGGAGACCGACATGCCCTGGACGACAACAACCACCTACGGCAGCAGGTTCGGCAAGGACGAGCAGTCGGACAGCATCTACGCCTACATCAACGGCGCTGACTACGGGTCGGAGCACGCAGGGACGGTCGCCGCGGCTCTTTTCCTCGAATTGCAGTTCGAGGTCGACGACCGTCTGCCCGAGGGTGTGATGTGGCAACCGCAAACCTCCGCGTTCGAGCACCCGCTCGACGTCGCGCTGCCCGACGAGGAGGAGATGACGGAGCTGTTCGCCGAGGCGTGGCGGGCTGTTGAGGTTCGGTACGACGAGATCGAGGTCCTGGCGCTGCTCGTCGACGCGCTCAACGCGTACCGGGGCAGCAACCCGTGGCAGGACGTCGTCATGGCCCCGTCGAACCCGATCGAGCTGGACCTGGCCGGCTCAATGGAGATCGACATGGATGCGGCCCGCGACCGCTTCGTCACCACCGCTGGCATCATCGTTCGACGCGACCCGTCCGGGACCTGGCGGGTGGCCGGCAAGCACGAGCCGACGTTGTCGGAAGGTCAGGCCGCCCGCGGGTGAGTGGTTCGACCGCTTCCGTCGTGTCCCGGCTTCCGGTCGGGGGGCGGCGGTGGCTGCCGACGCGCAAGCCACCCGAGGAGGAGACATGTACAACCAAGCGATGTCCACGTACCCATACCCGGTGTCCGCGCTGCCGTACTCCGCTCCCCCGGTGCCCGCGCCGCCGCACCCGACATACTGGGCGCCGCCGCCGTCGCACCCCATGTACTGGCCGCAGCCGCCGTATCAGGCGCAGATCAACCCCGGCCCGGTCGCCCAGCGCCCGGTTTGGGGCCCCGCCGACCGGCTGCCGCCTCGGCGGACAAACCGGGTCCTGACCCTGGGCCTCATCGCGATCGGGCTGTTCACGGTCCTTCCGTTGGCAATCCTGACCGCGCCCGTCTCGGTCCCGGTGGCAGTCATCTGCGGGACGCTCGTCGGCTGGCCGACGGTCGGCGTCCAGATTCGGCGCTGGCGCGGGCGCTAGTCGACCTCGGCGCGTCGCTGCTCATGCTCCGGCGGGAGCAACACCGGTGGCACGTCGAGCCGGCGGGCGGCGGCGGCCAGGGCGTCGGCGGCGGCCTTCTCCCTGTCGATGCGACGGGTCGACCAGTCCCAGGCGGTCCGGGCCAGCGTGTTGGCGCCGCGGCCGTACCGGGTGTCGGTGTAGTCCTCGACGAGCCGGACAAAGATCAGCTCCGGATACTGGGCGACCGACCTGGACAAGATCACCAACTTCGGCAGGCGTCCACTGTCGGGATGCTGGGTCATGTAGCCCGCGGGCATGACGTCGGTGCGGCCGTCGCGCCAGGCGTTGACCATGTCGGCGACCTCGGGGAAGTCAGTGATCACCGTGACGGGGTTACGTTCGCGGGGAAAGAGGGACCGCATCCCCCAGAACAGGCCGCGGGCCTCTGCGCCGACGACCTCGTCGCCGCCTACCCGTCGCGGTACCGGGCTCGCACCGAGGCCCCAGTGTCCACTGCTGGCCAAGTAGCCCCAGGCCAGCGGCGGAACCGTCGGCCCGTCTTCTTCGATCCAGCCGACGGCGGCCAGCTCGACCCGGTCGCCGGGCGGCACGTCGAGGCCGGCGAGCTGTCCCCGGATCAGCCACGGTTCGCGTTTCGTCGCGGAGCCGCGCATCCGCTTGATCTCGGGCTCCTTGGCGCGCCGCTGTGTCTCCACGACCGGGTCATCGCAGACGCCCCGCGGCCACCGCTCGCGGGCTTCCGGTGGGTGAATCCAGCGGATCTTGGGCGGGGGCCCGGGTCGGGGCGGGCCAGTCGTCACCGACGGGTCCGGTACGCAGATGACCAGGCATTTGTCGCAGATCATGACCTTGGTTCCGGGTTGCACCATCCCGCACCGCCCCTCGTTGCCCGCCTGGCGGGCAAGCCTAGACGACCGGCCGACCGTGCCGGTGGACCGCAACTACCATGGAGGAAATGATGACCGGCGACGACGCTTCGATGATCAAGGCGCTGGCGGATGCCGACCGCCAGTACGAGCACGTCAAGAAGACGCTGACGGACCTGTCCGTCAGGCGGGCCCGAGAGCTGCTGGCGACCGAGCCGAGCGAAACCGAGGCGTGGGCGCTTCTCGGTTTGGAAATGATCCGGGGCATGCAGCTGGAGGGCGAGAATCAACGGTTCGCCGCGGAGCTGCTGGCCGCCGCCGCCATCCAGATAGCGAAGAACTCACGCCCTTAGTCGGGCGCGGCGTCCGGTCCGGTGCCGCGCGCCACCTCGTCGGTGCCGCCGTAACAGGTGATGTCGGCACGCTCCTCGACCAGCTGCTCGGTCCCGGGCCACTGCCGGTACAGCTGGTTGAGCGCCAGGTCGAACGCGCGCTCGCTGTACGGCGTGGCGCTCATGCGCCGTATGGACCTGGCCACCCGCTGCGCGAACGCGGGTGGCCAGGTCACTTGGCGCATCGCGCGGATGATGCCGGTGTCGGCGTCGACGAGGAGCACCAACAGGAGCAGGTGGTTGTCGCCCTGGTGGTCGAAGGTGACCGGCTCTGATTCGCGGCCCGGGTGGTACGGGGCGTCCGACCATGGGATCGCGGTCCCGAACTTGAAGGCGAGCAGGCCGACGTGCTCGCTGTCGATCCAGGCGAACCAGGGAGCCCCCCGGCGTAAGTCTGCGATCTCCTTCGCGCTCGGGCGGGCGAAGAACAAGATCAGCTCGGGGCCGGCGGCCGTGAACCGCAGGTAGGTGCCCTCGTTCCAGCTGGTCCGACTAGCGTTGTACAGACCCCCGACGCGGTATGCATGCATGCCGATGCACCGTACCGGCGGTCACCCGGGAGACACCGCCGGCTCGCCGGAATCCCCGCACACACCGCCCATTGACGCGAAACGGCCCCACCACCCGACGCACGCGAACCGTCGGGCGGTGGGGCCGTTTCGTCAGCGCCTCAGGACTACCTCTTCCTACAACCCGGGCAGGTCACGCTCGCCGGATTGGTCGTCACCTCTTCGGTGGGCGACTGCGTCTTGATCTCCTGGACGCTCGCCCCACAGTCGGTCGTCTTGGCGTCGCTGGTCGGGATCTTGTGGATGTACAACTCTGCCCCCTTTCGTCGACTTCCTCTACGCGGCAACCCGCCGCGAGTCGTGAGGACGGCGTCGTCGAGGCCGCCGTCGGGAGGTGCGCCGATTCGGGAACGTCACTCGGTGATGGGCTCGGGCGGGTCGGCCTGCAGCAGCATCGCCGTCTGCAATGTCCCGTACCGACGCGTCCGAATGATCTTGTCCGGCCCGGCCGGCTCGACCGACTGATAGCCAAACCGCTTCCACCAGTCATGCCGAGCGTCATCGGTCGCCGGGATGTCGGTCCGCACCGGCAACCCCGCCGCCCTGGCCCGGTCGTGGACGTACCGCAGCATCGCCACGTCGCGGCCACGGTCGGGCAGGGCCGCAAGGTCCGAGACGTACACGGCAGGGACGCCGTCAGTCCACAGCGAGTGCCCTCCGGCGATCCGAGCAACAGCGAGGATCCTGCCGTTGTCGTCGCGCAGCACGTACTGCGCACCGGTGCTGATCGCATGGATGATTCGACGGGCCGGGTACGGCCACGGCCACGGCGCACGCCGACCGAGCAGGCTGGCGCTGGTCGACAGCATGTCGAAGAAGTGGCAGATGGCGGCGATATCCGCCCGGCGGGCCTGACGCGGGCCGCTCACGACACCGACACCGGTGCGGGCGGGCGCGTCATCGGCCACAGGCGCGGTCCGCCGTCCGGAACGTCGAACGGCTCACCGGCCTGCCAGCCCTGGGCCTTGAACCATTCCATCGCGCGCACGTCCGGCACGTCGACGTGCGCGAGAACACCGTCCTCGTCGGCGCGGCGGTGCAACTCGGCCAGGAGGGCCCGGCCGATCCCCCGACCGCGCCTCTGCGGCAGCACCGCGAGGTAGGCCAGGTGCAGGTGCGGTTCGGTGGGCCGATGTTCGAGGCTTGCCCGCTCGATCGAGAGCAGCCGGTCGCCGAACGTCGCCGACGGGGCGCGCAGCCGGACCTGGCGACTGTCGGCGACCACCTGTCGATGTTGTTCGTTGAGCTGGCTCTGCGAAGACGTCCAGGCGATGATGCCGCCCTGCCCGTTGTCGATCATCGCCTCGCCGGCGAAGTGGAGGTACCCCAACTCGACTCCGGCGATCCGCCGGCAGAGCCTCAGGGCGTCAACCTCGCTGCTGTCAGAGCCGGCAAGCCAGCGAAGGAGGTCGCCGCGGCCGAGGGTGGCGGTGAGTATCGCCGCGGCCTCGCCGAGGTCGACGTCTTTCGTCCGCCGAACAACCAGTTCCAGGTTGATCACCGCTACCTCGTCGATCACTGCTACCTCACCCTCTTCGTCTCGCCCGCCCCGGGGAGGGGCCGGCACGTTCGATTGCCCGCGTACGTGCCGGCCCCTCGGGGACCTGACCGCGTATCGCCTCCGCAAGGCCAGGTCCGACCTCGGTCACAGCCCCGGGGGGAGGCTTTCGTGGACCGAGGTCCGGCCGCGCATCCTCCCGGACGAGGTGCGCGGCAAGTGCTGAACGCCGCCCGGCGATGCCGTCGGGCGGCAGGCTCCTATTCGTTTTCGTTCCAGCGAAGGACCAGCCTGCCCTGCGGCGTGATGCACACCCGGATCAGCAGGTGCCTCAACGCGCTCGCGTACACCCGGGGGTGCAGACCGGCGAAGTCGCCGACATGTCGCCGGGCAGCCTCGACCACAGTCTGTTCGACGACCTGCGCGTCCACGAGCTGCTGGTGGCACGCCTGCGGGCACTTGTACGACCGTGCGAGACCGGCGCGGGCGGCCATCGGGGCCATCGCCGATCCACAGGGGTCGCAGCAGGCCAACTCCCGCAGCAGGAACGGGCTCAGGTCCGTCACCAGCTCGCAGTGGGGCCAGGTGAAGACGAGCGGAGGGTGGACGTCGACAGGAAAGACGTCCACCCTCCCTGCGCGGCCGTCCGTGTCGTGCCCGCCGTCCGTCGACGCGGCGGGCGTCGTCGGGTACGGGCGGCGGGTGACGCCGCGCTCGATGGTGGTCATGCCGCTGCCCGCCGATCGTCGCCGAGAACCCCGAGGGCCCAGGAGGCGGGGTTGCAGGGCCACCGCTTGCGGCCGGCGCATCCGGGGCCGACGCAGCGGGGCGGGTCCAGGGACGGCGGCAGCAGGTGCAGGCGGTGAAGGTAACCGTCCGGGTGATGCTGTCCCAGCACGAGCTCTTCGGCGAACTGGCGCCGGTCCCACGGGCCCGCGAACTCCATCATCCCGTACCCCGGGACCCGGTCCAGACCGTCGTCGGGCAGCGACGGCGGGATAGTGCCGTCCAGGAGGAACGGCACGGCGTTCAGCTCGGAGGGGCCCCCCGTGACCCCGGCGCCGCCGGCCGCACGGATGGCATCGGCGAGCGGTGCTGGCCTCCAGGGAACCAAGTTGACCATGTCACACCCCGGGCGTGAGATCCGTTGGGAATGGTGCTCGGTGGGTCATTCCCAACCTGGCACATTCCCGAGATCGTTACAACCCCCTCACTCGGCGTGTAGCCGAAAAGGGGAACCGACACCACATGGTGTCGGTTCCCCGGGTTACGAAGTGGATCTAGCAGGTCATGCCTGCGGCGTTGCTCCACCTCGGACGAACGCCTTCCAGGCGGTCGCACTGAAGGTCAGCACCGGTCCGGTGCGGTCCTTGGTGTCGCGGATCTGGACGTTGACGCCGTTCACGGCGTCACGGAACTCGACGCAGTTGCCATCCTGGCTGCGAGTCGACTTCCGCCACGGGCGGTGCTGGCTGGGGATCAGGTTGGACATGACGACCCCTTTCGGGTCTTGGGCTTCGCCGACCCCATCTGGGCGGCGATCTTCCGGATGTACGTGACGGTCTCAGCGTCAGACAGCGCCACGGATACCAGCCTCTCAAAGAGGTTGGCGTGTAGGTCAACCAGCTCACGGTCGGTGAGGATGTGGTTGTCGATCTTAAATGAGTCGATGACGGCGATCTCTGGGGTTACCGGAGAATCCGGATAGTCGTACAGCAGGAACGGCGCCTGCGGCGCGTAACCGGCAGCCATCGGCGCGTCGTCGTCGTCTGACGTCGGATCTCTGGGCAGGACCCGGATGTTGATGTTGGGCAACCTCGCGAGATCAACCAGGTGCTCCAACTGCTCGATCATGACCGCCGTCGGGGCGATGCGGCGGGTCAACGCAAGCTCTTCGAGCAGCAGCGTGTAGCCGAAGTCCTCGTCGTACAAGCGTTCCTTGCGTCGCATCCTGCCGAGGACGACGCTCTTCACCTTCGCTTCGTCGGACGTGACGGCCCGAGCCCGGTGCAGCGCGTACGCCTCCGTTTGGGCGATCCCGCCAATCACATGCGACTGATACTCACCGCACCGACAGGCGCCGTAAGCAAAGTTCGCGAACACGTTCTGATGCTCGTCGGCGCCGTACGCCCGCCCGTCCCACCAGCAGGGAGTAGCGGCAGCGACCGCCGTCTTGACCAGGCGATCATGGGCCGAACCGGACAGTCCAAGGCTCGATGCCATCTGGCCAACATGTACGGGGTTGCAACGACGCCCGAGGCTTTCGATGCTTACGGTCGGAGCAAGATGACGGTAGATCGTCTGGCGCGACAGGCCGCACAGCCGGGCCAGCTCCGCCTGCGTAATTTTCTTGGCTCCTTCGAGCTGCATCAACCTCTGCAACTCCTGCGCCACGCGTACGCGCAGTACGAGTGGACTGGTTGCCATCCGAACCCGCCTCCCGACGTGGGTCAGCCCCAGACTGGGACACCCGCCTGTCCCAGTCAGAGTACCCGGGTCTCAATGGCCATGGATACCTACACCCAGCGGGTGCAAGAGATGACCTTCAGTCGATAGACTTGACCCTTCAGGTTGGGATATGCCGCACGAGGGAAGGCCCCGGAGTCAGCGTCTCCGGGGCCTCTTGTGATCGACGAGTGCGTGGCCCGGCTACATCGACACACCCACGCGCGTAGCGAACTGCCGTAGGTCCGGTAACTCGCTACACGCGCCACCGGCAAGCAGGCGACTTGTCAGCTGCTTTGCCCAGGGGCGGTACCGAACCTCCTGCGGCGCGGCCCGCTCTGCCTCGCGCAGCGCCTCGTACGCCCGGCCCGGCCGGCCCCGGCCCACCCACGACAAGGCCGCGTCCTCCCAGTACCGGGCCCGGCGCTCCGGAGTGGGCAACAGGTCGAGTCGTACCCGACCGATCAGGCTCACGGCGTGGCCGTAATCGCCGAGCATCCTGGCCACGCCCGCCTTGTACAGCGTCAGGTCGTTGGGGGTGAACCCGCCGCCGCCGCGCCCGAGTGCCCCCTCCGCCTCCTCGACCAGAGTGAGTGCGTCGTCCCGCCGGTCGGCGATCGCCGCGGTGTACGCGGCGGTGGCGAGCATGCTCGCGTACAGGGATGCGTCGCGGCCGGAGGCGAGCCCGGTGTCGGCCCGAAGTCGTGTCGCGGCGTCGAGCAGGACAGGCTGTGCCTGTCGGGCCTGGCCGGTGCGCCGCATGACGACGGTCACGGTGCGGTCGACCAGGGCCACGATCGCCGGTTCGCCGCAGACGCGTGCGGCTTGGGACGCCCGGACGGAGCAGGCCGCGGCACCCTCGGTGTGATGCATTTTGATCATCAGTCGGGCGCCGAGGTCGTGAGAGAGGGCCACGAACGCCCCGGCGCCGGCCCGGCGATCGTGGGCCGTGGCGTCCCAGGTGGCTTCCGCGGCCTGGACGAGGCCCGGTAGCCGGCGGGCCAGCTGCTCGTATCGGGCCGCCGCGAAGTCTGCCCGGCCGGCGGCCAGCTCGGCACGAAGCCGGTCGAGCGAAACCGGCAGGACGGCAGCGGCCCGCGCAGCGGAGGGGCCGCCCACCGCCGGCGGGGTCGCGAGAGTGACCAGCACGCCGGCCAGGAGGTTCCTGCGGTCCATGTCGCCTCCGTCGATAGATCGCCCTTCCGGAACCCTAACCGCCGCCGTCGTGGCCGGCCGGTTGTTGACGGACGTCAGACCGAGCATTCCCGGCGGAATGCCGAGGGCGTCGGCCAGTCGGTGCAACACGTTCACGTCGGTCAGTTTGCGCCGTCCGGTTTCGAACCGGGACATGGTGGAGCCGGAATATCCGCAGAGCCTGCCGGCCTGCTCCAGAGACATCCGATGTGCGGTACGGGCGAGGCGAAGCAGCTCGCCGGGGTTGCCTACCGCTGCCTGGGCAGGGGGCAGCTGGTGCCATGGGGGTGATGTGGACACGATTACTCCCTTGACGGGTCGTGCGGCACCCCTCACCTTGCGTGATCGATTGCCGACTATGCAAGACCTGTGCGTAGGACGCACAACAGCTTTCCCGTCGCCGGTCATCAGGTCGAAGCTTCCCCCAGGGCCCGCCAGACGAGCCCCGACCTCAAGGAAGGAGCACTCGATGCCCACCCTGACCAACCCCGCTCCGGTCCAGCCGGCGGACACGGTGGAGACCGGCCGAGTCACCGCCGACCGGCCGTTCGGCCTGACCCTGTCCCGGCCGTCGACTCTCGGCGGCGAGCTGAACCTGACCGACGTGGTGTACGACCCGGCGGCGCAGATGCTGACCGGACGTAACGGTGAGCCCTTCGCCAGCAAGAAGGGGCCGTCCCAGGGCAGCGTCAACACGCCGTACAAGACGACCCACGACCACTCCTCCTGGCAGGACAGCAAGAAGGACACCTACTCCGACTGAAGGCGAGGCAAGGCATTGACCGTTCTGGTGATCACCGAGCCATGTGACGTGACTGTCGACCTGGTCATCCAGGAGCTGAACGACAGGCACGTACCGGTGCACCGGATCGATCTCGCCGACTTCCCGCAGGCACTGTCCGTGGTCGCCGCCGTCGGCGACCACGGACAGTGGGCCGGAACACTGGCGGACGATCACAGGTGCACCCGCCTCGAAGAGGTGCGCGCCGTCTACTTCAGGCGCCCCGAACCGGCCCGCCTGCCCGGGGCGCTCGATCCTTACGAGCGGCGCTGGGCGGCCCGAGAGGCAGAGCTCGGCTTCGGAGGGTTGCTTGCCGCACTACCGCACGCGCGGTGGGTCAACGACCCCCGGGCGAACGCCGCGGCGGACCGCAAGCCTCGACAGTTGGCGGTCGCGACCGGCCACGGGATGACCGTGCCCCAGACGCTGGTCACGAACGACCCCGAGGAGGCACGCCGGTTCGTCGCAGCCGCCACCGGAGGGGCGATCTACAAACCGTTTCACATGCGGCCATATGTCGACGCTGACACCGACCAGCTGATGGCCCTGGCCACCACGCCCGTGACCGCCGGCGACATCACCGACGCCGTTGCCGGCACCGCCCACCTGTTCCAGCACCAGGTGCCGAAAGCATACGAGCTGCGAGTCACCGCGGTCGGCGACCGCCTGTTCGCCGCCCGGATCGACGCCCACTCCGAGGCGGCCAAAATTGACTGGCGCACCGACTACGCCAACCTCGCCTACGCTGCCGTTGACCTGCCCAAGCAGGTGTCGAAGCAGCTGCACGCGATCCGCACCAGCCTCCGACTGACGTATGCGGCCTTCGACCTCATCGTCACCCCGGACGGCGATTACGTGTTTCTCGAAGTGAACCCCGACGGTCAGTGGGCCTGGATCGAGCACGAAACCGGCCTGCCGATCGCCGCCGCCCTCGCTGACACCCTGGAGAAAACGTGACCCTCACTCTCGATCACGAAGAGCTTCGCCAGCGGCTCGTGGCCAGGATCCGCCACAGCGGCCACCTCACCAACCCCCGCGTCGCCGCCGCGTTCGCAGCCGTACCCCGACACGTGTTCGCCCCCGCCGCCTACCACGTCGACGAAGCCGGCCAGGTCGGCGACGTCCTGCGCGGCGACCGCCCCGAGCAGCGAGCCGCATACCTGGAAGCCGTCTACTCCGACAACGCGATCGTCACCCAGGTCACCGCCGACGGACGGGTCACCAGCTCCTCCACCCAGCCCGGCGTCATGGCGGTCATGCTCGAAGCCCTCGACCTCGCCGGCAACGAACGCGTCCTGGAAATCGGCACCGGAAGCGGCTACAACGCCGCCCTGCTGTGCGCGCTCGTCGGCGAAACGAACGTCACCACCGTCGACATCGACCGCGACCTGGTCAACCAGGCCATCACCGCGCTCGGCGCAGCCGACTACCGGCCGGCCGCGATCGCCGCCGACGGACTGACCGGACACCCCCGGCGCGCACCCTACGACCGGATCATCGCCACCTGCTCGGTACGCCGGGTGCCGGCGGCGTGGCTGCGGCAGACCCGGCCCGGCGGGATCGTGCTGGCCAACCTCTCCTACGGCGTCGTGCCGCTGCGGGTCGACGACAACGGAAACGGCATCGGCCGGTTCCTGCCGCAGGTCGCGGCGTTCATCGAGGCCCGGCCCGCCGACGGCCCGCTCGGCCCGAGCGTCGACGAGATCGTACGCACATGCATGGAAGGCCGCGGTGCCGACAGCGCGGCCGACGTCCGCGCTGTCGAGCTGTTCACGGACCCGAACTGCGAATTCTTCTGGCACCTCGCGCAGCCCGACGTCTACCAGTGCGGGCCGCTGCTCGACGGCGGGGAGGTCCACTGCCTCGTCGACGGCGCCACCGGGTCGTGGGCGCGGGTACGCCACCACGGCGACGAGGTCACCGTCACCCAGGGCGGCGGCCGGCGGATGTGGGACGAGGTCGCGGCCTGGTGCCTGCGCTGGGACCAGGCCGGGCGACCGGGACATAATCGGCTCGGCCTGACCGTCACCCCGGAGGGTCGACAGACGGTGTGGGTCGACACCCCCACGGGGCGGTGGCGCTGGGACCTCGCCTGAGTAAGCGGACGCGAAAGCGGCGGTGAGCAACAAGCTCACCGCCGCTTGACCTCCCCAGGCCAGGTCTACCAGGGCCAGCTCTGCGAACGACCCTGTTCGATCAACCCAACGGCTCGGAACGCCTGGTCGGTCAGGCCACCAAAGGTGTGCCTGGTGCCGGATCCCGACGCGGTGGAGCCGACCCGGTATCCGGCGATGTTCCAGGTGTAGACCGGGACGGTCGTCGGCACGACCTCGTCGATCGAGCGATACCTGTGGGCCGTGTTCTGCTCGTCGGTCACGATCACCACCCGGTCGTGGCCCGCGAAGTGATCCCCCGCCGCGCCGAACGTGTCGGTCCCGTCCACCGAGTGGAACTGGCCCATCAGCCGCAGCAGCGCCCCGCCCCGGCGGAACGGCACCCGATACGACTGCGCCCCGTAGCCGACCAGGGTCGCGTCCGCAGCTCGCAGGGCCACCGCCCCTCCGAACAGTGTCGCCAGGTCGTTGTTGGCAACGTGCTCGCGCTCCTGCTTCGACGAGAAGGAGTAGCCGGGGAACATCGACGGCGACTGGTCGACGAGGACCAACGTCCGCCCTGGCAACGACGGCACGTTCGCCAGCGACGCCTGCAACGCCTTCTCCAAAGGCTGTCCCCACCGAAGCGACTCCAGCGCCTTGTAGGCGGCGAAGATCTGGAACGGGAACAGCCGAGACCCGGCGACCTTCTCCGGGTCGGCGATCCGCGCCGCAACGCGTTCCGCCACCTCGTCGGACACGCCGGCGTCGTCGAAGTTGCGCAGGTTCGTCAGCAGCGCCTGGTAACCCATCGTCGGAATGATCTGCGACCAGACGTCAGCATCGAGCGGGCGCTGCAGCCAGCCGGCGACCGCACGCCACGTCATGCCGGCCGCCCGCAGGCGGTCCGTACCGTCAGGCGCCAGCAGTGCGGCGCGGCGCCCGTCGAGCGGCACGGCTGTCAACTCCGAACGCGACCGCAGCATCGCCAGCTCCGCCGGAATTTCCCCGGCCCGGCCGCGCATCTCGCCGTGGAGGTAGCCGAACAGCGTCCGCTGCGTCTCGTCGGAGCTCGCCGGGTGAACCAGGTCCAACACCCGGGCGAATCGAAACGCCGCCTCGACCCGGTCGTACTTCGCCCAGCCGTACTCTCCGTACAACCGCAGAACCGCCCGGGCGACGCCCTTCTTCAAACCCTTCGGCAGCGACATGCCGTAACGGGACGTGTAGTAGGCCAGGATCTCGCCAGGCTCGTCCGCCCGCTGCAGGACGCCGTCGACAACCTCGGGAACCTGGCCAGCCGGATCCGGCTGGCCGCGCCGGGCGGCTACGAACTCCGCGGCACCGATCAGTGGCGCCGTGCGCAGGTTTCCCTCACGGCGAAGCCACGGCAGGAACCCGGCCAGCCACGCCGGATCGCTCACCGTCACCGCCGCGACCAGGTCGCGGAACCGATCCAGTCGGGCGTCCGCCTGCTCGTGGAACTTGTTCTGCCGCACGTTCATCAGCGAAATGCCGAGCAGGTACAGCTCAGAAACGGCATCACGAAGATGACCGGGGCGCCCTCCGGCACCAACCGCGGCGCCTTCGGTGCGGACGGGCGAGGTCACGGCCGGGCGGACGCGCGTCTTGTTGAACGTGGACATCGAGCTCAACCCCTTCGGGAATAAGCCGGGGGGAGCATTTCGACAAGCGGACCGGTCGGTGGTCGGAGGTGACGGCGGCGTTTCGCGTTCCATTGCTCTGCCATTGAGCTACGCCGGCCAGGCCGGCGACAGGACTCGAACCTGCAACCCTCGGATTAAGTGGAGTAGCCGCAGTCTGGGCACCGACCGGTCCGCTTGTGAAGTTGTCCCCCCGGTGGTCAAAGTGAGCGGTCTCGATTTCTCAACCAGAAGGAGGTGTAGAGACTGCTCGGGGCACCGGAGGTGTCTCACACGCTACCGCGATGGACCGTCCACCGCGAGCGCGTTTCGTGCTCGCTCGATCGAGGTTACCGCCCGGCGGCAACTCCGGTCAAGCATCTACGTCGTGAGCCCCGGTGTCGAACCGGGCAGACCGGGGACATGACTCCCAGCTGAGCAGCCAGCGCTCGCCCACGAAGATCCACGGTGGATGGCGTCGAGCCGGGACTCGAACTGAACGTCGCGCCTCCTTCGGTATCCTTGGCGAGGACGGGGCCTCGTTGGATCTAACGCAGGAGGCAGGGGTGAACTTCGATCTATGCGTCCGACATGACGGCCGGACACTCTTCGAAGACGCGGAGGGTGCAGCCCGGCGGTTGATTAGTCAAGCGAAGAGAGATCTGCAGCTAAGCGAGGTACTTCACCACTCGCACCAGTGCCCCCGTTGCGGCAATTGGTACGTTCCGGCTGAAGTCTGCCGGAAGCACCCCGAGAAGCGGGCCTTCGATCTTCTCTCGGAAGCGAAGAAGTCGGCTGCACGAATTGCCCGCATGCCGGGCGCCACCATGGTAGAGCCGTATCCCTGCGGCCGATGCGGAAAATACCACCTTATGGGTACTTATGGGCGCCCGGAGACGAAGCCCGCATTCAGGGTGAGTAGACGCGTGGGCGATCGTCACGGGAAGCGCAAGCAGAAAGACAAGCGCGACAAGCGCATACCTTAACGATCACTCCCGGACCGGTTCGAACGGCCGACATCCAGGTTCGAAGCCTGGCGCTCTATCCGCTGAGCTACGGGGGCATGGTGTGCGTCCCTGGACTCGAACCAGGCGTGCCGAAGGCAATGGTTTTACAGACCACCGGGCGACCTGCCGCCCACGACGCACTTGGGGTGACTGACCGGAATCGAACCGGCACCACCAGGACCACAACCTGGCGCTCTACCGTTGAGCTACAGCCACAACCTCGGCCTTTCGGCCAGTACCCGCAGAGGGACTTGAACCCTCGAAACCTCCGCCGTGTGAAAGCGGCGCTCTGCCAGCTGAGCTATACGGGCATCGCTCTGGCGACAGGACTCGAACCTGTAGAGGACTTTCGCCCGCCGGGTTAACAGCCCGGACCGCTACCAAATTACGGTTTACGCCAGATCGAGCAGCGCGGACGGGATTCGAACCCGCAACATGTCCTGCTTGAAAGGCAGGCGACTCTCCCATTCGTCCACCGCGCCATGCGTGTTCCGAGCTGGATTCGAACCAGCGGCCTCCGCCGTGTCGAGGCGGCGCTCTGGACCAGACTGAGCTACCGGAACAAGTACTGTCCGTTCGTGACCACCCCGACCGGACCGATCACCAGCCGCCGTCGCCTGCGTACCGCGCTGCGTCAAGCCCGACTGCGGGCCGCGATGCCGCTCGACGCGGTTGCCAAGGAGCTGGAGGCATCCGTGTCCAAGCTCGTCCGGATCGAGTCCGGGGCCGTCACCGTTTCTCCGGGCGACCTACGTGTCCTACTCGACCTGTATGGCGTCACCGGCAGCGCCGAGCGCGGGGAGCTACTGCTGCTTGGCCGCCAGGCCCGGCAACGCAGCTGGACGGGCAGGTACCACGACCGGGCGCCAGCCGGCCTGCTGCGGTACGCCGACTACGAGAGTGAGGCGCGCCAGATCCACCAGCACCACCCACTGGTCATCCCACCGCTGCTCCAGACCTCCGCGTACGCGGCGACGCTCGCCGAAGCCGGCGTCCCGCGCCTGCGCCGCAAATACCGCGACGGATACCTGGATCTGCTCGCCGAACGGCAGTGGCGGATCTTCACGCTGGCGGCGGCGGAGCTGGCGTTCGTCGTCGACGAGACCGCGTTGGCCCGACCGATCGGCGGACCCGACGTCCATCGGAAACAACTCACCCACCTACTGGAGGTGGCCGAGCACCCACGCGCCCGGATCGTCTCGCTGCCGGTCGGGCCGTACCCCGGCCTGGACGTGCCGTTCACCATGCTGACCCTGTCGACCAGCGACACCGACCTGGCATTCGTCGACGAGCCCGGCGGTGTCGACGAGATCCAGGAAGCGGTCGTTGGCGGATACCGTCGAGCGTTCGGTTGGCTGCTCGGTACCGCAGTCGACGCCCGGCCGGTCATAGAGCGCCTGCGCGCGGAGTTGTACGTGGGGGCGGGACCGGGAGTCGAACCCGGGGCCTGCGGCTTATGAGGCCGCCGCGCTACCACTGCGCCATCCCGCAAGTGGGTCGCCTCGGACTCGAACCGAGAACCCGTGGAGTAAAAGTCCACTGCTCTACGCCATTGAGCTAACGACCCAAGTAAATGCCCCGCGCAGGATTTGAACCTGCGACCTGCCGCTTAGGAAGCGGTTGCTCTATCCCCTGAGCTAGCGGGGCGGAAAGTACGCGATACCCTGGTTTGGAGGCCCTACCCCGCGCTTGCAGTCAGCCGAGCTACGGTGGGCCATCCTGAAGAAATCCCGAATACTTTGTATCCAGCACAATGTATTTTTTCTCGGCAATGACTGACAGCGGAATCAGATACACGTGACGCGACGCCGTCAAGATGAAGAAGTAGTCCACCTCCCCGGAGGTATAGGACACCTGGCGCATCTGACCGTGTGCATTGCGTACGCCGCTGGCGTCGTATATGCACCGATGCAGGTGAACCCGGTATCGCCCAGTCTGCGTCTCCCGCGACCGCGTCGTTTTCACCTGAATGCGCCGAAGCCCTCCGTCCGACTCCGTGACGAGGTCATACGGCACCGACTCCAGAGGCACCGAGACGGTGTACCCGCGCTCCATGAACCAGGCGGCAGCAAAGCTACTTCCTGCGCGGTGCGTAAGATGCGGCGCTCGCTTAAATTCATGTGGGGGCGCAACCACGGGTAAGACACTGTGGCTCAGGTGCGCTATATCGAGACCCAACCTCTCTGCAACCCTCCGAATATGGGTCGTGCTGTAGTTTCGCTGCTTCCCGAGACACTTCAGGACGCCGGCCCAGTTCTTTGACCCGCGGATCGCCTCGGCCAGCTGCCCGTCAGAGTAGGTTCGACGATTAGGCACGTCTTCTACAATACCGCCCGCCTCCGACACTTTACCAAGCTAGCGGGGCATGAGTGCGACGCCCAGGAGTCGAACCTGGCACACTCGGCTTCGGAGGCCGAGAAGCGCATCCAGCGCACGCGCCGCATGGTACGCCGTGCAGGAATCGAACCTGCGACATTCCGATTAAGAGTCGGAAGCTCTGCCAACTGAGCTAACGGCGCAAGGCGGTGAGGGAGGGAGTCGAACCCGCAAACCTTTCGGTCAAACTGTTTTCAAGACAGCGCCCGTCGCCAATCGGGTGGCCTCACCAAAGTCGGGGTGGCCGGATTCGAACCGACGGCCTCCGCGTCCCGAACGCGGCGCGCTACCAAGCTGCGCCACACCCCGTTGCGTGCCCCTGAGACGATTCGAACGTCCGACTCCCGCATCCGTAGTGCGGTGCTCTATCCACTGAGCTACAGGGGCATGGTGTCGTCGGGAGGGGTCGAACCTCCGGCCTCGGAGTTATCAGCTCCGCGCTCTGACCGACTGAGCTACGACGACATGGCGGAGAGTGCCGGATTCGAACCGGCGGCAGTGTTACCTGCTCGGGGTAGCAACCCGTCGCCTTGGACCGCTCGGCCAACCCTCCATTGCGGTGACGGCGGGATTCGAACCCGCGCCCTCTTCCTTGACAGGGAAGCGCCCTGGACCTGACTGGGCGACGCCACCATGATGTTGCGTGCCCGGGAGAGGAGTCGAACCTCCAACAACGACGGTCTGAGCGCCGCGCCTCTACCGTTGGGCTACCCGGGCATGGACTCCGTCCAGTACCTACCTACCATCCTGTGGACGACCTCGGTATCGAACCGAGCGGGCGCTGCTTGCAAGGCAGTGCTGCGCACCTGCGCGTCGCCCAGAGAGCCAACGGGCCGACTCGAACGGCCTCCTTTCGCTTACGAGGCGAATGCACCACCAGTCGTGCTGCGTTGGCATTGAGCCGGTGGCCGGGGTCGAACCGGCGGCATCCCGCTTACAAGGCGAGCGCTCTGGCCATCTGAGCTACACCGGCATTCGCCGACCCTTCCGAGCCGGCTTCGAAATTGTTAGAGCACCGGCTTGTCGATGTCGCGGTGGAACACCTCGACGCCGATCCCCATCCTTTCCAGCTCGGCGGCGATCGCCTCACCCAGCACCGGCGCCCGGTGCCGACCTCCGGCGCATCCGACAGCGACACGCACCAGAATTCCGCGAGGGTGGTTGCCGTCGGTCAGGAGGTACCGGACGCGCTCGGCGGTAGCGTTGACCAACTCCCGCGCGTTGGGCGTGTTCAGTACGTGTTCCCGGACAGCCGGGTCGCGGCCGGTCAGGTTCCGCATCGCCGGGTCTGCGTGTGGGTTACGGAGCAGTGTTCGGACGTCGAGCGTGATCGGCGCCGAAGGCGCCGGTCCGTGGCCGTATCCGAAGGTATGCACATTCGCTGAGATCCAAGGCATGCCTCAACGCTGATTGCCCTTCGGCTCAACGCCTATGGATCTACCGTTGCCCAGGTAGCGGTCAACGGGAAACTCGACGTCTTTCGTCGGCCTCGCGAGTTCCTTGTCGGCGACGCGCGACGGCGCGTCGGGCGTCCCTCAGGCGTAGTAGTACCACGTCTAGATCTTCCTCGTCGTCGACGGGCTCCGACGTGGCTTCCAACGCGGAGTACTGCTCCGTTCGGGTGCTTGCCATCTCGACCTCCGCGTGTCAACCATCGAACGTGCCCTCGGCGCGATTCGAACGCGCACTGTCGGCCGCCTCATGGCCGCGTCTCCTGCCGTTGGACTACGAGGGCGTGGCGCTCCCAGACGAGGATTCGAACCTCGGTTTCCTGATCCAGAATCAGGCGTCCTGCCAGTTGGACGATCCGGGAATGGCATTTCGTTCCGTGCTGTTCCAACCTGTTCCGCAGCGTTCCGCAGCGTTCCGGCACGTTCCGGCACGTCCGACTGCGACCGGTCGGCCCGTACGCTGGCGAGGCGGTTGTGGATCCGCTTGTCAATTGGTCCGACGAAAGGGTGGGCTCCCCCTTGGGGCGGGGAGCCCACCACCGCCGTTCAGCGCCCACCGAGCGACGTCCATGCGGGCGTGGCCGGCTCGATCCGAAGCACCATCCCCGCCTCGGCGGGGGTCCGGTCGCCCTTGGCCTGGTTGCAGCTGTAGCAGGCGGCGACCGTGTTCCTCCAGCTGTTCCGTCCGCCGCGCGAGCGCGGGAGGACGTGGTCGACGGTGTCAGCCGGGCCCGCGCAGTACGCGCACCGGCGGCCGTCGCGGCGCATGACGCCGGCGCGGGACCAGGCCGGGCCGGCGGTGTAGCGCCACTTCGTCACGACGTACCGGACGAGCCGGACGACGGTCGGTACCGGATAGACGCCGATCAGCCGGTCGGGTTCGGCTTCGTGGACCTCGGCGACACGACGTACGAGCATCCGTACTGCGTGCCGGAGACTGACCCGGTGGAGCGGGCCAAGATCGGCGTTGATGACCAGGACGTCCACCGGACCCCCCTCTCCTCGGTGCGGTCGGTGGTATGGAGCGGCTACCCGGGTTCGAACCGGGAACCTCGACAATGGCAATGTCGCGCTCTGCCAGCTGAGCTACAACCGCATGGAGCCTTCGGCGGGCCTCGAACCCGCAAATCCTGCCTTACCGGGGCAGGGCCCGGCCTGTCGGGCGAAGGCGTGGTACCCCGAGCGGGATTCGAACCCGCACATCCGCCTTTTGAGGACGGCACCTCTGCCGATTGGGCTATCGGGGCTTGCGCTCCGGGTGCGGGAATCGAACCCACGGACTCCGCGTTCAAAGCGCGGCCACGGACGCCAGCGCCGTACCCCGGAAGGGCCTGTCGAGCGGCCACAGAGAATCGAACTCTGGTCATCTGAGTGGAAATCAGAGGCTCTGCCATTGAGCTACGGCCGCGAGGTGGGGACGTAGGCCGGATCCGTATCCCCTGGGTGGGTTGGCGCTCGGTACCACCCTGTGCCACTTACCCGAGTCCCCGGTGGCTAGGCCGGGGTAGCTGGCGGGCACACCGCCTATATACCTTTCGGCACCAGCCGCACTTTGCCCTGGCGCGCGGCTGAGAGCAGACCGTGCCGGGATCGAACCGGCCTTCTCCAGGTTGAGAACCTGGCGAGATAACCACTACTCCAACGGTCCAGGCATGCCCGGCGGGACTCGAACCCGCATCGCCCGCCTTCGGGGCGGATGCTCTGCCGTTGAGCTACGGACGGGAGTATTCTCCCGACGGCCGGCAGGTGGAAGCCTGCGGCCTGTCTCGCGCGGCAACCGGTCCGTTCCGGGTCTTCCACCCCGACGCGCACCGATCGCTGCGTGCTCCCTGCGTGCTCGCCCACGGGCTTGAACCGCGCACCTTGCCCAAGTCAACGCGGCGGCCCCTTGCAAGGCCGCGTCTGTCACTCCCCACCGCACGTTGACGCGGAAGACCACTCGGTTTTGAGGCTCGCGCCCTCGCCCCTCGTTGACGCTGTGCCCTATCCCGCGCAAGGGAACGGGTCTTGGCGTGTGGTCTTCCTCGTCCGGGGCCGGCGAATCGAACGCCGTGTCTCCTGTTCCCAAAACAGGCGGGTCAGCCGTCTCCCTCGCCCCGGATGCCGCGCCGGGCCGGCCGCGAGTTGTCTCGGGCCGGCCGGCACGGTGCGGTCCCGATGGCGCGGGACCGCTGTTCATGCCATCCACTGTGGAATTCTCAAGACCACCAAAGCCGCCGGCCGAAGTCGGGGCTGAGCCCGGGCGACAGGAGTTGAACCTGCAACGCGCGGCTTTGGAGACCGCTGCTCTACCTGGTTGAGCTACGCCCGATTGAGTTGTGGTGTAACGAAAAATCGCCCGGTTCCCTGTTTGGGTCGGGCGGTTTTCGCGTCTTGCGCGGTTCCGCCTACCCCGGGGCCTGCTCGCGGCCGTCGATGGCCCACCCTGTGCTGGGCAGCGTGACGACGTAGCCGAACGGCATGTGCCGCTTCGACTCGTTCGTCCTGCTCGCCAACATCTCGTCTCCTGGTGGTTGGTGGAATCAGCTGCCCCGAGTCCCTGGTGGGCGGGGCCAGCTGACCCAACGGTAGGTGTTCGGACCCTGGCGGGGCAACACCTTTGTGGGGTGTGTCCCGGCCGGGCTTGTGACCGAGGTTACGCCCCGGCCGCAACCGGCGTCAAGCAGTTCGTGCCTGACACTGCTCGCAGGTCAGTTGGCGCGCCGCTTCCTGCGGCTCGAACGAAGCGACGCTGACCTCGGTGCCGCACCCGGCCAGACAACGGCACTGGAACGAGTCGCGCCAGCTGGGCGCCACCATCTGAGCGCCGCAGCACTGGGCCTGCCTGGAGCCGAGATTCAGCACGATGTTGGACCGGCGGCACGCGCCGCAGTAGACGCCCTCGCCCTCGGGCTGGCCCCAGTCGGTCGGCAGGCGGCTGTACGTCCTCACCGCGGTCTCGCTTCGCTCAGCGCGTCCAGAACGGCCTGCGCCCGCCGACCCGCCTCGGCCGCGTTCTGCAGCTCCCGCAGCGTGGCACCGGTCATCTCTTCGTACTCGGGGGCGGCCACGTCGACCCAGACGCGCACCGAGCCGGTCGGGGCCGATTCGGGCCAGTCGAACCGAACGTACCCTCCACTGCGGTGGCCGGACTCGGGAAACCCGTTCGCGGTCATCACCTCGATGAACCGCGCCGGGTCGATACCGGCCGGCTCGACGTCCACCTGAGTTTCCGGCAGGTCGTCGGGTTCGATCCAGCCGAGGTGCCGAGCGGTGTTGACCAGCACGTCGTACAGGCCGGTCGGGATGTTGAATCGCTCGCGGTTCGTCCGGAGACTCCTCGCCAAATTCCCATCGGCGTGCCGCTCGGTCGACGCCCGCCAGTCGGCCAGCATTTCCGCCAGGTCGACCAGCGTCATGCCGAGCACTCCGCGATCGTGGTGCTCGGGGTGGTGGGCATTGTTCGCGTAATGAGCCGTCAGGCCCGAGCCCATCGCCACGCGGTTCGCCTCGTACTCCGGGGAGCCGTACGTGGCGCTGGTCAGCTTCGGAGTGAACTCGTCGAAGGTCGCAACCTCGGGTGGCTGAGTCTTGCTGTAGTCGTGGCTCCGCCCGCGGTCGATCAGCTCTTTGATCAACTGGTCCAAGAGCTGGCCGACGCGGCGAGCGTGGAACAGAGTGTCTGCTCGGCTGTCGTACGCCGGCGCCGGATCGCCACACCCCTCGTCAACGTCGAGCGTCGGCGCGTCCATGGTCATCGCTTGTCCTCCGGGGTGCCGGACGACGCTCCGACCGTCGCCGCACCAGCAAGCGCCGGCTCTTCGTCGAGCGTCGGCAACATGCAGAACGACGGCCGATTGCCCTCACGCGGGACCCAGTGGGCGCCCGGCATTCCGCACGCCGAGTTCTCCGTCGAGTGCACGTCGAACGGGCCGAAGTTGAGCGCGAATCCCAGGTCCTCGTCGCACGCCAGGCCGTTCACGGTCGTCGCTTCGGTCCACCGCACGTGATGCGTCGCCGGCCGGCCACAGATCGCGCCGGTGTGCGGGTTCCCGTCCGGGGCGGCGTTGCAGATCAGGGCGTAGCCGGTTTCTGCAGCGACCTGGCGGCCAACGTGGCGGGGCAGTTCGGTGGTCACGATGTTGACTCCTTCTTCGCGCTCTACCGATCCGGTGATGCCGTGTCATCCCAGAGTGCCGCGAGCACCTGGAGCATGCCCACCATCTGCCCGCCGGCCGCGACTCCAGCGATCATCATCAGCCAGACGACGACCTTCTCGGCACGGCCGCCGGTGGTGATCCGCATCCACCGCGGCGGGCCGACGGACCTCCACCGGCACGGCCCGATCTTCCAGGGCCACAGTAACGGCACGGCGCTCTTCGTGATCAGGTCGCCGAGGATATGCATGAGCGTGCCCCAGCCGGCGGCGAATCCGATCCACCACCAGCTGCCGACGTGCCTCGTGTTCGCCGCCAGGATCGCGGTCGGGATCGCGGTGATCAGAACCGACCCGGTGAAGGCGGCGAGCCGGTACCCGATCGTCTTCTTCGAACGCCCGTCGTGGCCCGTGATGGCCGCCAGGCTGAGCTTTCGCATGTGGCCCGGCAAGAGCATGTCGCCGACCTCGGCCCGGATCTTGCCACTGAACGCGGGGTAGCTGGTGAGGAAGGCGGCGACGGCGAACACGACGACGCCGATGGTCTGGTCATAGATCGCGGCCAGGACGCTAAGGCCGACGCCAATCGCGATCGCGAACAGTAGGGTGTGGCTCAGCGCCCGGTGGCCGCCAACCTTCGGCAGCCGCAGGCAGTGGTCGCAGCTGGCCTTCCGGGCCGCGCGGGCCAGATGCGCGAAGACCCACGACGTCACCCGACTGACCGGCCCGAGCGAGGTGGAGACGGTCGAGTCCTTGTGGTCGATGTCAGGGAACAGGGCGAACCCGGTCGCGACGACGCCGCCGGCGAGGACGTGGGTCCAGGTCGGGTCGGGTACGGGCAGGCCGCGGCCGGCGGCCCAGCTGGAGGCCGCGCATCCGACGAGCCAGCTGGCGGCGCCGCTGACCGCGTGCCCTTTCGCCATCATGGGGCGCCGCCCGGGACGGCAATCTCGAACTCGACCGAGCTGGTCCGAAGGTGCGTTGGCAGGTAGCCAAGCAGTTCGTGTCTGGCGGGATTCGACCACTGCGGGCAAACCCGACAGATGAGCCGGATGCGCCGCTCCCAGCCGTAGTCGGCGAGCGTTTTCAGCATGATGGCGCAGCTGCGGTCGATGAACAGTTCGTTCGGGTCGTCCACGTACAACGTCAACACCGGATCCGCTTCCCGGTCGTCGGGTCGCCCGTCGCCCTTCTCGAACACCTCGATCGCCGCTGCCAGTACTCGTCGAGCGTCGTCGAGGTCGGCCGGCCCGATGCGTGCGTTGCGGAGCAGGCGGAATTCCTTCAGCGGTCCGTTCATCGGTTGTTTCCCGCGCGCTGGCGCGGGATCGGGCCGCCGGCCGCCCACTCGTTGAACAGGTCGGCACCGATTCGCGCAACGGGCAGCTCCGCGCCGTCGCCCGGGGGGTTGATCAGGTCTGAGCAGTCGCTGTCGGAGCCGACCGTTTCGTCTATCAGGCCCAGCACTTCGTCCGGGTCGATTGGGTCGATCTTGTCCATGATTCCCTCTTGCGGTTGCATCGAGGGACGCCACCTTGGCGCCCGCCGCGCGGGCCCGGCACAGGTCCGGGCCCGACGGTGGAGGTCAAGCGGAGAGAGCTTCGGCGATCATCTGCTGGTGGGCAACGCCGATCTTGCCGCCGTAGTTGTCGGCCAGGTACTGGACGAGCTGGTCGTACGTGTCGGCGGGAACCCAGGCGACGCGTTCGAACTCGCCGGGCTGCGGCGCGACTGTCGGGAGGTCGTCGAACTCGCCGAGGTCGAACGTGACGAGGACGGTGACCATCCACGCCCGCCGGCCGGCCCTCGGGTCGGGCACCAGCTGGGGCGCGCCGACGACGTGCGCGTCTCGGCTGCGGAACAGCGTCAGGCCGGTTTCCTCTTCCAGCTCGCGAACGGCGGCGTCGACCGGGTCTTCGCCCGGGTCAGCCTTGCCTCCGGGCAGCACCCAGCAGCCGGGACTGTCGGATCGCTCGCCGAGAAGCAGGTGGCGGCCACCGAACGCGTTCCTGACGGTGACGAAGGCGTCGCCGCACATCTGCTCGCCCCAGTGTCGGAGGCCGCCGCGGCCTTCGGGGAGGGTCGGGTCGTTGGACGGGTTGACGGGCAGGCCGTCGTCGTCGAGTTCGAACGGGACCGCGGCAGTAGCCTGGCGGGCGCGCCAGTTGATCTTGTACAGGTCCTCCACGGGATTCCTTCGGGTTACGAGGGTCGCCGCCTTGGCGTCCGCCGCACGCGCCCGGGACCGGCCGGGCACGACGGTGGAGGTCAAGATCAGTTCTGTGGGCCGAAGTTCGGGGTGAATGGCACCATGTCCGCGGTGAGGTAGCCGAGCAGGCCACTGTCCGGCGACTTCCGCAGGTACATGACGTTGTCGTGGGCGTCGGCGAGAGCCCGCAACATGTGCTCGCAGGAAGTGCCGACACTGGGGCGGCAGTGCGCGACGACGGTGACTCCGGTCTTGCGACTCAGACGCGCGATCATGTTCACCTGTTCCTGCGCCGCAGGGGCGAGTAGGTCCGGGCGGTCCACGAGGAGGACCTGGTGCGCGGCGGTGTCCGGGATCAACATCTCGCTGGGGTGCCGGTGGGCAATCGCGCGTGCCGTCTGGCCCATGACCGTCCGGGTGGCGTCGAGGGCCAGGGCGATCGCGGCAGCGCCCTCAGCGGTCCAGACGTCGACGCCGTCGATACCGTCGAGCACGCCTCGGGGGTCGATCAGGCGTACGGCGATGGTGCGGGCGGACGCTTCGGCGAGGTGGCGCAGCAGGGCGGCGCCGTCCGCGCCATCGCCGACGACGATGCCGCAGTAGGCTTCGCCGTCCTCCCAGAGTCTCCAGGTGACGTCGCGCCCCCCGGAGAAGTGGCCGACGACGACCTCGCCCCGCTGCGGGGAGAAGATCGACTTTGCGGGGAGTCTCAGATCGCTCATGGTTTGTCCTTCTGTTGGTCGATACGTGGGTCGCCGCCTTGGCGTCCGCCGCACGCGCCCGGGACCGGCCGGGCACGACGGTGGGCGTCAAGCTCGCATGCGTGCCGACGTGAGCAGTTGAACTTCCCTGGCCACCTGCCGAGCGCGCTCTACCCCGGCCGGGGTCAGGTACCAGTCCTGGCCTCGACGCTCCAGCAGTGGTGGGTCGACCCGCTCCAGGGCTCGAACAGCGTCGCCCACGGTGTCAAGGTGGGGCTGCCGTGGCCACCCTGCCCGCTCCCGCCAGGCCGAGTGGTTGAGGACGAGTCGACGTCGGCATCCCGGGTTCTCCAGGACGAGAAGCAGGATGACGTCAGCAGCTTCAGTTCGACTGGTCAGTCCGGCGCAGTCGCGTTCCATTGCGATTCTCCTTGAGGTGATGCGTGGTATCCGAGGTCGCCACCTTGGCGTCCGCCGCACACGCCCGGGCGAGCCGGGCGCGACGGTGGAGGTCGAGATGGCGTATCAGCGGGGTTCGACGAAGGTCCTGTTGCGGTTGTAGTGCGGGATCGGGTCGCCGCCTGGCAGTGGTACGAAGACGCGGTCATGCTTGCTGTGCTCGGTGCCGTACCGGTCGTAGTAGCGGTCGGGCCATGAGTCGTCGCCGTCGTACGCCGGCTCACCCTGGGTCACGTCGAGCATCCGCATCTCGGCCTTGGTCAGGTCGCCGTATGTCCGCTGTGCGGCGGCGATGACCTCGTACTCGGGAAGGTCGAGGTGTTCGAACGCGCGGTCGAACTCCTTCAGGCATGCCACCATTCGCCGCTGCCAGTCCAGAGACATGGACTGCATCAGCGTTCGAGGTAGCACCAGGTGCGTCGAGTACGTCAGCTCAAACCAGTCGCTCACAGGGCCGTCGAGGCGCGCGTTGCGCTCGGCCGGGTCGATCGTCGACGTTTCCTGCTCAGCTTGCATGGTCAACTCCTTGTTCTCGGCTACTTGCGCTCGTTGGGTCGAACTGGTTGACGCGGACGGGTCGCGTCGGTCGAGGTGCCGTCAGCGGAGCACGGTCACGTAGACGATCGGGTGGCCGACCCTGTCGGCGGGCCTGGCCCAGCGGATGCCTTCGATCGGGTCGACGGGCCTTCCGTCGGCGACGACGCCGATCATGTCGGCGAGCTCCGCGAGCTGTTCGCGGTCCAGGTTGACGTCGTGCGGGAACCGCTCATGGGTGAAGATCGCGGCGGGCGCGGCCCGCTCCCACGGGTCCTGACCCTCGGGCCACTTGAGCGGATCCGGAGTACCGGGCGCGTACACCCGCCACACCCGGTCGTCGCCGCGCACGGCCGCCCACGTCCGCCCGATGATTCGCCCGTGGTCTGTCTCCTGCTCGGCGACCCGGCCCGGGTCGAACCAGTCCATGGGCAGGTCGGTCAGCGACGCCAGGAGCACGCCGGGTATCGCCAGGTAACTGGTCTTGGTCTCCATGTTGATCACGCCCTTTCGGACGGCTGTCGTTCTGACAACCGCCACCGCCACCGGGCGAGCCGGGGACGATGGTGACGGTCAGACCGCGACTCGCAGGTACGCGATCGGGTACGCCCTCTTCCAGGTCGCATCCTCGGCGCGCAGGCCCTCGATGTGGTCAATGATTTGACCGCCCGCCAGCTGCTCCAGGCGGTGCCAAACCAACTGGCGGCCGACGACGGTGAACGGCAGCCGCGGTCGCTCGGCGGTGTCGAAGGACAGCGTGGCTCGCGGTTCGGCGTCGGCGTGCGGGTCGCCGTGCACCCAGGCCGCCAGGCCCGGGGTGCAGGGTGCGTACAGGTCCCAGTGCCACTCCCGGGGGCGCACCGCCCAGACGCCGCTGTCCGGGTCGCAGTGCCACGCGTGCCATCGGCCCAGACGCGCGTCGTTGCGCCACTCTCTCGGGTAGCGATCGGCGATGCCGACGCCACCTTCGATGTGGGGCCGCGTCCAGCCCGCGATGCGCTGCGACAGCATCATGGCTGATCCTGAGCTCGGTTGGCGAGAGCGTAGAGGACCGTCGGGATGGTCACCTGAACACCCGACCCGGCGAGCGCTTCGTGGACCTCCGTGGCGTCGAAGTCGGGGTTGCTAGAGACGCACTGTTCGATCCGGCCCCACAGGTTGTCCGTCAGCTCGGCGGGTCGAGTCGAAGGGGTTAGGTCGGCGAGCGTGAGGCTAAAGCGCCCGACGAGACTGGCGTCGCCCAGAAAACGAAACTCCATAACGCCTCCTTGGCGTGAAGTGAGTGTTGCGTTGGTCGCCACCCTGGCGCCCACCCCGCCGGCCGGTGCTGGCCCGGTCGGCAGAGAAGCCGTCAGGTGCTCGGCGGAGTGACTCGGGCCAGGACCACGATCTCGTACTCCCCGCAGCCCTCGTCGTAGTAGCGAGCGCCCACGACGATGTCGCCCTCGGCGACGGTCCCTTCCGCGACCCGGCCGATCCGTTCCCGCAGCCGGTCTTTGTCCTTGGCCGTGACGGGCAGCCCGTCCGGGTCTCCGGATTCGGGCAGTAGCCAGATCGGGTCGGTGCGGTGCGGGAAGCGGCCGAGTGGCCACACCGCAGGGTCGGGACTCCCCGGGGCGTACGCCTCCCAGCCGTCGCCGTTGCGGTAGATCGCCCAGACGCCGCTGTCGGCGCGGGCGTGTTCCTCCAGCCACGGCAGTAGGGCGTCGTAGTCACCCCACTCGGCCGGGAACTGCGAGTACGCCCACAGCGCGCGGTTCAACAACCTGGCTGGCGCTTCCACCGCCCGGCCAACCATCTGTCGCACACCCATCCCGCACCTCCTTGCGTTGGTCGCCACCCTGGCGTCCACTCCGTCGGCCGGTGCTGGCCCGGTCGGCAGAGAAGCTGTCAGGGGTCAAATTCGACTGGTGTCGAGCCGCCACCGGTCGCGGTGCGGATGGATGAAGCCCGCCTGTTCCAGCTTCTTGCCGGCGGCGGCCACCTCCCGGATCGTCGGCCGAGTCAGCCGACTGCCGTACCTGTCCCACATCTCGTGCCGCTGGACGTCGTCGAAAGTGCAGCCGCGAGCGTCGAGCGCCACGATCGCCAAGACAATCCGTTCGGCTCGGGGTATGCCAGTCGCCCATTCAGCCAGGGACCCCATTTCACTCCCCTCCCGCTCGAACGAGCTCGGCCTCTTGGCGAAGCTCTTCGTTCCGTTCGGCGCGCTGCTCGTCGGTCAGTCCGTCGTCGGCGGTCGGCGCCCCCTCGCTGGCGGCCGGCCCGGTCGGCAGCGAGGGTCGGGACGACAGGTCGGTCCACAGTTTCGCGGCGAGCGGGGCGCCGGCGTCTGTCACGTACAGCGCCCCGGCGTCTCCGGTGATCAGGACGGGAAGCGACGGCTTGTCTCTGCCTTCGATCTCCCCCTCCTCGAACCCCTTCAGGCGTCGAACCGCACGAGTGATCGTCGACGGGTTCGGCTCCCTGTCCCATCCGGCCTGGGCAAACCAGATCGGGTTTTCGACGACGAACCGGCGGGTGCACCCCGGGTTCTGCCCGATCAGGGCCAAGAAGACGTCCCGAGCTTCCGTCTTGGACCGGCCGTCAGTCCCGGCGACCTGGGCCCCGGTGGGCGCGTCGCGGACGGGTTCGGTGCCGGCAAGGAGGTTGTCGAGGCCGTGCTCGCCCTGTCCGAGGCGCCACAGGTCCATGAGTCCTTCGCGTTCGAGGACTTCCATCATCGGGTCGGGGATCGGGGCGACTTCGAGGAGCAGTTCGCCGTTGGGGCCCCACAGTGTGTCGAAGAGGCCGCCTTCGGCCTCTTCGCGCGGGTCGAGATAGGGGGTGCGGATGACCTGAACAGCGCCGCCGCCGGTGTCGTACGATTCCAGGCCCGGGATCGGCGGCATGCTGGCCGGGTCGTAGTCGCCGCTGTAGCCGGCGAGCCGGGCACGGTTGATTGGCGTCCGGAAGACGTGGAGGCCGCTGGCCTGGAACATGGCGCGTACGGCGCCGTCTTTGAAGTCGCCGAGGCCGCCGTCCTGGCTGATCAGGTGATCAAACATGGCGATGGCTCGCTGCAGGCGCTGCTCCTGGCCGATCAACTTGACGAAACGATCGTCGTTGATCATGTGGAATTCTTCCCAGAAGCTACCGAACAACAGGCCGTCGCAGCTGGTGTCGTAGAAGTTGTCGGGCCGGCCGGTACGCGGCGGCACGGGTTCGCCCCGACGGCGCGCGTGGACCCGGGCCGTCGCCTCCCGGCGCTGGCGGGCGAGGACTTTCTGGCGGCGCGCCCGCTCGGCCATCTTGGTCCGCATGATGACGTCGCGGTGTTCGAGGGTGACGCCGATCGGGAACAGTCCGATGAAGTAGGCGAAGTCGACGAGCATCTTCGGGTCCTGGAGGGTTGGCAGCCCGCCGGCGAAGAGCACGTCCATGATGCGGCAGATGACGCTGACGGTCTTACCTGCGCCGGGAATACCGATGGTCATGCCGCTTGCGGGCTGACCCGGGATGTACATCGGCTCGTAGACGTCGACACCGTTGCCGGCGCGGCCGGCGAGGCGGCTGATGGTGCCGTCCGGGTCGACCTTGATGCCGGCCCGGCCGCGATACTTCAGCGGGCTCGTCAGGCTCGGCGTCGTAGAAATGATCATCGCGCCGGTGTTCTGGACCCGGTCGGGCCGGTCGACCAGTTCGATGAGCTCGGGCTGGATCCCCATCATGGAGGCAATCCAGTCGCGAGCGGCCAGCAGCGGCGGGGCGACGAAGCCGCTGCTGATGCCGCGGGTGACCAGTGCGCCAGGCTTCGACTGGATGAAATACTGCCAGCCCACGGGTGTGTCGACACCCTCGATCGGGACGATCACCCGCTTCGTCTTCTCGGGGACGATCCACGTGTGCTTCATCTGCTGGAAGGCGGTGCCGGCAAACTCGGAGTGCGCGGCGTTCTCCCACCACACGCGCATCGCCTCGCCCATCTCCTCGGGCGTTTCCGGCTGGTGCTCGACGACCTCGACGACCTCGACCTGACGTTCCGCTTCGCGCCGCAGCCGGTCGGCTTCCTCCTGGGCGCGGCGGGCGGCGGCTTCGGCGGCGAGCCGGGCGGCTTCCCGCTGGCTGTCGCGGGCCTCGCTGATCTCCGTCCATGTCTTGTGGCAGGTGGCCCAGATCAGCAGTGCGCCGAGAAGCAGCGCCAGGGCGGCGAGCGGGTCGCGGACGTCAACACCGGTGCCGGTGGCAAGTACGAGCCAGACGCCGGCGGCGCCGGCGGCGTACAGGGCGCGGCGGGCACGTTCCCGTGCGCGGCGGGCGCGGCGACCACGCACTTCCTGGCCGGCTTTGACGATCTTCTGGCGTTCGAGGATGTAGACGACCACGTAGGCGACGACCGCGCCCGCGGTGGCGACGGCCGTGCCGAGGCTGGCCGACAGGAGCGGCTGGGCGGTGGCGGCGATGCAGACTTCGGTGGCGAATGAGCCGAGCGCGATGCCGGCGGTCGGCAGGTGGCCCTTGTAGTCGTCGTGGGTTCGCCGGGCGACGCCGGAGGCGGCCTCTCGGGCAGCGTCGGCCTTGATCTGGGCAAACGCGGCGGCCCGCTTCTTCCGCACGTCGACGTGCGCCCGCCAACGCTCACGCGCGGTCCGGCTGGCGGATCCGATCGGGTCGTCGTCGGTGGGCAGGACCCGGGCGGGGATCAGCTGCTCGGGATGTTTGGGGCAGCACGCCGGGTCGGGCTGGTCTTCGGCGGCGAAGGTCCAGGCGTAGGTCTTGCACTCGTCGGCAGGGCAGACGTACAGCTTGCCGACGGGGTTCCCGTCTTCGTCGACGGGGATCTCCTGCTCGTGCGCGATCATGGTGGACGCGTCCGGAGTCGGCTTCCACCACCTCCGCATCTCCACACCCGCGGGCATGCGCTTCGGGGTCGGTACCTGGGTTGTCACGGGTTCGGTCGAGTCCGGACGCGTCATCATGATCACCTTCTTTCGGTCTTGGCTGTCGTGTCAGGTGGGCGGTCAGTCGGACGTGGCGGTGGCGGCCATGTCGCCGCTTCCGCCGTTGGACCGCAGTCCGTCGAGGCGGTCCAACGTCGGGTCCAGGCTCTTCTGGGCAAGGCCGCCGACGTCGAGCGCCTTGGCGATATTGAGGGTGGCCGCCGACGACGCATCGGCGATCTGGTCCAGCAGCGCACCGGTTGCGTTGCAGGCGGCCTCGTACTCGTCGACGGCGGCGGCGATCGAAGCCTCGGCCCCCTTGACCTCGCCGCGCTGCTTGGCGGCGGCGACCCTCGCCTTCGCTGTAGCCTTCGCGGCGTTGGCCTCGGCGATGAGTTCCTCCACCTTGAGCATCGCCGCACGGACCTCGCCGCAGGCGGCAGCTGCGTCCTCCAGGTCGCCGGCGATCAGCTCGACGTTGGCCTCGCCCTGAGGCGCGGCACCGCCGCCTGCCGCCCGCTCCTTGCCCTGCCTGACCGTGTCTTCTGCCACGCTGGCCATCTGTGTACCTCCATCGTCGTTTTCGGTTCCCTCGGCCTGCTCGGCCGGGGCGGGTATGTTGAGACGCCCAGACGGGCCGTCCCCTTCCGCGAACAACTCCCTCTGCTTAGCCTCGTAGGCCAGGAACTCGTCCCGCCGACGAGCGCCTTCCCCGGTCGGCGCCGGGAAGCCGCTGCCGCCGGTGGCCAGCCAGTCGACCGTCTGCTTCAGGTCGGGATCTTCGGCGACGGGCCTCCGATTCGCCGGGCCCTGCGCCACGTCGGCCGCATCGGGGGTCACCGGGCCGGCGAGCCGGTCGTCCGAGCCGACTGCCGGGACTTCCTGGGTCTTCTCCGGGTCGACCAGCGGCAGGTTCGATCCCGGTGCCGGTGCCGGCTTGGCCGCGTCGCTCGGGGTTGCCGGAGCGGCAGGTGCGGGCGGTGCGACCTTGTCGGCGGTCGACTGGTCAGCCGCGGTGACGTTGCCTCGACCGAGGCCGAGATAGCCCGCAGCGGCCCCGTACAGTCCGGCGATTGCCGGCTTCACCACCGGCTCGCCGGCCTCTCGCCGCTTCGTGGCGGCCTCTTTCTCGGTGACGTAGCCTTCGTGCGCCCGGGCGGCGCCGAGCACCGCGTGCGCCGCGCTGGCACGCGCGACCCGTCCCAGCCGACTCCAGAAGCCGGCCCGCTTCGGCTTGCCGTCGACCATGATCGGCTGGCCGTTCTTGTCGAGCGCGTACCGGTACGGCTCCTCCCCGCCGTTGGTGAGGTAGTCGCGCCGCCGCTGCCGGTACGCCTGCTGCTGTGCGGCCATCTCGTCGAGCCGGCCCTGGTGGCGGGCCAGGCGCCGCTGGCGCTTCGCGGCCCGATCGAGGTCGTTCTCGTGCTGCCTTTCCTCGCGCCGCTCGTCGTTCTCGCCGACGTTCGGGAACAACGCCTGCTGGATCGCGACCGCACTGGCGGCGACGACGATCCCGATGGGCCCGGCCGCGGCGGCGAGGATGCCGCCGAAGATCGTGGCCCAGACGGCGGTCTTGTTCTGCTCCTGCTGCTGGGTACTCATGCGACGGTCCCCGAGAACTTGTCGAAGCCGCTGTTGGCGGTGTCGCTGAGCCAGGCGTAGCCGACGGAGAAGAACAGGTAGCACAGCGGGAGGCCGACGAGACCGAAGGTCCGCACGTGCTGATCCGGCTTACGGATGGTCCGGCTCCGGTCGTCGGGGTGTGGGTGCTTCTGGAACGCGTCGGCGAAGGCTCCGATGAGCATCGCGGCCCCGATGACCCCGCCGATCACCCGTCCCCACGTCATGTACTCCGCGGGTACGTGGTCGGCCAGGAAGTCGTCGATCTTCGCGACCAGCGGCACCGCGCACAGCCCGCCGAGGAACGACACGACGGCCGCGTAGTAGAGCCACTTCACGTAGTGCTTCGACTGCTTGTTCTTCAACGCCTCCTGCACGATCTTGACGCAGAAGAACACGCTGATGCCCGACATGATCGCGGCCGTGATGGTGGATCCGATCCCGGTCGGATTCGAGATAACCCCGGCCACGGATCCCCAACCGGCGGGCAGGCAGGTGGGAATGTAGAGCGCCGCACGCTGGGCCTCCTTGTCAGGAACACCGTCAGCCAGGTCGCGAACCATCGAGGTGCCCATCGTCAGGGCGTACCAGCCGAGCGTCAGGCCGACGATGGCCCCGATGGAGCCGATCCAGGCGAAGCCCCCGTCGAGCTTCAGGACCCACGAAACGATCGGCCACAGCACGACGACGGCGATGAAGCCGGCGAGCGCGGACAGGATGAACGCCGTCCACCTCGCGGCCTTCGAGGAGTCCTGGATTCCCTGGTGCGGCTTCCGGGCGTAGTGCAGGAAGACCGCGACGGCGACAAGCCCAACGATCGCCCTGATGATCATTTCAGCGTTCATGGTGGAGCCTCCTTTCAAAGGCGGTTGCGAGCGGGACGTGCGCGCACATGCGCGCGACGACTTGCGGTTACGAGGCGGCTCAGGTGATCAGGTTGGAAACGACGACGGTGGCAACGACCGCCGTGAACAACAGCAGTCCGGCCCGGCGGCGCCGGACGGTCCCGTGGGCGTTGACGACCAGGTAAGCGAGAAAGATCAGGGCCAGCGTGAATGCGCCAGCAAGTAGGTCGACGGGCCACCAGAACCACGGAGTGGCGGTGGTCGGCCACACCTTCCGCGCGGCCTCCGCCGGGGTCGGCAGGCGGTACGTGACCGCCCATCCCTCGGTCAACGAGGCCCCAACCTCCCCCGCGTGCAGTCGCAGAACGTTACTGGCCGCATGCGCTTGCCGCTTGGGGATCAAGCGTGATATCGCGCGTGCGACACGTGGGATGAGCCCCAGCTTCTGGGGCTCGACCGGCCCCTGGGGCGGTTTCGGGGCCCGCGCACGTGCACGCACACCATCACGGTCGGTGACGACGGCGCCCTTCGTCGGGTCGTATCCGTTGTGCGTTGCGGTGGTCACCGGGGCACCTCCTGATCTATCTCTTGGTCTCGATCCAGTTGCCCGGCGAGATCGATGATCTTCCTGACCGCGGTGCGGGTTCTGTCCTCGCGGCCCTTGCAGACGGCCTTCAGGTAGTCGACGGCCTTCCACAGCTGCTGGGTAAGCGTCGGCTGCGCCCGGATCAGCGCGGTGTGGTGCTCGTGCCGACGCTCGGCCAGGTTCGCCGTCGCCACCGGGCCGCGCCGATTACGCGGCACGGAGTGGCGACGGCGAACCGGGCTCAGGCCGAGCATCAGCGGATCTCCTTGGTGATGTTTCCGCTGGTCACAGTGCTGTTGACCTTGCGGCCGGAAACGACGGCCAGAACGACGCCAACGACCGTCAGGAAGGCCGCCGCGGCCAGGAGCGCCACCCCTGTCCCCCGGTACTGCTCCGCCCCGGACCGGAGCAGGAGGCTGGCCATCATCGTGCAGGTGGCCACGGCGCCCAGGACGCCGTAGAGCGCACCCTTTGCCCAGTCTCGGGAGGTTCTGGCGACCGGCGCCGACAGCGGCCTGGCGTACTGCAGGACCGCACCCACCTGGCCCACGCCATCCGCGACCGGCACGGGTAGCCGATCCGCGCGGGTACGTCGCGCCAGCGCGTTGGTCGGACTGGGGCGGCGGCCCGTGCGTGCACGTGCACGCACATTCGGCGCCAGGCGACCTCCGACTCGAACCAGTTCAGTACTGGCAGTACCAGTACTCGCGATCTTGTCCATGACCCCTCCTGGGGCAGTAGCCGCACTGTCAGTACGGGCAATGGCAGTGGTCGGTCCGGCAGTACTGCTACTGGCGTTGCCGGCAGTAGCAGTACTGCTCGGGGCAGTGCCGGCACTGGTCAGTGCAGTACTGGCAGTGGCGGTACTGGTCAGTGCAGTACTGGCAGTGCGGTTCACTGGGCACCGCCAGTACTGGTCGCGGACGTCCCGCCCTCGGCGCGCAGCTCCTCGGCCCACCGGTCGAAGTCCGCCGGCGGGGCGCCGAGCTGGTCGAGATAGAGCTTCTGCTGCTTGCGCCCCTGGCAACCGGTGTCCAGGTCCTTGCCGGTGACAGCCCGGTACATCTCGGTCGCGTTGAACTTCGGGTGGTGGCCAGCGGCGACCATGACCAGGGTGTAGAGCCGCATGCCGGCGTTGAACATGCCGTGGGCTTTCGCGGCCTCCCGGCCGACCTTGGCGGCGTACGCCTCGGCGACCTGAATGTCCAACTTGCGAGCGAACAGGTCGCCGGACTCCCAGCTCTCGCGAAGCCGGGCGACCTCGGCCCACGTCATCGGTTCGACCCGGTTGCCGCGCGCCTTCGCAGTGCTGCTCTTGCCGGCAGTGTCAGTGCCAGTGCTGTCCTGGTCCGCCGGCGGTACTGGCGCCCGCTCCGGCGCAGTATCAGTACTCGTGTCGCCATCCAGTACTGTCTCGCGGTCAGTACTGCCACTGCCGGGACTGTCAGTACTGGTACTGGTCCAGCGAGGAGCACTGCTACTGGCACTGACGGACGCCGGACTGACTGGGCGCCACACGTCGAGCATCTGCGCCCGGGCGGCGGTCAACTGCTGCCGCGCCTGGATCAGGATCGCCAGGAACTCGCTCAGCTGGGCGGTGACGTCGGGGCCGTACCGCTCGACGATCTTCGGAAACTCCACGTCGAACTGGGCCTTGGCCTTGCTCTTGACCTTGTCGTCCGCGCCCTTCTCGGCGAGGTAGGCCAGTCGTGCGACGCGCATCACCTTCCGGCGCCGGATCAGCGAGGAGCCAATCACGCCCTTGTCGTCGACCAGGCCCCAGCGGACGAGGAAGCGGCGCCACATGGTCCGCAGCGGGTTCGCCTCAATGGTCTCGGCGTCGGCCTGCTCGTTGTCGCCGACGGGCTGCTGGTTCTCCCTGCGCCACTTGCGCTGCCGGGCGAGGAGCAGGAATGTCAAGGTCGTGGCGACGATGACCGGGACGATCATTCGCGCCAGCGCCAGGCCAAGGTTGCCGGAGGAGAACACGATCTCGTACGAGACGTACAGGGCGCTGACCAGTGCAATGAACCACGGCGCCGCGCCCTCGACGCCAGCCTTGCCGGACTCGCGGATCCTGATCCGGCCGAGCCGGTAGAAGACCACGATCGCGATCTCCAGCACGGTGGCCACAGAGAGCGCCAGCGTCCAGGCGAACACGCTCGTGCCGAGGGCCGGCTGCAGAACGTGGAGGCCGCTGGCCAACGACACCAGGGACCCGAAGATGTAAAGCCTGTAGGCGTCCCTTTCGGCGCGGCTCCGCTCGCTGTCCAGATCGTCCTCGGGCAGCTTGGGAAGCGTCGCGTCGGGCGCGGCCCGCTTCGCGCGTCGGGCGAGTAGCCAACCCAACAGTCCGGCGAGCGGAAGTGCTACCGCGACGACGAGAGCTGCGGCGACGGCGACGGCGAGCATCGGGCGGGCGGCAAAGAACGTCGTGACGTGCTCGAACGTGGTCGGGTCGGGCACGAACGGCGGCACGTCGAGGGGCAGCTCGCCTCCGGTAGTCCCACCGTTCGGGTCCGGCTCCCGCTGTCCGATCGCGACGCTCATCGAGTCACTTCCTGTCCAACATCTCGGTGATAACCCAAGTCAAACTAGCTTGTGCGAGGTTATCGCCCGAGCGGCCGGCTGTCAAGCCGATACACCGACGGCGTTCGCCCTGGTGGGGGCACGACACCCGCGGCCCTCTCCGACTCCCGGGCGCCGCGCCCTACCTTGACCATCACCCTGGTCGGGCATGAATGCCACGCCCCGGGTGTTTCATAGAGCGATGACACACGTCATGAGACAGCAATCGGCGAAGGAGTGCCGCCGTGAGCGCGTTCGGTACGAACATGAGAGAACTCAGACAGGCCGCGGGCTGGACCCTGCGTGAACTCGGCGCCCGGGCGAACGTCAGCCACAGCTACCTCGGCAAGATGGAACTCGACCAGGTCTCCGACCCGACGGCTCCGACCGCCCTGGCGATCGACCGCGCGCTGAGCGCCGGCGGCCGGCTTGCAGGTCTCGCCTGCCAGGCGCCAGTAAGCGACGCGCTGGACGTGATCGGCGACGTCGACCCGGATCCGAGCCGGCCGCTCGGCGAGGCCGATGTGATCTCCATGCGGGATCGGATCTGGCAGTTGGTCGGCCTCGACCGAGAGGCGGGCGGCGACGAGCTGTACCGGGTCGGCCTGAAGGTTCTGGGGCCGGCGCGGGCCAAACTGGCAGCGGGCCGGTACGCGACCCAGCATGAAGCCGACCTGCGTGCTGTGGTTGCCGAGTTGTCGCAGGTCACGGCCTGGTTGGCGTACGACGCCGACGAGCAGAGTGTTGCCCGGCGGCTGCTCGATGACGGCGTGCTCGGCGCCGAGCTCGCCGGCGAGGAACGCCTGGCATGGTTCGTCCGCGACCAGCGGTGCCTGCAGTCGCAGCATCTCGGCCGGCCCAGCGAGGCTCTGGCCATGGCCGACCGAGCGCTCGCAGACCCGCACACCCGGGGCCGGATGGCGTCGATCAGCCTGATCCGCCGTGCCCGGGCGCTCGCCGCGCTCGGCAGCACGGAGGCGTTGCCGCTGCTGGACCGTGCCCGTTCCGAACTGGCCCAGGGCATGGGCAGTGCCGATTCGCCGTGGACGGCGTGGATGCACACGCCGGAGCAGGACCTGCACGCCGCCCTGGCGCACAGCGCCCTGGGTTTGCACCGGCAGGCCGCTGACCTGGCGATTCGGGCGATCAACGGCCTGCCTGCGGCCCAGGTCCGGGACGGGGCCGTGTACCGGGCGTACCTGGTGCAGATCCTGACGGTGGCCGGTGCCTGGGAGGACGCGATCGAGGTCCTGGCCGAGATGCGGACCCGGTGTGCGCAGGTCGGCTCGACCCGGATGGCCAATCTGGTAGTCGCCTCGGCCACCCGGCCAGGCACACCTCAGCCGGTGGCCGAGGCGGCGCGGGCGGCACTCGCGGTACGGTAAAGATCTTCGGCAGCGTCGGCCGCCCGCAGCACCCCGACGCCGCTACCGCCACTGCCCCACTGACACTGTCAGTGGGGCAGTGGTCTTTTCCGGACCAGTGCCAGTGCCTCGGCGCCGACCAGTACTCGGCACTGCCGAGCCGCACTGCACTGCTCCCTCCAGTGGACTGGAGTATCAGTGCACCAGTACCTCCAGTACCACTGACAGTCCAGTACTCCAGTGCGGACCGGCGACGACCTGGGGCTCCTGGGGCCGGAGGCGCCACGACCCTCGGGACGAAAACCGTTCGCGTTGAGACAGCCGGGCGTCCGTCTCCGGGCAGTGCCGACCGGCCAGTATCAGTAGAGGACACTGAGCACTGGTGGTCAGAGCACTGCCAGTGGCGGCAGTATCAGTATCGGCAGTACCAGTACTGCCGACGGAGTACTGCTACTGCTACTGCCGACCGGAGATCATCGCGATGGGCCAAGATCTGATCGCCACCCACTTCGGCGACGTCGTCGTCACCCACGGGGCGGACGACTGCCTGCCGCCGTGCACGATCCACTCGCCGTCAAACCACCCCATGATCGGCTGGCCGCAGAACTGGCGCGGCGACCGGAAGTCCATGGAGCGGGTGTGCGAGCACGGCGTCGGCCACCCCGACCCGGACGACCTTCAGGTACGCGTCCGGCGCGGGGCTCGCGTGCACACCTGCGACGGCTGCTGCGTGGCGCTGTGACCGACGGAGACGACCGGCCGCTGGCCGGCTGGGCAGGCAGGTCCGTGACGTTCCCGGTGACGTTCACCGACGAGGGACGCCGGCTGCTGCTCGGGGAAGATCAGTCGCCGCACACGCGCGTCGCGTGGCGGCTGGCCGCCCCCGACGGCATGCGGTACGGCGATGAGGACGCGGCTCGGCTGGTCGGCCTCCGGGTCGCCGAGGTGTCGATCGAGATGCACGGCTCTTCGTTCGAGTACGGACCCGGCGTGATCATCGGCGCCGACGTCATCGAGAACGGTGCAGCCCTGTGGCTCGCCGTGGACTGCTGACGGCCGGTGGTTGCCGGCGAGCGCTCGCCAGAATGCGAACGGCCGCCGACCTCTGCTTGCTCGTGGTCGGCGGCCAGTCCGCCAGGATCTCCGCGACCCGCGCGGTGATCGCGGCACTCAGATCGGCAGCGCGCTTTGCTCGACGCGCGGCTGCCACTTCTTCTTTGGATCTTGCAGTAGCTCTTTCCACTTCGCCAGGGTAGGCATCCGCGGTTGGCAGCAAGGCCGGTCGCAGTCCGGCGCGTCGAGCGCTGGGCTCAGCCAGATCACCGGGCGCCGGTGGTGCACCGCCCGGCCCATCGCGTGGTAGGTGCCTCCGTCGTACCGGGCCGAGCGCCAGTCGGTGATACCGAGGTGGCAGTCTCGGAAGATCCAGTCGTTCCGGACGTGGAAGTACTTCGGGTTGTAAGCGTCGCCAAGATCGGCGAACTCCTCCCTGGTCGCTCGCCGGCGCAACTCGTGCCAGTGTGCCTGCTGCTCGCCGCTCCACTTCTTCGGCTGCCACCGTCCCGGGCTGTAGCCCCACAGCTCCAAGCCCAGGTCGAGGGCGGCGTCGGCAAGCCAGGTGTCGAAGCCGAGCGCCAGGCCCGAGATGACGGTGGTTGTGCCGTGCTCGTCGCGCAGCCGTCGCAGGACATCCGGCAACTGGCGGCGAACCCACGCCTCGACGGCGTCGGGCTTCCGCTCCGGGCGGTGGCCGGTGCCGCCGACGATCGGCCAGGTCGGGGCGTCCATCAGAACGCCACCAACCAGGCACCTCCGGTGAGCAGTTGTAGCGCGCCCATCACGCCGACCAAGACCGTGATCTGAACCCAGAACTCCAGCAGTCGTTGAAGACTGGCATCACGGCGATCAAACTCAAGGTCGTCAGCCACGTCGTCGTCATCCATCGCCTACCCCTCCACGTCGTCGATCAACATCGGGTCGACCTGACGACCCGCGCTCGGTGGGCCAGACGCGCCAGTTCCGCCAGGAAAGGCTGCTAGTCGGCCCGTTCTGCCCCTGATACCGCGACTCGCGCACGGCCGAGCCGTACGGGTGCTCAGAGGGGGAAGAAAGCTTGAAAATGCCCAGCTGCCCGATCTTCATCCCGGGCCACAGGTTGATAGGCAGGTTGGCCACGTTGGACAGCTCCAGCGTGATGTGTCCGGAGAACCCGGGGTCGATGAAGCCCGCCGTCGAGTGGGTGAGCAGCCCGAGCCGACCCAAAGACGACTTGCCCTCCAGCCTGCCGGCCAGCTGGTCGCCGAGCGAGATCGCCTCAAGGGTGCTGCCGAGCACGAACTCGCCCGGGTGCAGCACGAACGGGCCGTCGTCCGCCACGATGAACCGCTCGGTCAGTCCCGGTTGCTCCACGGAAGGATCGATATGCGTGTGGATGTGCGTGTCGAACGTCCTGAACGTCCGATCCAGTCGCACGTCGATGCTCGCCGGCTGCATCAGCTCGGGCTCGAACGGCTCCAGCGCCAGGGTGCCGGCCTGGATCTCGACGAGCAGGTCGCCATCAGACAGCAGCATCAGACACGCTCCGCGTGCGGACTCGACGCGACCTCAGTGCCGTCGGGCAGCGCGGTGATCGTGAAGTCGGCGAAGACGTTCGGGGCGATCCGCTGGAGGCCGCGCAGGCACGCCACCGCCAGGTTGCGGATCTCGACGTCGGCGCCCTCGGTGGCCCGCATCGCGACGAAGTGCCGCCACGCCCGGTAGTTGCCGGTGACGACGATCCGGGTCTCGGTGGCATTCGGCAGCACCGCCCGAGCCGCCTGGCGGGCCAGCTTGCGACGCGCCGTCTTCATCGCTTGCGTCGGCCAGGCGAAGTTGTTGTCGCAGGGCAGGCAGTACCCCTCCGTTCCGGCGCTGTACGCCTGCAGCTCGGCAGGCTGGCCGCAGGCTGTGCAGATTGGCTTGCCGGGCAGCGGCACCGCGGCGAGCTTCCGCTCCAGGCCGTGCAGCAACCCGCGATAGGCGGCCACCGACGCCTCGGTGGCCTCGGTGAACAGGCGGTGCAGGTAGGCGTCGTCGGCGACTACGTCGGGCTCGACCATGGCGGCGTCGCCCTCGGGCACGTATCGCTGCGACAGCTGCGAGTACGAGAAGTGCCGGTGCCGGACCAGCTCGTGGGTGAACGACCGGGAGACGCCGGTGAAGTAGAACGTCACCGTGCCGTGTTCGAGCACCGACAGGTGCTGGCTGTCCAAAATGTGGGCCAGGTAGCCGGCGTTGGTCGCGGTGGTCGGGTTGGGCTTCCGCCACGACGCGTAGCAGGCCCTACCCGCCGCCTCCGCAAGAGCCTGACCGCCTTCCGCATCGGTCTCAAACCCTCCCATCGCCTCACGAGCTGCCGCAGCATCGAAGTGCGTCCAGGCGATTAGGCGAACCTCGGGGGTGACGATCTGGGTCATGCGACGTGCCTCCAGGAGATTCCCAGCTTTATCTTGCTGACCAGATCATCGTTCACCCCGAACTCCCGAGCCAACACTCGACCCCGCTCCCCGGAAGCCAGGCGAGACTTAATGCGGCACACCTGCTCCTCGGTCAACCGGGAGGTGCCGACGCGCTCCCCTCGGCAACCGCCCGGCTTCTGGCGACCTCGCTCTACCGCGTCCCGCATGTTGTCCGACTGCGTACCCGCGAGAAGATGCTCGCCCCGTACGCATGCCCGATTGTCGCACCGGTGCCGGACGAGGTTCCCGTCGGGAATCGCTCCGTTCTGGAGCACAAACCCTGCCACGTGTGCCCCCATCGGCGCACCGGGCCTGTTTGAGATCTTCCCGTACCCTGTGCGTGCGCAAACGTATCCCGCCCACACCCAGCACGGGGTGTCGATAATGAGTGGTCCGTTTCGATCAACCTTTGCCCAGAAGCGTTCCGACAACAGCTTGGGCTTGGGTCCAAAGTTGGCCATAGTGAGTGTCGCAATCAAGAGAATTGGGCGCTCGAAACACCTACACGGATGTGTGATGCTTGCCGCAATTCTCTCAACTAAGTACGACACAAAAATCCCTCTAGCTGCAGCTCGGGCAAAGGTCGACAGTCTTACGGCCCGCCACTACTCGGCGAAGCCAGCCCAGTCGACGAGCTGCCTGCCGAGCTAACGCAACAGATGCACGCAGGTCATCCACGCCTCCACAAGGAGCGCCGCAGTGATCGCAGCGGACGTAATAGAGTGTGGCTATCACCGGATCACCCCCAGTGGCAGTAACCCGAATTCCTCCAGTCGAGCGACTGCCTCGACCACCGCCGGCTTCTGCAGCGGTCGGGCGCGGCGACACAGAGTGTCGAGCGTGACGTCGCCGGCACGGATGCACTCGTCCAGGTCCCAGCTGTGCGGCCAGCCGGCGAGCACGTCGAGGACCTGACGGTCAGCGGCGGACAGCCGCGGGTCGCAGTAGGCAAAGGTGGCTGCGTACGCGATGTTCGTCGCAACCACCTTTTCCGCCCGCCCCATCACCAAGTCCGCCCAGCATTGACAACGAGGAATCGACAGGCGCACATGGGAAGACAGTCGCCGTGACGCTGATCGGTCCGGTGTCCAACGTCGCACACCCACAGCCGATACCCGCGCCGAAACTGGCCTGGCTGCCCGCAAAGCCAGGCGTCTCGCCCGTACTGACGGAGTGCGGTCGGGGTGGCACCCTGGTCGATTTCAGCTTGGCAGGTGTGCTGATCTCCGAGGCAAGGCTTAGTGCCCGCGATGCTCGCTGCTGGTGCGGTACACAAGCGGCAGTGCGCGGACCGCTGCGCCCAGTCCCATGGGGTCGCTTCGGGGTCCGGCTCAAGGATGTGTCCCTGCCCGAGGTTCATTCGGGCCTCCAGGAGGCGAATGTGATCGTTGGTCAGCGCAAGTTCGCGCTCAACCCTCTCCAGAGTTGCGTATGCCCGCTCCCGTCGAGCCCGTAGGTCCGACAGGCGTGTCGCCTGGCTCATGGCGCCGCCCCTGTCGACTGCGGCCCGTACAGCAGCACCCGCACGTCGGTCATACCAGCGAACGCGCGCTCGATCATCGGCCGCACTTCGGCCCACCGGAGACCGCCGAGCCCGCACCCGAGCGCCGGGATGGCGATCGACCGGATCCCGAGCTCGCGCACGACCCGGGTCAGGTCGAGCAGGCCGGCGGCGATGTCGTCGGCCTGAGACTGGTCGCGGTAGTGACGCTTCGTCGGGAAGTTGATCACGTACCGAGCTCCGGTCAGCGCCGGCTCGTGATGAACGAACATCTGCCCTGGCTTCACCTGGCCGACCTGGCACGCGACCCGGTACGCCTCGAACATCTCGGGGTGTCGCTGCTTGAACTGGAGCGCCAGGCCGGCACCCATCACCCCGACGCAGTTGACCGGGTTCACCAGGGCCTCGGCGTCGGCAGCAAGGAGGTCGCCGGTCGCGTCGACCAGCTCCGTCGCGGTCGCGGTCGCGGCCGGGCGGCGTAGCTCGTCGCGCAACTTCATCAGCAGCCGGCCGAGGTGGTTCTCGCCGGGCGTACCGCGGTGCTCGCGGCACTGGCAGTCGCCCCACACCTGGTCGTTCCAGGTGTTGGTCTCCACCAGCAGAGCGTCGCCGGTCGACAGGAGGGCCTGGATCCGACCGTCGTTGGCGGTGAACTTGGCTCGCAAGACCTCTTCCATCACCCGGTACCGGACCCGCGCTTCCCAGCCGTCCCGCAGGCGGACCTGGTGCCCTCGCCGCTTCGCCTCTCCCAGATCGGGGGCGCTGGCGATCCACTGCCGGAGGAACGGTTCGGTCGTCTTGCCCGAGTTGAACGCGTGCTCGCTGGTCGGATAGTCCAGACCGTCCCAATGCAGCGGCGCGGGAAAGAAGTTCGACAGGAAGCGGTATTTGCCCGAGAAGCCGCGAATCTCGTCGGTCACGACTGCCCCCTCAGGCCGCAGCCCGCCAGCGCTCCAGGTGTCCGCACGCGCGCTCGATCTGCCGGTCGTATCGGCGACGATCTCGGATTCGGTAACAGGCCGCCGACCGGATCGCTTCCTTGATCGAATCCGGGAGTGCGGCGTGGCAAAACCGGCAGAATCCGTGCCACGTCGAGTCGCGGTCGCAAGAATGGCACGGGGTGGCCTGGGTGGGCATGCCCCATTGTCGCGCACAGATGCGACATAGCTCGATTCCGGTTCATCGCGCGGCCACTTTCGCAGCGCCAGTGAACTCGTCGCAGAGACGCAACCACCGCTCACCGAGGTCGGTCAACTCCGGTTGCGGATACTGCTCGCCGACGAGGCGTACAAGGCTGTCGTGCTCCGCCCGGCGAATAGCGGCGGTGGCGTCGAGCGGTGGCCGGCCGGCGGCCTCGAATCCGGTCCGACCATCGACGGTAACCGGGGAAACGCTGCCATCTCGAACAGCGCGCAGCAGTCGGTTGCGCCCAGCTCGGGGACCGGTGCACGAGGGGAGCGACGTGTCCGAAGCGGCGACACCGTCGGTGAGCCGCGGGTCGGCCGGCCACGACCAGGCCAGGGACCAGTCGCCCGGGACGGTGCGGACCGCGATCTCGCACCAGGCGCAGTTGCGGTGATGCCGAATCTTCTTTACCCAGGCATGCCTGGGCAGGTCGGGGTTGAAGCGGGCCAACGTCGGCACGAGCTTGATCTTCATCAGAGCTTCGCGATCATGATCGCCGAGATGAACAGGCAGCCGTGGTGCAGCGCCTGGTCGGCCAGGTATATGCCGTTCAGCCCGCCCGAACGCAGCTCCGCGAAGCCCGGCGAGCCGGTGAACCGCAGAATCCAGCGAACTGGCCACCGGCGGTCGATGAACGAGTGCGTCGTTGCCGACCAGGCCAGGCCGGCAACGACGCCGCGCCAGGTCGCCGACAGGTCGAAACTCCAGCAGGTAATCAGCAACACCGTCGCCACGACCAGGTGGTAGAGGGCAACGTGCTGCAGGTTCTCCCACCACCCGTAGTGCGACTTCTTCCTCCCGCTGGTCACCTCGTCGACAGTCGGGGCGCCCTTGTTGTCGGCGATGTGATCGCCCTGGCTCAGGATGTGATCCGCCACGTTGTGGCCGACGGCAAGAGCTGCCCAGGCTGCGCCGAACGTGGCCAGTTCCAACAGTGCGTTCAGGTCAACGTCGCTCCCCATCGCGATCTCCCTCGTTCGTCAGCCACTTCCGGCGGCTGCCGCACGGGCCGGTGCGAGACCGGCCCGACGGGTAGCGCCGGATACGGGCACGCCGACTACCGGAAAAGCCAGAACCGGCGGACTCCTGGGGCCAGCTTGTCCAGCTGATTAGCAACGTCGCCGGTCGTTTCCCAGAGCAGGGCCTGGGCAACGGCGCGCGGCTTGTCCCCACCTTCCATCACCAGCTCCGAGCGCAACCGCCGGCCGTGAACCGACAGTTCGGCGGTCACCGTGACCGCGCCACGCATTTCCTTCACGGGGTCCGGTGTGGCGTTGAGCTTGTCGAGGACGTCGTCCCGGGCGACTTTGCGCGCGGCGTTGGCTCGGGCGTAGTCGGACGCCTTACCCTCGCCGGGCCGTGTCGATCTGACCTCCGTGTCGCCGACCCGCACCCGCACTGTTGCCTCGATCATCTTGCCCTCCTGCCGTTCAAACTTCCGCCGCCACCCTGGCAACTCCGTGGCGTCCGGCCGGAGCCGGCCACCACGGGGCCGTCAGGGGTTAGACGTCCTTGCGGTCGAGCCAGGTGAACGACGCGGGCCCAGAGATCAGGTAACGGGTGACGGACTCGATCGGGCCGCCGGGCTGGAAACTGACCATCCCGGAGACGGTCCATCCGTCGTCGTGGCTGCCGGACGCCGTGTGGATCCGCAGGAACAGGCTGGCGTCGCCGGGGCGTTCGACCTCGATCAGGTCGCCGCGACGCGGGATCGTCGCGACGCGGTCGTACCACTGACTGGCGTACCAGGCGGCGGCGTGGCCCGGCGTCTCGTGGAGATCTTCCAGGGGCACCGGTGTCACTTCGTCCGGGTCGGCGATGCGAAAGATCCGATGGTCGTATCTGGCGACACGCCAGTGCGTGCCCCCGTGGTCGGTGTAGTCGAACTGCTCGTCAGGCAGGCGGTCCGGAACCCGGGGGAGCTCGTCCCCGAGTTCGGGGATGAGTCGTACGCGTCTGGTTTGGGCTGCCGTCACGGCATCCTCCTGTAACCTCGGTCAGTTCAGCTTGACCGAGGTTACAGCCGGCCGGGACATGGGTCAACCAGGGTGGCGAATGGCGCAATTGTCGAACCGCCGACAGGCGACGGTCAGACGGAGGCGTCCTCGGCGAACTCGAAGTACTGGTCCAGCCACTCTCGGCCGGCAGCGGTCAGCTCGTACACCGCGATCTTCGCGGTCCTCGGCTTCAACTGCACCAGGCCGTCGCGAACCTCGGCCGCGATGAAGTCGCCACCAGACCGGCCGCGAACGTCGCCGGCGTCAACCCTGGACAACCGCGCCGCCCGTTCGACCGAGTAGCCCGTGCACGGATCGACGCGGCTCTTTCCGACCGCACCCATCTCGCAGAACAGGCAGTACCGGGTCGTAACCGAGTCCGTGGTGTGGGCCGGCGGATGCCACGCGTGCGCCCGCCTGGTCGGCAGATACCGGGCGAAGACGCGTTTGTGCGCGCCGGCGCCGCCGCCGGCACCCATCCGCCGCGGCTGGGACTTGTACCACTCGCCCCACTCGGCAAGCTCGTCGACCTGCGACGCCAACCAGTACGGGTTGCCGCGGTTGTCGCGCTGCTCGGCCGGGAACGGGTGATGCTCCAGATCGCCGCCCGGCCTGGACCGGGACATGAACCGGGTGATTTGGATCGGCTGGAAGCCGAGGAAGTCGCCGACAGCGTCCCTGGTCAGGATTGTCACCGGCGGCGACATGGTGCCGTCGGGCAACCGGAACACCCGCTGCTCGAAGACGGGGGTGCGCTCGCCCGGCTCGGCCGGTTCGTCGCCGCTGCGCCAGGCCAGCAGCTCCTCGGCCTGCGTCTGCCGCCAGTACGGCTTCCCGCCGATGTCGCGCTCCGGCGGCGGGAACGGGTCGTCGGCGCGGCGACCGCCGGGCTCCGACTGCTTTACCCACCGGCTGACCGAACCCTCGGCGACGCGGAGGAAGGCGGCAACACCACTCCGGGTCAGCGCGCGGATCTCCTCTTCGCGGCCGTCGGGGTGCTGCACGACGAGGTCACGGAAGTACCTGGGGTCGTCGCCGAGCTCATCCAGTCGGACTTCCGCCCGATGCCAGTCGAGGATCTTGTCGACCTGCTCCTTCGGCCAGTACCGCTTGTTGTCGGCGTCTCGGGCGGGGGTCGGGAACGGGTGGTCGGCCAGACGTTCGCCCGGCTTCGACTCCTGCACCCACTGGCCGATCTGGCGTGCGCTGACCCCCAGCAGTGCTGCGATGTCAGAGGCCCGAGGGTTCTCGGCGAGGCCGTCTGCCAGCTCTCGCGCCCCGGGCGTGCTCTCCATGATCACCTGTTTTTCTCGACGTCGGCGGTTCCAGCTTGACATAGGTTATCGCACGGGGAGTTGACTTCTACCCTCACCTGAAGGCTAGGGATACCTGAGGTTCGGGCGTGCTGCTGCCCGAACCTCTTGGTCGGTTGGCGCTTCACGGACCGCCCAACGGCGAGGTCTCCACGCCCTGTCACCACCAGCCCGGCGGCGAGGATGTTCTTGGCCGCGTTCACGTCCGCGTGTGCCCGATGCCCGCAGGCGACGCACCGGAACACCGCTTGGCTCTCGCGGTTGTCCCGGGCGATGTGCCCGCAGGCGTTGCAGGTCTGCGACGTGTACGCGGGGTTGATCTTGACCACGGTCGCCCCGTGGTATCGGGCGGCGTAGTCCAACTTCAGCAGGAAGCCGCCCCAGCCCTTGTTGAGAATGGCCCGGTTCAGGCCCGCCTTCTGGCGGACGTTGCGACCCGGCTGCTCCGCCGTGCCTTTCGCGCTGGCCGTCATGTTCTTGATGCGCAAGTCTTCGACCGCGACCAGGCCGTGGCTACGGACCAGCCGCACCGCAGTCTGGGTGGCGAAGTCGTTGCGCCGGGACCGGATCCGGGCATTCAGCCGGCTAAGTTCCGCGCGGACCGCGTCACGACGTCCCGACCGCCGATTACGGCCGTGAACGCGCAGCGACCGGGCCAGCCGCTGATTCAGGCGCCGGATTCGGCGCAGTTCGCCCGGGGTGGCGAACTGCTGGTCGTACAGGTCACCGTCAGAGGTGGCGACCGCGACCGCGACACCCCGATCTACGCCCACCGGCGGGCGGCCGTTCGGGGCAGCCTCGGCCACGCCGTCCTCGACGCAGAACGAGACGTACCAACGGCCACCGTCACGAAGCATGGTCGCGTTGCGAATCGCCCCGCCGACCGGACGAGTCCAGCGAAATCGGACCGGACCGAACTTCGGCAGTCGGACCTCGCCCCACCGGCGGTTCACCCTGCGTACCGCGATCTGATGCGGGTCCGGAAACCGGAACGAGGGCGTGGTGCGCGACTTCGACCGCCACCGCACCTTCCACGTGCCGTGCGCTCGGCACACCTTGTCCAGGTCCCGCAGTGTCTGCTGCAGCGTGTGCGACGGAACCTCGGCCAACCACGCGCAGTCTGGGTCACGCTTGGCCTCCGCGAGCTGACGAGCCTGATCGACGTAGTTGATCCAGGCGTGTCGGCGCCGGTACTCGCGGCGCTGCTCCAAGGCGGTGTTCCACACCGCACGACAGGCCGCGCCGACCTGCTCGGCGTAGGCAACCTGAGCATCGCTGAACGCGAGCAGGTAACGGCGACCGGTCAACATGTGAAACACCTCCTCTTCGGTAGTCTGCGGCCGTAGCGCTTACCTCCAGTTGAACCGACTGCAAGCGCTACGGAGTTCAGGTCACGCCAGCTTGACATAGGTTATCGCAGAATGTGATCAACATGCTATAGCCGTGGCTCCGATAGATGAATGCTGATTCATTGGACGTTCGGGTCCTGATCAACATCCCCGAGCGCAACACCGGCGGACGTCGGAGGGAGGAGGCCGGCCTCGCGGACCCTGGAGATCAGCGCCGAGGCGCCGCCTCGACTAAGCCCCTCGGCCTCGGCGACCGCCTGTGCCGGCTGCCCGCCCCCGCGCAGCGCGGCGCGGTAGATCTCGGCGACCCGTTCATATCTGGCCCGCTTCGAAGCCCTCATGCTTGTCGATGACGCTGCCTGCGGGGTGATCATGCGGGCCCGGTCGGCGGCCGTCCATCTGGATACGTTCAGACCGCGCAGGACGGTATCGGTGAGACGCTGAGGCGGGTCGCTAGTCAAGGTCACTCCGACACACTCGGGTAAGCCGTCGAGCACCTGCCACTGGAGGGTCAACACCCAGGGTCCGGCGGTCGAATCGGGGTACCGGTGCTCGGTCGGCGGCAGGTCCGGAGTTGGTGGCGACGGACTCTGCACCGCCCCACCGTAGAGCCCGCGCGTGCGGCTTCAAAGCATGCAAGGACTCAACCCGCGGCCAGTCGGCAAACATGAAGCAGATGAAATCCGCTGCATGTGTTGCGCGCTGCTTCGATTCGAGGTCATACTCTTTCCATGGACAGGTACAACAGGCGCCTGCTGGCCGAGGCCGTAGGCCACTGCGCAACCGGCGTGGCCGCCGTGATCTTGAGTGCCGCCAACGTCCCCGACGAGCAGATCGCGGCCGACTGCGGCGTTTCCGCCGCGACGATCTGGCGCTGGAAGACGGGAACGCACCCGCCCCGGGGCGATGGCGGGCTGCGGCTCGGGCTGCGCCTGCGCGAACTCCTCCCCGTCGCGGTCGCGAACCTGCGACAGGAAGAAGAGGCCGCGCAGGTGCTGCGCCAGAAGGCGGACGAGTACGAAGAGGCGATTCAGATGGTCAAGGCGCTCGCGCCGGCCGCATAGACAGAAAACGACCCGGAGGGCGTCCCCACGCCCGCCGGGTCAACACACTACTTAGGAATCCGATGTCCAGGATACCAAGATCTGTTCGCCCTTTTCAAAGGGTTGGGATCTACTTCATTTTCGCCAGGTGCACGGGCGGCCGGCGGTGAGCGCCGACGAGCGGCCGTTCCGCGACACGTACCGCGACGCCGTCTGGGAGTCGGACGAGCTGAGCGCGGTCGAAAAGGCCACCGCCGAGACCTATGCCCGGTACGTCCGCAATCGTGACGGAGACAGGGCTCCGGACGCGGACCTGGCGTGGCTCGACTACCCGACGCTGATGGCGAAGGCCGGTATCGGTCGACGTGCGAACGCGGCCAAGACAGCCAAGGGGCTGGTCGAGAAGGGCTGGCTGGAGGTCGTCCGGGCCGTCAGTCGTCGACCGACCCTGTACCGCCTCACCATCCCCGAGCGGAACTACGGTAGTTCCGACGGTGGAACTACCGACCCCTCAGAACGGAACTACCGTAGTTCCGATGGTGGAACTACCGACGATGTGGCCACCCGGGACCGTAGTTCCGATGGTGGAACTACGGTAGTTCCGCAGTGGAACGTCGGTAGTTCCGACGGTGGAACGCAACCTAGGAACTACCTGGAAAACCCTCCCCCTACCCCCATGGAGATCAACTCACCGTCGTCGGACGAGAGCTCTCGGGATGGAGGGGATTCCAATCTTGAAGAGCGGAAGAAAACGATCGTGGCCAGGGTCCGCGAACACCGCCCGCTCTGGTCGGTGCCGGGGTGTTTGAATCAGATCAACACGGCCCTTGCCGGCGGCAGGGAGATCGACCTCGTCGCCGAGGTCTTCCTCCTCGTCGCTAAAGATCCAATTGCGCAAACGCCGAAATGGCTCAACCAGGCCCACCAGTGGTGGGATGTCGCCGTACAGCGCCGCGCGGGGCGACCGACGAAATGCGGTCGGTGCGACGGGGTGCGCAGCATCCCGAGCGACCCGACGCGGCCAAAGAGCGCGTGGGTTGGCTGCCCGGCGTGCGTCGCCGGCGCTCAGGAGCCCGTTACTGGCGAGCGGCCGTCGGCCCCGGCGCCGCCTCCACCGGAGGTTCGGGTGATCTCGAAGGCTACGCACAAGCACGTTGAGGGGCGACGCCCCAACGGACAGCCGAGATGCGTAGCTTGCTCGACCGAGTGGTTTCGGCGAGCCGAGCTGGCCCAGGACGATAGCCCCCAGGAACCGCCGAGCCTAGAGGGCGCGCGGGTGTACCGACTCGACGATCGGAGAGTGTCATGACCCGCCAGACCCCGGCGCCGCTGGAGCGCCTGCCGATCAACGCATCATCGATACCGCTGACGACTCTCGTTGCCTACGTCGAGAGCGGGCGCATTGATCTCAACCCGCCGTACCAGCGCGGCGACGTGTGGGGCACCGACCAGCGGGTTGGCCTCGTCTACTCGTGGCTGCGTGGGGCGACCGTCCCCTCGATCACCATCAACGACCGCAGCAGCGACGTCTGGGCCGACGTCGAGACGTACGACATCGGCGCCACCGACGAGGGGATCTGGGCGGTGATCGACGGGCGCCAGCGATTGACCACCGCCGCCATGTGGATGCGTGGCGAGTTTGCCGTGCCGGCGTCATGGTTTCCGGCCGAGATGGTCGAGACAGCAGAAGACACCGACGACGGCCCGTACGTCCGGCACACCGGGCTGACGCCGCTCGGCCAGAACCGGGGAACCAACCGCACGATCATGCCGGTCGGCATCGGGGAGTTCGCCTCACTCCAGGCCGAAGCAGAGATCTTCCTGCTACTCAACGGCAACGGCACTCCGCAGACCGGGGCCGACATGGCTCGGGCGACCCGTGTCGCCGAGGGGCGGAAGTTGTGACCGCGCAGACCATCCAGCCCGCCCTGATCGGCCGTTCCCGCGCGGGCCGCAAGATCAAGCCCGGCTGGTGGGTGCTCACCGGTGGCACCTTCAACATCGACACCGCTGAGGTCGACCACCGTCAGGAGTGGCTGAAGGTCGACAACATCACGGTGACCGATGAGGTCGACGGCCGCCACCGGTACCGGCGCTACCTGCTGCACCTCGCCGACGGCTCGAAGCTGCCGACCACCGCGACCGAGTTCATTCGCACGCTCAACCCGCGCGAGGCAGTCGCAGCCGGCGCCGCGTCCTTCGGGTCGGCCGTACCGTTGCCCGTCGACGGGTCCATCGCAGCCCCGCCGAATTCAACGAAAGGAACGAGATGACCGAGACGACCAGCACCCCGGCCACCGCACCGACGGCCGCCGAGGTGGCGTTGATCATCGAGCGGACTGCCGACCGCGCGGCCCGCTGGCTGGCCGCCGAGAACGGCACCGGCGAACTGCAGCAGGTCGTGCAGGTGCTGGCCCGGCCGATGCAGCATCTGGGCAAGATCCTCCGGGCACTCCAGACAGCTGCGCCGGACCGCCAGACCGCCCTGGTGGCCTGCGCCGACCTGGTGATCACCGCCTACACCGCGAAGGCGATGCTCGGCTCCGACGGAATCGGGAACGGTGTCGACAAGGCGATGTGCCACCGAAAGCCGCGCGACAGGGCCCGGTTCATGTTCGAGTGTGATCGCCTAGCCGGCGCCGTGACCGATCTTGCCGGACTGGTCGTCGGGTGGTTGGGCCACGATCCCCGCAAGCGAGCCGGAGGGTCGACCACTCCGACATCACAGGTGGGCCTTGGTCTGGACGTCGTCGCGGAGATGGCCGGGGTCTTGATCGCCGAACTCGGTTACGACGTCGGCCCGGCGCTCGTCGCCGCGTGCGACAGGGTCAACGACGAACTCGACGAGCTGGGCCTACCTCGCTGACCGCTTCCGTGGCTGCCGGCACCCCTCGCCGGCGACCGCGGTGGCCGCCAGACGCGGACAAACCGACAAAGGAGAACGATCATGGAGCAGTCCACTCCGTCCGGCCTGTACTACGTCACCCGCGACGCCTCTCGGGCGTTCCTCCTCGACGCCGACGAGACCGAGGTGCTGCGCCTGTCGGCGGAGGAATTCACCGTCCTGGTCTCCCAGCTGGAACTCGCCAGCGAGCAGGTGTACCGGAGCAGATCCAGCATGTTCGCGGCGGACCCTTCGCCGAACGTCGAGGGAGGCAATGCGGCGAACGCCCTCGGCGTCCCGCACGGCGTCTACTACGTCACCATCGCCGGCGACGCGATGTACGACCTGACTGCCGACGCTCGGCCGGACATGAGTCGCCGGGAAGCAGCTGTCGCGGTGGCCCTGATCCGCCGGATCGCGGGCAGTTTGAGCATCAGCCTGCCCTGACCGCTTCCGTGGTTTCCGGCACCGCGCCGGCGACCGCGGTGGCCGCCAGACGCGGACTCGTCGGACCAACCCCGAGAAGGACCCCATGACCAGCTTCAACGTACGCACGGCGGACCTCGCCGCGATCAACTCGATGACGAAATACCCGTCAATCCCGACGTACCACAAGCTCGGTGAGCGTGGCGCGCTGCTCGATGAGTACGTTCCGTTCGCCGGCACAGTGATCGGGACGGAGAAAGTCGACGGGTGCAATGGGAGGGTCGTCCTCCTTCCTGACGGCTCGTACCTGATCGGCAGCCGCGAGGAGCTGCTGTACGGCAGCGGCGACCTGGTTGCCAACCCGGCCCTCGGCATCGTCGACGCCCTCCGGCTGCTTGCTGACCGGCTGCTGACCAACCGGGTGGTGGACCGGCCCACGGTGTACTACGCCGAGGTCTACGGCGGCAAGACAACGGCGGCCAGCAGGCAGTACACCTCAACGAAGCAGGTCGGCTACCGCCTGTTCGACATCGCGAAGGTCGACGGATTCGAGGAGATGCTGCACTGGCCGTCGGCGCAAATCGCCGCATGGCGCGACCAGGGTGGACAGCGGTTCTACAGCGAGACGGCGCTGGGCATCGAGGCCGACTCGGTCGGCGCCCAGTTGACCCCGCGTCTGTTCGTTGACAGCGCCGTGAACGTTCCGACGAAGGTGGCCGACACCCACGTCTGGTTGGCGCAGCGGCTGCCGGCGACACGGGTGGCCCTCGATTCCGGTGCTGGCGGCCTCGCGGAGGGGATCGTCCTGCGAACCCCGGACCGGTCGGCCATCGCGAAGATTCGTTTCCAGGACTACAAGCGGGCTGTCAGCCTGCGCGAGCACGCACACTGACCGCTTCTGCGGTCGCTGGCCCGCCGGCGACCGCGGTGGCCGCCAGACGCGGACTTGGACTAACGAGGAGATCGATGGAGATGACGACGATGACGACCGGAACCAAGCCCGGCCCTCAGGCGTGCGGCACCTGCCGTACGAACGGCCAGGTCGATCCGGACCCGATCCACCAGACGTGCGCGCAGCGGGCAACCCTCGTCGAGGCCCCCGACATGCCGTGCTGGGAAACGCTGACAGACATGACCATGGAGGAGAAGGCGACCCTGCCCGCCCGGTTCCACATTCCGCGCTTCACGGACACCTGCACCCCGAAGGTGTGGGTCTGCGCGGTGTGCTGGGACGACGGCGAGGTCACCCAGTGGCCGTGCGCCACCGCCGTCGACGCCGGCGGCGAGGTCTTCACCCCCGAGCACATGGTGCGCGCGATCAACGTCACCCCCGGTACGTCTGCCCGCTGACCGCTTCTGTGGTTCGCCCGGGATGGCCGGGCGGGCCGCGGTGGCCGCCAGACGCGGACCCTGCCCAAACCTAGGAGCTTGCGATGAGTGAAGTACGTATCGAGCGCCCGGACGACGAGCGCATCGAGGTGTACGTCGGCGACCGCCTCGTTGCGTCCGCCAACCATGACCAGCACGGCTGGTCGGGGATGGAGGCGGTGGAGGCGACCGCGGTGGCCGTGGCCGACGCGTTCGTCCCTACTCCGGCCGGCTGCGAGCCGGTCACTTCCCCGGACGGGAGTGCGCTGTTCATCCATGTGGGCTCGGGCGGCTACCGCTGCGACAACACCGAATGGTGGAACGAGCGCGTCAGCGGGCCGATCAACGTGCAGGGCTGCGACGCATGCGACTCGGGCGGCGGCGGATCGTGGCGCCCGCTGTACGTCCGGGTGGAGACGCGATGAGCACGGCCCTGAGTCCGATCCAGGTGGCGACGCTGGCCGATCGGACCGTCAGTCGGATCGCGGGCTGGCTGGCCGCCGAGAACGGCACCAACCAGGCGGAGCACGTCCTGCAGATCACCGCGAAGCCGTTGGAGGAGTTGGCCGAGGTTCTGGCCGCACTGGACGCCGGAGACTGGCGTGCCGCCGCGGCCGAGTGTGTCGACGTCATCGTGACCTCCTGCACCGCCCAGGCGAGACTCAGTCACCGCCTGGTCCTCGGCGAGATCTACCGGATCAAGGCCGCTACCTCGCCGAACCTGGCCGGCGCGGAGAGGAACCTGATCCGGTCGATTGCCGGGCTCGGCGACCTCGTGATCGGGTGGACCGGCCAGAACCCGCGGAAGCGGGAGCGGGGGGTCATCGTCGAGACGCACCAGGTCGTGAGCCAGCTCGACGAGGTCGCACGGGCGGCGGCCGAACTGATCGCCGCCCTCGGATTCGACGTAGCGCTGGTGGCGGGCGAAGACCTCGCCAAGCTCAACACCCGCCTCGACGGGATCGGAGTGCCGCGATGAACCCCGCCGACCACTTGGAAACGGCATCCGACGAGCCAACCTTGGCGGACCACCTGGTGGACCTCGCTATCCAGTGGGAGGAGCGCGCGACCGAACTGGACGCGAAGTGTGACGTCGACCCAGTCGCCCGCCCTGAGGACGACGACTGGGACGACGGGCTGGACGAGTTTGGCATCCGGGACGCCGGCGTCGAGGCCGACGTACTGCGGATAGCGGCGAAGCAGCTGCGCGACCTGCTGGGGGCGGAGGCTGTCCGGTGAAGCTGCGGCGCCACTTCTTCAAGGGGTGGATCCCGATCCGCCGGATCGCCGTGCTGGCGAACCTGTACGGCGGTGCCGGGCGGTTCTGCACGCTCGTGTCCGGTCGCACCTGGATGGTGTTGCTGGTCCGCCGCGACCGATCCATGCCGGCGGTTCCCGAAGCAGAGCGGCTGACGTTCGCCGAGGCGCTGGAGCAGGCCGACGGTCCGAGGATCTGACCACCCCCGTGCCGCCCGGGCCTCGCGTCCGGACGGTGCGGAGGTTGCCAGACGCAACCCCGACGAAGGAGATCAACATGAGCCAGTCCAGCCCCGACAGCCAGCCCAAACCGCCGGAGTCGTTCTACGAGGAGACCGCCCGGCACCTTGCCCGCCTCGTCGACGCCGAAGAGTCCGGCGCGCCGATGACCCCCGAGGAGTTCGAGGAAGCGGTCAGGGACGCACTCGACGAGCCGGCATTCAAGGAGCTCGTCGACTTCGTCTATGCCAGGGGCGCCGCAGACGCTGGCCGGTCGGGTCCGGTCTCCGTCGTGCAGGAGGCGACGACCGTCACCGGGGTCATGGTCGGCTACCGAGCCTGACTACCCCCGTGCCGGCCGGGCCTCGTGTCCGGGCGGCGCGGAGGTTGCCAGACGGGCGACCGAACGAGAAAGGGATGCCATGCCCAACAACACTGACGACCTCGGGATGATCGAAGCAGCTCTGCGGCACGCGGAGTCGACGAGCGACATGATCAACGTGGTGAACATGTCTACGACGCTCGGCAACGCACTCGTCCGAGCGGGGCGCACCGGTGACGCGAGGCCGCACTACCAGCGCTCGGCGGAGCTCGCCCAGCAGTACGGCCTGATCGGCGCGGAGTCCGTGGCCCGCGAACAACTCGGGATCTGCCTGGCGCGCCTCGGCGACTTTGCTGGGGCCGACGCCCAGTTCGCTGCCGCGATCACAGTGGCCGGACAGCTCGACTCCCCGAAGACTCGCGAGAGCAGGTTGGCGCAGCTCGCCAAGAACCGGAGCCACGCCCAGGAGATGGCCAGCTGACCACCCCCGCGCCGCCCGGGCCTCGCGTCCGGGCGGCGCGGAGGTTGCCAGACGCAACCCCGACGAAAGGATTGATCATGTCTCTGGGGGACTTCACCGCGCGGGTCGCCGCCAAGTATCCGGACTGCGCCATCGAGCAGGTCGCCACCGTGCTGCAGGTCGACCAGGAATCGGACGACAGCTACGTGGCACTCGTTCGTCAACCGGACAACTCCGTACAGCTCATCACCACCGTGTACGGCCTGCCGTCCTCCTACTCCCGGGAGGAGCTGGAGGGCGCCAGGCGCCAGCACGAGGAGGCCCTGGCGTCGATCGACGCCGTCCTGGCGCGCGTGCCGGCCTGACCGCCTCCGTGCCGGCCGGGCCTCGCGTCCGGGCGGCGCGGAGGTTGCCAGACGGGCGACCCCGACAGAGGACTATCCATGATCAATCTGAGATTCCGCCGGACCGATTTCACCCCGGCCCAGGTCCTGGAGGTCTGGGAGCTGAAGGCTCGCAACCAGACCCGGCACGTACGCGTTGTTCAGCTCACCGACGACGGGGCGGCCTACGTCGTACCCGCGTGCAACCCTCCCGGCGAGCGCAGACAGTCGCGCATCCAGCTCGATCGCTACGGCCGCCTCGACGGCTACCGGTTCCTCAACGACCCGGCGACGCGCCTCACCTGCAACAGCCGCGAAGACGCCGAGAGCTGCGCCGACTTCCTGCACGACAAAGGGTGCAAAGACGTGTACGTCGACGGGCGCGTGGTGTCAGTCATCCTGCCGAACGCGCACACCGTGAACTACCTGGCCGATGTCGCCGAGGAGCGCAAGTGGGCCGAGCCGACCCAGTGTGCGGCGATCATCGCGGCGCTGACCGAAGGGTGCACAGGATGACCTCGTACGGATTCTCGGACTCCTCCTACACGACTGCTCGCATCGTCCGAGGCGTCGACGATCTCGGGGCGGACGTCGTCGAGCTCATCGTCAGGCTACGCACGGAAGATCCCCGACGGACCCCTCGTCATATCAGCGACGAGCTGATGGAGCGCGACATTCCCGTACTCCCGGAGGTCGTCGCCGAAGTGTTGGCGCTGCGCCAGTTCTGACGACCCCCGTGCCGACCGGGCCTCGTGTCCGGGCGGTGCGGAGGCCGCCAGAGTGGCGTGCCGGATTGGAGTACGACCATGCCTGAAGTACCCGCAGGTACTCGCGGCCCGTGGTTCGCGATCCTGGCGAACCCGGAAGGGGAGCAGCGCAACTACCTCGACATGCAGCACGGCGACGAGGTCTGGATCCTGCTCGTCCGCGGCAAGGCCGCGCCGAAGGGCCGCGGGGACGTACCGCGGGTGACCAGGAGCACGCCGATCACCGACGTGCTCGTCAACGACCAGGACCTGGTGTTCGGGACCGACGCCGTCCAGGCCCGCTGGGACCAGGTCAGGCAGATCGCGGCGGCACTCAACGCCCAGTCGGGCCAGCCCGACCCCGACGACCGGAAGCGGTAGCCAGGATGACTAGTCAGCTGATACGCGCCGCCCAGGTGCTGGCCGACCGTCTCGACGATGCGACTGAAGCGTTCGACGGAACGTCGTCCAGCTGGCGGGACGCGATGAACGGCTGGCTCGGCGGTCCCGTCGGCGAGTACGCCGCGATCGTCTCCGAGCCGGTTCTTGGTCGGATGCTCGTAAGCATGCTGCGGTCCGGGCCGACCACGCCGGCGCTGGAGGTGGTCGCGGCGGCGATTCTCGGTGAAGACCCGCCCGCCGTGACGGCACCAGAGCCGCCGACGGCCTCGATGTCGAAACCGGCCGACCAGGCCGCGATGTACCGGCTGGGCTGGCGCGCCGGCCGGCGCGACCTGGTCGGCCAGATGAAGAACGCTGCCTGCGACGACCCGACGGAGGTGCCGCAGTGACGCCGACCGTCGCTGACGCTGCCGCGCTTGCCGAGCGTGCCCACGCCGGCCAGGTCGACAAGGCCGGACGGCCGTACGTCGAGCACGTGCGGGCGGTCGCCGGGATGCTGCACCGGTTCGGCGAGAACGCCGTCATGGCCGGCTGGCTGCACGACACTGTCGAGGACACCTGGGTCACGCTCGCCTACCTGCGCGAGCAGGGCTATCCGGAGGAGGTCGTCGGGGCGGTCGACTCGGTAAGCCGCCGGCCGGGCGAGGCGTACGAGGACATGCTCGACCGGGCCGTAAGGCACCCGGTCGGCCTCAAGGTCAAGTTGGCAGACAACAGCCACAACTCGGACCCGAAACGCCAGGCTCTGCTGTCCGAAGACGATCGAACGTGGGGCACGCGGAAGTATGCCGCCGCGCGCAGTCGGCTGGTGGCACGCAATCCCGAGCTGCTGGAAGCTGTTGAGCGGACCGCGTGCCGATACCGCATCGATTCGTACGTCCTGGTCCGCGACGGGTACTGGGACGGCCCGAACGACTGTTGGCTGATTCGCGAGTCGGCGTACTGCGGCAAGCGTCCGCCGGGCTACGAGTACTCGTGCGAGCTGCACCGCGAGCACATCGGCCCCTGCCTAGAAATCGACTGAGTCAGACCAGGAGTGTTGCCGAATTGGGTACTTGCGCTATGCGCGCTCGGGCTATAACCTCGGTCATGTCAGCTTGACCGAGGTTATAGCCTTACCTCGGAGGCGGAGCACACCAGGAGGACCAGATGACCGCATCCGTGCTGGACGTCAACGACCGCTTCGACGCCACCCGTGCCAACCAGATCGCCGAAATCCTGCGCAACCAGGAATCACTCAACGACGCGATCGCCGCCGGCACGATGCGCTCCCTCGGCAACGACCGATACCAAGTCACCGACGGCGGCTACGACAACGGAGAAATCTTCCTCCGCAACGCCATGGGCGACGTCATGCCCCAGCACGGCCTCGACGTCGTCGAGGGGAACGTTGCCCTCTACTCCCGGTACGAGGAATGACACAGGGCCGGCAACGTCGTACCCGCCGGCGTCACCGACATCGGCCAGGTGATGGACCTCAGCGGCACAGCCTGGCTCGTGCTGCAGCGCCCCGCCACCTTCCAGATCGACGCGGACGGCCCGCTCATCGAGGTGCCCGGCCAGTTCGTCAACTACCGCAGCGACACCGGCGCCCCGCTCGGCATCGTCGGCCGCCGGTACGAGATCTTCCAGAACCGGGTCTGCTTCGAATTCCTCCAGGACCTCGTCGACAACTACGACGTCACCTGGGAGACCGCCGGCGCCTTGCGCGGTGGCGCGAAGGTCTTCTGCTGCATCAGGCTGCCGATCGACGTCCGCATCGACGCCGAGGGCGTCAACGACGAGATCCGCCCCTACGTCGTCAGCATCAACAGCCACGACGGCTCCGGCAAGATGGACAACGTCGCCACCCCGTGGCGCCCCCGGTGTGCCAACACCGAACGGCTCGCCGTCGCCGGCGCCCACACCCGCTGGGGTATGCGCCACGTCGGCGACCCGCTGGAGCGCATCGCCGAGGCTCGGCGCACCATGCGCCTCTCGATCGCCTACTACGAGCAGTTCAAGATCGAGGAAGAGGCGCTGGCCCGTACCCAACTGGAGATCGACAAGTTCCACGAGGTCATGGGCGAGCTGTGGACCGCGCCCGACGAGGACTCGCCGGCCCGTACCCACACCCGCTGGAACAACCGCAAGGAGACCCTGACCGAGCTGTTCGACGAGAACGCCAAGCAGCTGGGACGGACCGCGTACGCGGCCGAGCGGACGTTCACCGAGTTCCTGGACTGGAAGGCCGAAGTCCGGCCGGGCGGCAACCTGCGAGGCGCCACCTCCGGCGTCGTACGCGCCACCGCCGCCCTGGAAGGCACCCGCGACGACGCCAAGAGCAAGGTCCACCGGCAACTGCTGCTGCGCACCAACAGCTGACCCGACCAGCTTCCGCCCGGCCCGTCTCGCACGGGCCGGCGCGGTGGCCGACCGGTCAGTATCCACCGGAAGGGGAAGAAATGGGCCCGTACTGCCAGTTCTGCGACCAGCGTTGCTTCCTGCCCCGCGTCCTGCGCGACGCCCGGTTGGTGCTTCTCGCCACCTGCGCCCAAGGCATGGAACGCGACCGAGCCAAGGCAGGGCAAGACCACACCACGGCGCTCAACCCGGTCACCGACCGAGACGCTGTCGCTCAGCTCGTCACCGAATTGACCGAGTTGGAAACGATCGCTCGCGACGTGACCACCGAGGGCGAGCCGGGCGCCGCGCGAGAGGATCAACCGTGACCCGCCCAGACACTGACACCGAGCTCTACTACCTTGCGTTCAGCCGCGCCTCGCACGGCGGCGAATCGCGCGAGGTGCGGCTGCTGCGCGACTTCACCCACGCCCGAATGCTGGCCGGCCTGATCGACGGCGCTACCCAGGACCGTATCGGCGAACTGCTCGACGCGATCTCCTCCCGCGAAATCCCCAAGGTCGGCGACTGGATCGCCCCCGGCAGTGAAGATATTCGCTGGGACGTCCTCGAAGTCGTCGACGATGCGGGCGACACCTGGCACCGCGTGTTCGGCGACGACCGGTACGCCGACGACGAGGACGACGGCGGCCTCGACCGCTCGCAAGAGTACGACTGGCGCAACTCAGGCGGCTGGTCCACCACCGAGGGCGTTCTCGACTATGCCCCGTTGCGCGTCACGAAGGTTGCTTGCCGTCCCGAGGATGACTGACCCGGCCAACTTCCGCCCAGTCCGTCGCGTACGGGCCGGTGCGGTGGCCGACCGGATCGGACTGGAAGGAGGATTGATCATGGCACGCGGGAGCACTACCGCCCGAGAGGGCTCCAGCGACACCCTGCCGTGCGGTGAGAACCGGCAGGCCGTGGTCGACCGGGGGCACCACCGGCCCGGATGCGGGGCGCGGTACGCGGAGGGCTGCAACTCACTCGACTGCCAGGGCGAATGCCTGGTCACCAACGAGCACTGCGACGGCGAGGCTGGCGACGATGAGTGACCTGCCGGAGTGGGTAACGAAGCAACGCGAGCGCATCGAGCGTGCCCGCGTTCCCTTCTACCAACACTGCGGGAACTTTCTGGGACTGGACTGGTATTCGACGGCCAGGGGGGCGCTCCCTGTCTACGGGCGACTGGAAGCGGCGCTGCGGGCGCTACGCGAATGGCGTGACGCGAACAATCAGCGCCGAGACTTTCAGGACGAGGTGAATCTCGCTGTCAGGGTGGTCGCCCACGAGATGGCCAGGCAGATCACCGCGGCGGCCACCGCCGACCAGGACGCGGCCACGATCGCCTGGGTAACCGCCGGACTTCGCTGCGCCAGCCGGCCGTTCTGCACCGGATGCGTCTCGTGTCAGACGATCGAGTCGCCGCATCGCCCGATCGGATCGGGTACAGGATGAGCCCCCGGCTGCCGAGCTGGATGCCCGCGCCGGCGCGGCGACGACGCGCGTCTATCAGCCTTCGCCGTCTGACTGCCGAGGTCGATAACCAGGGCCGTCGCCAGTGCGCCGAGTGCGGCGACTTCATCGACCCGAAGGACTGGTGCCCCGGCTGTATCAGCGCGAAGGGGCCGTGCGGCAACCCGCACGAACGAGACCGAAAACGTGCCGACGCAGCGTACTGCGACGAAGAGTGCCGAAGGCGACGTCGCGCGACGGCGCTCGCCGGCAGGTAGAGAGGGCAGCATGGACAAGCAAGCCGCAAAACGTGAGGCTCACAGCTGGGTGGCGGGCCTTATCGACATGGCACTCTGCGCGGGAGCTTCGTTCCCCGACCACACCGAGGCCGACGGCGAGCGGATCGAGAAAGCCGTCGCCGAGATTCGGGACTCCCACGGGCGTGCGGCCGTTAGTCGGCCCCGCCGTGCACCCACCAGGTAACCCGTCGCCCTCCGTCGAGCCGGACCCGTGCCGGCTCGTGCGGTGGCCGACTGGATCCGACCAACCGAAGGAGGCCACCATGGCCGAAGTCGCGACCAAGCCGGTCGACGTAGACCCGACCAAGGCCGCAGTACGGGCCGCAGTCGAGGCGTGGAACGAGAAGATCAAGCCGGGTGACCCGGTCCTGTACTGGCCGGGCAACCGCCGGTCACGCCGAGCGAAGATCGACGTGGTGGCCCGCGCAGCCGAGGTCTACCACGACCCGCCTCGGGCGCTGGTCGTTCTCCGCAACAACTGGAGGGGGGTGCCGATCGGGCACGTCCGGCTGCATCGCCTCGCCGGCCAGATACGCGCCCTGGCGCCGATCGAAGGTGTGGAGCTGGACTTCCCGCCACCGAACTGCCCCTACTGCGTCAGCGTCCCCTGCGAGTTCGATGACCCCTGGGTCTGCCCGGAGTGTGCCGCCCGGTGGCCTGAGGCCGCCCATCAAGGCGGGGCAATCCGGCGGTGTGTCGAGTGCTTCGACCGCGACGCCACCGCGATCGGCGGCGACGGGCAGCCGCGCTGCGCCGTTTGCCACGTCGAGGTGCTGGCAGGTGTCGTCGAGGCGACGGAACCGTACAACTGCAGGAGCTGCAAGGTGGAGGTTGTCGGTATGCCCGTCGGCCGGGAGGCGTCGAACTGGAGCCTGTGTGGTCACTGCAACCACCGCCGGAAGTGGGATGAGTGGCTGTCCGCGCGGGTCGGCAAACGCACAGGAAGCTCGACTCAGTCGATCGCGTCCGTGAGGGGAATCTGAGATGCGGTGGACGCTGATCGGAATGAAGTGCCCACCTCCGCCCGGTCGGACCGATCATCCAGCGTGGGCGATCCTCATGGTCGCCTCCGTGGTGGCGGATGGGCGGCGGTTGCCGCTGACCGGCTGGATGCGCCGGGAGGCGATGGCGGCGATGACGGCCCTCGGGTACAGCGCCACCCACGTCGCCTGGGCGCTGCGGATGAGCGTGTCCGGGGCGAAAAGCGCCGCACGCCAGATGGGGATCAAGCTCCACCCGCAGGACCAGCGACCGGACGTGCTCAGCATCTGGATGCTGTGCAAAGACCCGAAGCTCCAACTGCCAATCACGACGTCTGATCGCCCCATGGCGGTACGGGCGCTCGCCCTGCGGCGCCGGACAGCGGCGCAGATCGCCTACCAGATCCGCATCGACGACTCCGACACCGTAACGACGATCGCCGGGCGGGCCGGGGTGGAGGTGCTGCACCCCCAGGGCGCCCAGGCGGACCTGATCGCCTTCGCTCGCCGCAACCCCGACTCGCAGTTGGCGAACCTCGTTGCGGCGTAGAGGTGCAACGAACGACCGTTCCGTTCAAATCCATCTTAGGAAGACCTATGGCTGACGGTACGTTGATCGAGTTCTTCGACCAGCCCGTCCTCGGCGAGGACGGGCTGGTCACGCTGGGCCGGTGGGGCGGCTGGCTGGTCCAGGTAATGCCCATGCTCTACAACGACAGACTGATCTTGACTCCGCAATCGTTCCAATCGGTCTACGATTTCGGCTGGTGCTACCCGAAGGGCGGTGCGGCCGAGCTGGCCGCCCGGGTCTGGGACCCGGAGGTCCAGGGCGAGCCGGCTGGGTTCACCAAGGCGGTCGGCAACGCCCGGCGCAGGCCGGGCGAGAGGTGCGCAAGCGCCTGACCAGCGGCAATGTTGACTTAGGTTACCGGCCGGTTTTCCGCGTTGTTTTCGCGTTACCGTGCGGTAGGTGGATGTCCTGATTCCAGCAGGGGTCGGCGTCATTGTGGTCGTGGGAATTGCAGTCTTGTGGCGCGTTTTCGCGCCCCGCGAACCACGACAACCGTCGATCACCGAGCCAGCGACCGCACCCGAAGACCGGATCACGATGTACGACCGGGTTGGACCCGACACGATCCGCGTCGCCGTCGACCAGTTCTACCACCGAGTGCTCGGCGACCCTCGCCTGAGCCACTACTTCGCCGGCGTGAACATGAGCCGGCTACACCGCCACCAGGCGCTGTTCATCGGCCAGATTCTGGGTGGACCGGTGCACTTCCAGATGCATCAGCTTGAGGCGATCCATCGCCGGCTGCGTATCGACCGCGACACGTACTGGGCCGCCGCGTTCCACCTGATCGCGGTGATGTCCAGCGTCGGCGCCTCGGATGACGTGCGGCTACACCTCTTTGGCGCCCTGCTGGACCTGGAGGGCCGGATCGTCGCAAACCCCGCGCGAGCAGCAGTTTGACCGAGGTTAGATCCGGGCGATAACCTAGATCTCCCAGCACTCCGACCAAAGAAGGGCAGGATGGAACAACGTCTGGTGCCACCGTGGAACGCAGATCAAGTCGCCGCCCTGAACAGGTTCCAACAGTCGGGCTGGCTACACCCGTTCACCTGCGGAGACGGCGACCATGGCGGGTCCCGCCCGGCTCTGGTCGCCGCGAAGGACGGCTGGTACTGCCCGGACGTGCCCTGCGGATACACACAGCCGTGGGCGCACGTGTTCATGGCAGGACCGCTCCCGGCCTTTCCTGGAGTACCGGAACCGGGCGGCGCGGAGGCTCGCATTCTCGCCCTGAACACGTTCTGGACCAGGGTTCAGGAAGGAACGGCGAGTCTCGGACTGGGGCCGTCGGAAGGGATCGACGAGCGCCTACTGAAGACCGTCAACGACGCCCTGTATCGCGTCGCAGCCGCGGTCTGGACCGCAAGCCGCGAGGCGGCAGCGAACCAGGGCTCGGCGCCCGTACTGGCCGACGAACACAAGACCGACGGAGGGGTACGTCATTGACCCGAAGCAATGGAAGCATGCAAGAACTGGCACAGCGGTGCGCCGCCGTCAACTGGCGGGTCGTGGATCGCAAACGCGGCTGGATGGTTTTTCCTGCCGACGGCCAGGAGCCGGTCAGGATCCCCTCACAGGGCGCCGGCCGAACCGTGGACAACGTCACCACCGAACTCCGCAAACGGGGCCTGGAGAAGGCCGAGCAGGCCGCGCGTGCGGTGCGAACCGCGTCCCGGCGCACCAAGATCGCGAAAGACAGGGCCAGCGTGGCAACGATTGCCACCGCACCGAACGAACTGAAAGAGCCGCCCATGGCCGTCACCGCCACAACCACACCGGCCCAGACCGCCACGCCGTCCCTTGACGTAGGCATCCCACTCGAAGAACTTGGCGACGACGCCATCGGCCAGTTCTGGCTTCGTATGGAGGTTTACAACAGGCCGTACGCGAACCTCGCCGGCGTGGCGATGAAGGCGGACACATCCTTCGCCGCGAAACGCGCCGTCAGGTACAGCGATGAAGCCAGAGAGAACGAACCGCCGCCGTCGGACGTGCCGGTATGCAAGAACTGGTCGAACTGGTGCCGCCACGAGCCGAGCGAGCGTTGCAGGAAGTGCCCGTGTGGGAAGTGCCCGAAGTGCCTCCTCGACCTGGTTCCCGCTCGCGTCCTGTGCAACAAGCCGGGCACGGGCTGCACGTTGACGTACACCAGCTCGGCAGCGGCACGCAAGCACCTCGGCAACGAACATCCCGGACCACTCACGCTCGCCCGCCGCGAGCTACAGGCAGCCAAGGTCACACGCTTGCGGACCATCTTGAGCAAAGTCGTCGAGGAATTCCCGGTCGAGATGCCCGTGCGGAAACGAGGGACCGGGGAACCCCAGTACTACAAGAAGATCCGGGGTGTGCGCCTGAGGAACGGCGAGCGGTACTTCGTCTGCGGCGCGGACCGTCCGGCGTGCGACTTCGCCTCCAACCACCTCGGAAGAACCAGCGGCCACGTGCAGACAAACCACCACGGCGAGGACGAGACGGCCGGTGCGGCGCCCGTGCCCGCCACCACCGCCAAGCCGCCGCCGACGCAACCGACGACGCCGGCTCCTGCCGTGATCAAGGCGGCCATCGCGAAGGTCGCCGCAGCACCGCGAGAGGTGCGGCAGACCACGCCCGGCGCAACGGGGCCATCTACGACTTCGCCAAGCACCCCCAGCAGCCCGCC
>NZ_JADPUN010000045.1 GCF_015690345.1 Plantactinospora alkalitolerans | reverse complement strand
GAACGGAGGGCTGCTCGGCCAGCTACCGGTCCGCCGGGCAGTGGCAGGGCGGCTTCCAGGGCGAGGTCACGGTCCGGAACAACGGCACGACGGCGAGCCGAACCTGGACGACGCAACTGGTCTTCGGCGCCGGCCAGCAGGTCAACCAGGCCTGGAACGCCGAGATCACCCAGAGCGGGGTCACCGCCAGCGCCCTCGCCGTGGCTTGGAACGGTGCGCTCGCCCCCGGCGGGTCGACGACGTTCGGCTTCATCGGCAGCTGGTCCGGCAGCAACCCGGCACCGACGGTCAGCTGCACCCTCGGCTGAGCGGCGCCGTCCGCCCGTGACCAGGGAACCGCTCGCCACGCCGTCGGTACGGCGGCCGGTCCCTGGTCACGGGACCGCGAAACTGGTCACGGGACCGCGAAATCGATCACGGGACCGCGAAACCGGTCACCCGCTCCTGGGAACACCCGTCAGCCGGGAACACTCGTCAAGAGGTCAGGCGGTACGACCTTGTAGCCGGCGACCGAGGGCCAGCGGACGGTCAGCACCACCGCTTCCTCCGGCGCCAGCCACGAGTGGTCCACTCCCGGCCCCCAGACCACGTAGTCGCCGGGCCTGGCCAGCACGACGGTACGGTCCCGCAGTTCGACGTGGAACCGGCCGGAGACCAGCACCAGCAGGGCGGTACGGCGTTCGCCGGTCACCCACTCCGCCCGGGTGTCCCCGGGTGGGTGCACGCCCCACTTGACCTCGACATCGGTGCTGTGCCGAGGATCCAGGCCGGGCGGCATGAAGTGGCCGAGCAACCAGCCTCCGTTGTCCGCGCCGTCCATCCCCGCGTTGCCCACGTAGACACCCTGGTCCACCGGCCCTCCCTTCACAGGTCGGGCAAGCTATCACGCGGCCCGTCCAGACCGGTCGGCCGGACCGGGAACGGGCTCCCGACCACTGCACGACGGCGGTGGTCGGGAGCCCGGTACGGGATCGGTCAGCTACCGCAGACAGCGCCGTTGAGCCGGAACCCGCTCGGTGCCGGACTCGGCGAACCGCTGCTGATGTACCCGATCGTCACCGACCCTCCCGGTGCCAACGGAGGGCTCCAGCTCGGTGCCGTCGCGGTCACCGTGCTGCCGCTCTGCGAGACGGTGGCGTTCCAGCCCTGGCTGACCGTGCTGCCGCTGGGCATGGTCCAGGTGGCCGTCCACGGGTTGGCCGTCGCGCTGCCGGTGTTCCGGACCGTCACCGTCGCCTGGTAGCCGCCGGACCAGGAGCTGTCCACCCGGATCGAGGCGGTGCACGCGTCACCGCCGGCCGGCGGCGTGGTGGGTGGCGTCGTCGGCGGGGCGGTGGTGGGCGGCGTGGTCGGCCCGCCACCGCCGCCGAAGTTGACGTCCGAGCAGTTGTAGAACGCCTCCGCCGAGTCCGAACGCTGCCAGATGGAGTAGATGATGTGCCGGCCGCTCTTGTTCGGCAGCCGGGCGTTCCACACGTACTCGGCGCCGGACGCGCCGCTGCCCAACGGCGGGTTGGTGATCTGGTCGAACGGCGTCGCCTCCAGGTCCGACCACTTCAGCGGGGCGTCCGGGTTCCAGCCGTCCCGGGTCACGTACTGGTACCAGGTGCCGGGGTGCGGCGCCCAGGCGTTGTACCGGAAGGTGATGTTCGCGCCGGACTGCAGGTTCGTCGTCGGCCAGTCGGCGCTGACGGCGTTGTACGCGGCGTACTTCGTCGTACCGGCGCCACAGAGCTGACCGTCCGGGATGATCTCCCGGTGCCGCCCTCCCGCGTTGCCGATCAGCACGCCGTAGAAGTCCCACAGCGGCTGCTTGCCGCCCTGTGCCACCGCGGCGGCGCAGGCCGGGTTGGTCGGGTTCAGGTCGCCGCCGCCGCCGGCCCGCCCGTCCTGGTAGCAGGCGTACGTCCGGGTCGCCGGATAGGTCATCGCACCGTGTGCGAACGCCGCGTCGGGCGTAAGGATGAAAGGGGTGCCGGCGGCCAGCACCGCGGCTGCGGCGGTGAGTACCACCGCCCTGCGTCGAATTCTCACGATCGTTGGATACCTCTCGGTGGGGTCGCACCCGCCACGATGCGAGCCGTCGCCGATCGCTCGGCGCTCGGCCCGTCGTACCACGGGAGCGCGGGCACGGGCTCAGGTCCGAAGAGCTGCCCCGCCCGACTGTTGTCTGCCCGATCTCGGCTGCCGACCGGATCTGACTCGGAGTGTTTGCCCTGACCACTCCGGACCCGCGCACGTCGGCACTGCCGGCCACTCGCGACCGCCACGCGTTCCCATTCCACCACGAGATCGTCGGGCGAAGCAACGTACGTCGATCTCCGTACGACCTGGTGGGCTGCTGCCGAACGCGAAGCGGCCCGGTCCCACCGGGGACCGGGCCGCTCGTCGGTGCGGGTCCGCCTACCAGTTGCTACCCAGGTAGCCGGGCTGGCTCTGCACGTTCAGCTCCTTGACCTTGGTCAGGTGCGCCGTCCAGATCCGCCAGTCGTTCATCTCCAACACGTCCAGACCCTTCTGGATGTCGCTGGAGTAGATGTTGCCGTTGTACCAGTACGCCGACCACGAACCGCCGATCACCCGACGGTCGGCCGAGAGCGGGCCGCGCTCCCAGTAGCCCAGCTCGACCGGTCGGGCCGAGTCGGTGAAGTCCCAGACCGAGATGCCGCCCTGGTACCACGCCTGGACCATGATGTCGCGACCGAGCACCGGGATCAACGAGCCGTTGTGCGCCACGCAGTTCTCCAGCGTGGTGTTCAGGCGCGGGATCTTGTAGTAGCTCTTGAAGACCAGGCTGCGGCCGTCGCCCCGCCCGGTGATGTCGTAGATGGCGTTGGCGCCCCGGGTGGGCTCCACCGTCTCGACACAGGTCGCACCGGAACCACCGCCCAGTTCGTCGGTGAAGACCACCTTCGAGCCGTCGTTGTTGAAGGTCGCCGAGTGCCAGAACGAGAAGTTCACCGTGTCCCGGACCCGGTTGATCACCCGAGGCGCCTCCCGGTTGGCGATGTTCAGCAGAATCCCGTCGCCCATGCAGGCACCGGCGGCCAGGTCCTTGCTCGGGTAGACGGTGATGTCGTGGCATCCGCTCGTGGTCGAGCTGCCGTTGCTGCCCGGGTTGCCACCGTCCGGGAAGAGGTTCGGCACGGCCACGACGGCGGCCTGGGTCGGCTTCTTCAGTGGAACCTTGATGATGGAGATCGAGTCGTGCGGCGGCGCACAGCCGGCGTAGGTCGCCGACGGCCCGTACGACGACACGTAGATGTAGACCGACTTGCGGTCCTTGGCCGGCACCAGGGTGTGGGTGTGCGAGCCACAGGCGGTCTGGACCGACTTGATGTACCGGGGGTTGGCCTTGTCGCTGATGTCGAAGATCTTCATGCCCTCCCACACCGTGCCGGTGCTCGGCACGCTGGTGCTGGCGCACGAGTCGTCGCTGCGGGGAGAGTCGGTGGACAGGAACAACAGGTCGCCGTAGACGGAGATGTCGTTCTGTGATCCCGAGCAGAGCACCTGGGACACGATGGACGGCCGGGACGGGTTCTTGATGTCGTAGACGACGAAGCCCTCGTAGTTGCCCACGAACGCGTACCGGCCCTGGAAGGCCAGGTCGGAGCCGAGCGCACCCTCGCTGTTGAACGGCCCCTGCTTGGGGATATTGGCTATCTGGCGCAGGTTTCGGCTACTGGAGATCTCGTCCACGCCGGGCACCGCGGCAACCTCTGTTGTGGTCGGGTCCGTTCTGGCCGGTGGCGTCTGGGCGCTGCTCGCCGGAGCAACGGCAACGGTCACCACCAGGAAGGCTGATGCGGCGATCCCGACGATCCGGAGTCGCCGCGACCCTTGTGGGGAGTGTCTGAACATCTGGCGGCATCCTTCGAAAGGGGTTGACGGTTGTCCAGACCTTACCTAGGACTTAGTGGACATCGATGTGACCCCGGTCACATTTTGATCCTGCTGGAACTGATCACAGTGGATCGGCGACAGGCCCCTCGACCGAGGCGTTGGCGGCGCTGCTGCGCTCCGGGACGGATCCCACCCGGTGCGGCCCGTCCGCGATCGAGACGGTCGCGGCATCATCGAGCACGGCGCCCTGATGATCAACATTCGTCGACCTGCCCGACCTGCTCGCCCGCTCCGTCCCGAACCCTGGTCGCGCTGGCTGGAACACCCGAAACCTCGGCGCGGCGACCGAAACACCAGCCGGTATACAGGGAGCATGCGAAACACCACCCTGGCCGGGCAGATGCGGACGGCGGCCACCGCCCTGCTGGACGCGCTGCCCGGCCCGGTCCGGGAACTGGCCGCCCGTCCGTTCGCGGACGAGGCCGGCCGGCGCTGGATCGAGTACCGGCCGCTGCCCCGGCCCGGTGCCTGCCTCGCCGACCTCGACCGAACCGGCCGGAAGGCGACGCACCGGCTGCTGGCCACCGCGTTGAGTCCGCACGCCTACGCCCAGGCCGCCACGATCATGGCCCTGGAGGAGGTACTCGACCGCCACGAGAACTGGCAGCGGGGCCGGCACAGCGACGACTACCGGATCGTCGTCTTCGGTGACCCTGCCCGGGACGATGCCTGGTCCTGGCGGTTCGAGGGGCACCATCTCTCGGTGACCATGACGGTGTCCGGAGACCGGGTCTCCCCGGCCCCCGTCTTTCTCGGCGCCAACCCGGCCATGGTGAGCTACGCCGGCCGCGCGGTGAGCCGTCCACTCGCGCCCGAGGAAGATCTGGCCCGAGCCCTGCTGGACGCGCTCGGCCCCGACGGCCGTGCCGCGGCGATCGTCTCCGACCAGGCGCCCGCAGACATCCGCAGTGGCACCCGCCCCCGGTTCGCCAGCCGGATCGAGCCGGCCGGCCTGACCGCCGCGACGCTCGGACCGACCCCCCGCTCGCTGCTCGACCAACTCGTCGCGCTGTATCTCGACCGGCTGCCACCGGAACTCGCCATGCAGGAAGCGGCCCGGGTCGGCACGGGCGAGTTGCACTTCGCCTGGGAGGGCCCGACGGTGCCGGGCCGCCGCCACTACTACCGGATCCAGGGCGAGGACCTGTTGATCGAGTACGACAACACCAGCGACGAGGGCAACCACGCACACACCGTGCTCCGCCGCCCGCACAGCGACTTCGGTGACGACGTGCTCGCCGCACACCGGGCGAGCGCCCACCGCTGACCTCGGTGCACGCACTCCCGGCCTCGGAGTGTCGACCCCTGGGGTCAGTCGGAAGGGCTCACCGGGATTGTCGTCGCCGACCGAAGCCACCGGCCACCGAGGTGGCCGGCGGGCCGAACCCGTCGAAACTGGTCGGCTCGGCGTTCCGCGGGTCGAACTGACGCACCAGGCTGGCGCCCAGGCGTACCCCCACGGCGCCGACGAGCAGACCCAGCAGCTCGACCAGCACCAGAGCACCGGTCGCCCCGTGCTCCGGCACACCGGACCTCATCAGGCAGCCGAAGACGAAGAGGACCGCGACTGCGGCGTTCACCAGGTTGAAGGTCACCGCCGTCCGGCGGGTCCGGTCCCCCGGCACGTCCCAGAGGTCGACCATGCCGGCCGCCATGGCGAGCCCGGCCGCGAACAGCGCTGCCACCGCCGTCCAGTAGCCGACCAGACCCAGCATCGCCGGTCCGCCGAGGACGTCGGTCAGGTCGAAGACCGTCGCACAGACGAAGAGTCCGAAGGGGAAGGTGACGAGCATCGGCTGGATCGGATGTCCGTGCACCCGCAGACGGCTCTGCATGGTGGCGCCTCCCCGGCTCGTTCCTCGACCAGCCACTCGCCTGCTACCCCCGGGCCGCCGCGCCGAAACGACGCGACGACGTACGGGCGCCGGACAGCGACGGCGGACGGTCAGGTGTCCCGGGGGCGGGCCACCGAGGTGACCAGCCGCTCGGCCACGTCCCGAAGCGGGATGGCCAGGGCCGCCGACGCGGAACGCAACACCTGTAGCGCCTCCGTGGCCGGACAGCCACGTTGGGTCATGATAACCCCGACTGCCTGGTCGATGACCTGACCCGCGGAGAGTGTCTCGTCGGTTTCGCCGGCCGGATCGGCCCCGGACCGGTCCCGCACCGCGCCGAGCAGCAGCCCGGCGTGCTCGGCGAGGAGCATCGCCGTGAGTTGCTGGCTCGCGGTGAGCACGCCGGGCTCGCGGGCGTACAGGCTGATCGCGCCGACCACGTGCGCGTCGATGTCCACCGGCACCGCCAGCACCCCGCGCACGCCGAACCCCATCGCCCGGCTGGTCCAGTCGGGCCACCGGATCTCGGTGCGCAGATCCGCCGACCAGACCAGTTCCCGGGTGCGGATCGCGATCATCGCCGGACCGTCGGCGCCGTACCGGACGTCGTCGAGATCGCCGAGCCTGGGCTCGGAAGCGGCGACCGACGCCCGCGCCCCGGCCCGCAGCACGGTCACCCCGCACCAGGTCACCCCCGGTATGGCGTCCCGGACCGTGCCCACGAGGCGGTCCACCGCGGTGTCGAAATCACTGCTCGCGAGAAGCCCTGCGGTCACCTCGCGGAGCAGGGCGGCGGTCTCCAGCACACCGGGGGCCTCGGCCCGTACCTCCGTCGTTCCCAGTCTCACCACCGCGCCGGGACCCCCGCCACCACCGCGGCTGCCGCGGTACGTCCGGTTCGTGCCGTCGCCTGTGTCATGGTCGCCTCTCCCCCGCCGTTACCGAACCGGTGCCGGTACGGACCTGCGCTACTACCCGAGCGCCGGGTGGACAAACCACCCGCTTCCAGGGAGAGAACGATCCGAACGCCACGGGGTTGCCGTCAACAACCAGACGGCAACCCCGTGGTACAGCCTCGCCGAGGCTCAGCGCGGAGCCGAGCTGAGCCTCCGTCCGACCGCCGCGATCAACCGGTCGAGTTCGGAGCCGAACGGGTTGTCGTGTACCAGATAGGTCCAGGTGGCGCTCGGCCGCGCCAGCTCGGCCGAGTCCGGCTCCCAGTCGTCGGTGAACTCGGCCTCGTCGAAGGTCTCCACCGTCCGGGTCTCGATCTCCGGAACCAGCGCGTTGAACGCCGGCACCGCGGACCGGTGGAACTCGTCCAGCGGATCGAGCCGGCCCAGCGCCCGCAGGTGTACGCCCTCGCGTACCTCGGAGAGCTCGGCCAGATGGTGCGCCCAGAGCCGGTCGAGGTGGTAGAGGGCGATCGACCGGCCCACCCGGGAGAGGAGGTCCTCGTCCATCTCCTTGGCCCGGTCCGGGAACCGCTCGGTCAGCATCTGCGCGGCGATCTCGGTGGTGAGCAGGCGCTCCCGACGCTCGGCGAGCGCCTTGCGCTGCTGCTCGATCACCACGCTGTACCGCCAGGTGTTGCGGTGGATCTCGTGGTTGACGCCCTCCGCGATCCGCTGCGCGTGCTCGACGGCGAAGTCCACCTGCTCGTCGGTGACCAGCCCGTCGGCGTTCATCCTCGGCGACGCCGGAACCGCGTCCGGAGCGTGCCGGACGACCAGGTTGTCCTCGAGGCTGACGAAGAAGACGGACCGTCCCGGGTCACCCTGCCGCCCGGCACGGCCACGCAACTGGTCGTCGACCCGTCGGCTGTCGTGCCGGCCGCTGCCGATCACGAACAGGCCACCGAGGTCGGCCACCCGGTCCCGGTCGGTCTGCTCGCTGCCGCCCAGCCGGATGTCGACACCTCGACCGGCCATCTGGGTGGAGACGGTGACCGCGCCGTACGCGCCGGCCTCGGCGATGATCGCCGCCTCCTCGGCGTCGTTCTTCGCGTTCAGCACCGTGCACGGCACCCCGGCACCTTCGAGGGCCTCCGCGAGGCGCTCCGACTCCTTCACGTCGAGCGTGCCGATCAACACCGGACGGCCGGTCTCGTGCTGCTCCTGGATCTCCTGGATCAGCGCCTCCTCCTTCTCCGCCCGGGTGGCGTAGATCCGGTCGGGGTCGTCCACCCGTACACACGGGGTGTTCGGCGGGATCACCGCGACCTCGAGGGAGAAGAACTCGCGTAGCTGGTCACCGACCAGCACCGCCGTGGCGGTCATCCCGCAGACCGTGCGGTAGAGCGCGACGTACGCCTGGACGGTGATCGTGCCCAGCACCTCGCCCTCGGCGGTGGCGTCCAGGCCCTCCTTCGCCTCCACCGCCGCCTGCAACCCGTCCGGCCAGCGGCGGCGCTGCGCGACCCGGCCGCGCATCTCGTCGATCAGCTCGACGCCGTCGTTCCGGACGATGTAGTCGACGTCCCGGTGCAGCAGGGCGTGCGCGTGCAGGGCGACGTTCACCGCCGAGAGCTGCTCGACGTGCTCGTCGTCGTACAGGTCGACCCCGCCTAGCCGGGTCTCGACCTCGGCCAGCCCGGCGTCGGTGAAGGCGACGCTGCGGCCGTCGTCGGCCACCAGGTAGTGCCGCCCGGCGCGCAGCCCACGGACCACCGCCGCGGCGGCGTGCACCGGGTCCTGCTCGCCGTCGACCGCACCGGCCAGCACCATCGGCACCCGCGCCTCGTCGATCAGGATGGAGTCGGCCTCGTCCACGATCGCCGTGGTCAGTGGCGGCTGCACCCGGTCGTCGATGTCGGTCACCAGTTGGTCCCGGAGGAAGTCGAAGCCGCCCTCGCTGACCGACACGTACGTGACGTCGCAGGCGTACGCCTCCTGCCGCTCGTCCCGGGTGGACGCCTCGGTCACCCAGCCGACGCTCAGGCCCAGTAGCTGGTAGACCGGCTTCATCCACTCGGCGTCCCGGCGGGCCAGGTAGTCGTTGACGGTCAGTACGTGCACCGGCCCGTTACCCCGCCGGACGTGCCCGTACGCGGCGATCGCCGCCGTCAGCGTCTTACCCTCACCGGTGGCCATCTCGGCGACCTTGCCCGCGAGCAGCGACATGACGCCGAGCAGCTGGACGTCGTACGGCCGCTGGTCGAGTCCGCGCCGGGCGGCCTCGCGGCCCACCGCGCAGATCTCCACGAAGTCCTCGGCCCTGCCGGCCGCCTCGGTCAGCTCGGCGTCGTCGAGGTCGGTGAGTTCCTCCTCGCGCGCCTCGATCGTGGGCAGCAGCTTCTCCAGCGGCGCCAGATCAACTGTGGTGCCCGGCCGTTGGAGGAAACGCCGGACCCTTGTCTTCAACCGTTGCGACACACCCATGACGCGCAACGGTACGCGAACTCGCCCGCAAAGTGCTGCCCGCCCGGCCGGTGGGACATCAGGTTAGGAAGGGCCCCTTCTTATACAGAAAGCGATAAGAAGGGGCCCTTCCTTCCCATCTGTCCGAGTGGTTAGACCCCGACGGGCGGGGAAAGCCGCGGGACTGCACCGGAGGCCGTCGAGGGCTCTGGGCGGAGGCATCCGGGGAGGTTGGTTCCATGCGGCGCTCGCGATCGGCCGTGTCACCCGCGCTGGAGGCATGGTCCACCCACCGCAGCGGGGTGGCCGACCAGTGGACCGCCCGGCAACTGGCGCACGCCAAGGGGGACCGCAGGATCAGCGTCGTCATCCCGGCCCGGAACGAGGAGGCGACCGTCGGCGCGATCGTGGCGGCGATCCGTGCCTGCCTGGTCGAGCAGGTCGCACTGGTCGACGAGCTGGTGGTCGTCGACTCGCGGTCCTCGGACGGGACCGCCAGGGTCGCGGCGGCGGCCGGCGCCCGGGTGATCGGTCAGGACGAGATGACCCGTGGGCTGCCCCGGCTGGACGGCAAGGGAGACGCGCTGTGGGCGGGGCTCGCCGGCTCCGACGGGGACATCGTCGCCTTCATCGACGCCGACCTGCGGGAGTTCCAGCCGCACTTCGTCACCGGTCTGCTCGGCCCCCTGCTCACCGACCCGTCCATCGCCTTCGTCAAGGGCTTCTACCACCGGCCGTTGGTCGGCTCCACCGGCGTCGAGGTGGAGGGCGGCGGCCGGGTCACCGAACTGGTGGCCCGCCCCCTTTTCAACCTGTTCTGGCCGGAACTGGCCGGCTTCGTCCAGCCTCTGGCCGGCGAGTACGCCGGTCGGCGGGACGTGCTGGAGCGGGTGCCCTTCGTCTCCGGGTACGGCGTCGAGACGGCGATGCTTATCGACCTGCTCGAGATGTGCGGCCTGGACGCCCTGGCCCAGGTCGACCTGGGTGAGCGCCTGCACCGGCATCAGGACACCGAGGCGCTCGGCCGGATGTCGGGGCAGATCATGCACACGGTGTGGCAGCGGCTGTGCCGGCGGGGCCTGGTCGACGAGTCCGAACCGCCGGCGAACCTGCTTGTCCAGTTCCGCCGGGACGGCACCGCCGCCCTGCCGAACCTCGACCGGGAGATCGTGGTCAGCGACGTGTCGGTCCGGGAGCGGCCTCCGCTGGTCGAACTCCGGGAGTCGATGCGCGGGGCGCCGGTATGACCACTGCCGGGCGCCGGCCCGGACGGGTCACCGAGCAGAGCCGGGGGTACCGATGAGCCTGACCGTACTGATGAACGCCGGTCCCTGGCTGCCGGTGCCCCCGCCCGGCTACGGCGGCATCGAGAACGTCGTCGCCACGCTGGTGCCCGAGCTGCGGCGACTCGGCGTACGGGTGGTGCTCGCCTCGACGGCCGACAGCACGCTGCCGGTCGACGAACTGCTGTCGGTCTTTCCCGACGGGCAGTTCGGTGCCCTGCAACGGCCGTACAACCAGGTGTGCGGGATCTCCCACGCCCACCTGAACGGGGTGGTCCGGGCGCTGCGCGAGCGGGACGACATCGACCTCGTGCACGACCACGTGGAGGCGGTCGGGCTGGCGGTTCTCACCGCGATGGGGCCGGGGGCCGGTCCGGCGCTGCACACGCTGCACTGGGACCTCGGCAAACACCCCGATCTCTACGGGTACGTGGACGGTGGGGACCGGGTCCGGGTCAACGGCGTCTCGGCCGCACAGCTCGCCCGGGCGCCGCAGGCGCTCCAGGACCACGCGGTCGGGCACGTCCACCTCGCCACCCCACTGGCCGTCGACGCCGACCTGCGGCCGCCGCTCGAGAAGTCCGGCCATCTGGTCATCCTCGGCCGGATCACGCCAGGCAAGGGCCAGCACATCGGGGCCCGGCTCGCCCACGAGGCCGGCTTCGACCTGGTGCTGGCCGGGCCGGTCGGGCCGTACCGCCGCCCCGAGGAGCTCGCCTCGGCGGGGCCGGACGCGGGGCAGAATCCGGACGTACGGTACTGGCGGGAGCAGGTGGCGCCGCTGGTGGACGGCGTACGGGTGCGCTGGGTCGGGATGGTGGCCGGAGCCGCCCGCGACGACCTGGTGGCGAGCGCCCGGGCGACGCTCTTTCCGCTCTGCTGGGAGGAACCGGGCGGGACGGCGGTGATCGAGTCGCTGGCCGTCGGCACTCCGGTGATCGCCATCGGTCGGGGCTGCCTGCCGGAATTGATCGAGCACGGCCGTACCGGGCTGCTGGCCGACGACGAGGACGGGCTGGCCGACCTGGTGCCGGCGGTCTCCGGGCTGGACGAGCGGGAGTGCCGCCAGGAGGCGAGCCGGCGGTTCACCCCGGCGACCATGGCGCAGCGGTACCTGGACCTGTACGAGCAGGTACGTCGAACGGCCATCACCAACGCCGCCTGACCAGGGGTTTTGTCGCGCCCAGCCGCCAAGCGCCGGGTTTGCCGCGATGGTCGCCGGGTAGCCGGTCAGGGCCGTTCACCCTCGTCTCATCCTCGTTGAGGTGGTGCCCGCTGTGCACAGAGCCAGTTCCACGGTCAGCCGGCCGTCCACCGGGCGGTCGCGGGTGAGTACCGCCGCGGTCGCGGTCGCCGTCCTCTTCCTGGCGCTCGGCGTGTTGGGCTTCATTCCGGACATCACCTCCCGGTTCGACGATCTGCGCCTCGCCGGGCAGCATTCGGGCGCCCGGCTGTTCGGCGTGTTCGAGGTCTCGGTGCTGCACAACCTCGTACCCCTGGTGTCGGGGGTTGGGGGCCTGGCGCTGGCCCGTACGGCCAGCGGGGCGCGGACCTTCCTGATCGGCGGCGGCGCGGTCTACCTGGTGCTCTGGGTGTACGGCCTGGCGATCGAGCAGGACAGCGCCGCCAACTTCCTGCCGGTCAACGACGCCGACAACTGGCTGCATCTCGGGTTGGGGATCGGCATGATCGTGCTGGGTGTGCTCACCGGTCGCCGCAGGTAGGGCGACGACCGCCCGGCGATTACCGCCTGATTTCACCCGTTCAGGGCAAAGAATGCGGATTTTCCGGAGCTGCCGGGTTTCGGCACTGAGATCCCGGGTAGCCACCCGCTCGTCCTAGCTGGGTCGCATACGGGGTGAGTGGAATGCCGAAACGGGTGGTTACCGAACCGGGACAGGAGCGGGGGCCGCTGATCCTCGCCCCCGCCCGCTCCGGCGGATATCCGGGGCCGGTTCGGGAGGCGATCCGGGGCAACCGGCTGATCAAGATGCTCGGCACCACCGACGCCAAGCAGATCGGCCTGATGTATCTGAGCACCGCCTTCGGCTTCTTTCTCGTCGGCGGCGCGATGGCGATGCTGATGCGTGCCGAACTGGGCCGGCCGGGACTGCAGTTCCTCTCGAACGAGCAGTACAACCAGCTCTTCACGGCACACGGCACGATCATGTTGCTGCTCTTCGCCACGCCGCTGGCGCTGGCGTTCGGCAACTTCGTGGTGCCGTTGCAGATCGGCGCACCCGACGTCTCCTTCCCCCGGCTCAACGCGCTGGCGTACTGGCTGTACCTCCTCGGCGGTTCGCTGGTGCTGGGCGGATTCCTCACACCCAACGGCTCCGCCGACTTCGGCTGGACCGCCTATCCGCCGCTGAGCCGGGCCGAGCACTCCCCCGGCATCGGCTCCGACATGTGGGTGATCGGGCTGGTCCTGTCCGGGCTCGGCACGATCCTCGGGGCCGTCAACCTGATCACCACGATCCTCACGCTGCGGGCACCCGGCATGACCATGTTCCGGATGCCGATCTTCACCTGGAACATGCTCTTCACCGCGCTGCTGGTGATCCTGGTCTTCCCGTTGCTGGCCGCCGCCCTGCTGGCGCTCTACGCCGACCGAAGACTCAACGCCCACGTCTACGATCCGATGAACGGCGGTCCGCTGCTCTGGCAGCATCTCTTCTGGTTCTTCGGCCATCCCGAGGTCTACATCGTCGCGCTGCCGTTCTTCGGCATCATCACGGAGATCATCCCGGTCTTCTCCCGAAAGCCGATCTTCGGCTACAAGGGTCTGGTCGCCGCGACGATCGCGATCACCGTTCTCTCGATGACGGTGTGGGCCCACCACATGTTCGGTACCGGACAGGTGCTGCTGCCGTTCTTCAGTTGGCTCAGTTATCTGATCGCGGTACCGACCGGTGTGAAGTTCTTCAATTGGATCGGCACGATGTGGAAGGGGCAGATCACCTTCGAGACCCCGATGCTGTTCTCCATCGGCTTCCTCGTCACCTTCCTCTTCGGCGGCCTCAGCGGCGTCCTGCTGGCCAGCCCGCCCGTCGACTTCCACACCACGGACACCTACTTCGTGGTCGCGCACTTCCACTACGTACTGTTCGGCACCATCGTCTTCGCCGCGTTCGGCGGTGTGTACTTCTGGTTCCCGAAGATGACCGGCCGGCTGCTGGACGAACGACTGGGCAAGGTCCACTTCTGGACCATGTTCCTCGGCTTCCACACCACCTTCCTGGTCCAGCACTGGTTGGGCAACGAGGGATTCCCCCGCCGATACGCCGACTACCTGCCCACGGACGGCTTCACCGTGCTGAACACCGTCTCCACGATCGGCTCGTTCGTGCTCGGCGCGTCGACCCTGTTCTTCATCTACAACGTGTGGAAGTCCTGGCGGTTCGGACGGATGGTGGACGTCTACGACCCGTGGGGTTTCGGGAACTCCCTGGAATGGTCCACGAGCTGCCCGCCACCGCTGCGCAACTTCGACCGGATGCCCCGGATCCGCTCCGAGCGCCCCGCCTTCGACGACAAGTACGGACCGCTCGTCGCCGACCTCGGCCGCGACCTGCCGCAGCGCTCCACCCTGCCGCCGCAGGGGATCCGCGACGAGTTGCACCGGGCGGTCCGCCATCCCGAAGGCGAAACCCCGAGCCCGGAGGGGGCGCACGGCGCCGACGCGGCGGTCGCGCACCATCCACCGGCGGAGTCCGGCGCCCGCCCGATCGAGGTGCCGGAGCCCGACGACGTACGCCGGCCGCACTTCCCGCCGAGCGAGCCGGACGAGAACAACGACAACGCGGACCGGGGTGGACCGGAGCGGAACCGTCGGTGGCGGACCGGTCGGTCGGCCGGGGACGACGAGGAGGAGCAGCGGTGACAGCGAAACGACCGGAGCGGTCGCCCCGGCCCGGGCGCTCGCCCGGCCGGACGGCGACCACCCGGATCAGTCGGCGGGCAGCGCGACCAGACGACCTCAGTCGGCGGGCAGCGCGACCAGACCGACGGCACTGAGCGAATGCTGGACCTCCGGTTGGGCCCGGGCCAGGCGCCACCGTACGCCGGTACGGTGCGCCGCGTCCCGACCGGCGACCAGCGCGGCGAGGGCGGGGCCGTCGAGCTTCGCGACGTCGGTCAGGTCGATCGCCACCTCCGCCGGATGCCCGGAGGAGACCGCCTCGACGACCGCCAGGCGCAACTGCTCGGCGGTGTCCCGGTCGATGTCCCCGGTCACCTCGACGACCACCCGGTCCCCCACCTCGCGGACCGAGAGCCGGGCCGGATGACCGGCCGGGTCGCCGCCACCGGTCTGCCACGGCGCGGGCGTGTCGGCGAGCATCGCCTGCCGCAGCCAGGTGAGCGCCCGGGAGAGCAGTCGGGACACGTGCATCTGCGAGATACCGAACCGGGCGGCGATCTCGGCCTGGGTCTGGTTGCCGTAGAACCGCATCGCCAGAATCCGCCGTTCCCGCCACGGCAGCCTGCCCAGCAGCCCGCTGACCGTCACGCGGTCGTCGACCGACTCCAGATCCGTGTCGGACTCCCCGACGAGATCACCGAACTCCGCCGAACTCTCCCCGCCGACCGGCGCGTTGAGCGATGCCGGGCTGTAGCCGGCCGCCGACTCGAGCGCCGCGAGGATCTCCTCCTCCGGCGTCTCCAACCGGGCCGCCAGCTCCGCCACGCTGGGCGAGCGGGACAGCTCACTGGTCAGCGCCGCCGTGGCCTGCCCGACCTCCAGGATCAGGTCCCGGAGCCGGCGCGGCACGTGCACCCCCCAGGTGCGGTCCCGGAAGTGGCGCTTGATCTCCCCGACGATGGTGATCGCGGCGTACGCGGTGAACGAACCCCGTTCCGGGTCGTACCGGTCGACCGCGTTGACCAGGCCGAGTCGGGCGACCTGTTCGAGGTCCTCGAGCGGTTCACCGCGCCCCCGGTAGCGGCGCGCCAGACGACCGGCGAACGGCAGCGCGAACCGTACGAGGTCGTCGCGCGCCTCCTGCCGGCGTTCCGGCGGCAGGCCGACGATCCTGGCCGCGTACGCCAGTGCGGCGGCGTCCAGGTCTTCCAGTCCCCGCTCCGCCGGTGCTGTGGTGGTGACTTGTCCGAACATCCGCGCCTCCCTCAGGAAGGTCCCCCGCCCGGAATGCTTATCCGGTCATCGGTGCCGTCGACGGCAACCCAGCCGGAAGCGAACACGCAGCCGAATATTGGCGAGCAAACGCCCACCCGCAGGTAATGCAGCGTTGTTGGCCAGTTGCAGTCAGCGTTTCTTCCCGCCCTGTAGGTACTCAACCACGGGACGTGACTTCTTCGGGGAGTTTTGGCGGCGCCCGGGACGGCCGGAGCCGATTGCCCCGGCCCGATTCCGGCACCGCGCCGCAATCCCCGGATCCGGAGCGATGGCTCAGTTCCCGGGCATGGCTCAACAGACGAGCAGGCCCTGGGACGTACCACTGGCGCGCAGTCCGGCCAGCGCCTCCACCATCCCCAGTGGCGCGGGCGCCGGCAGGTCGTACGGCTGCCCGCGGAGCACCTCCGTGGCGTGCCGGGTGGCCACCGAGGTCACCGGATAGCCGCGGGCCGCCACCCGGTCCACGGCCCGGCGCCGACGACCGAACGAGGCGACCGCGAGCCACTGCGGCAGCCCCGCGAGCGCCGGTGACCGCAGCCCGGGGGGCTCGGGCAGGACGTCGAGCGACGTGAACGGCGTACTTCCGGCAAGCCACCACTCGGCGCCGGTCACGCTGCGCTGGGTCGCGCTCTCGCACCAGTACGGGACCAGGCCGGCGCGGACCACCTGCCACGGGTCGATCAGCCGGCCGCACTCCACCACGCACCGGTTCCCGGTCTTTCCGGCCGCTCGCAACCAACCCCGGTACACGTCGGCGGCGGCGGCGCTGAGTGCGTCGGGTCCGGGGAACAGCACCCGGTGCACCCGGCTGCCGGCGGCCTCCGCCCAGTCCAGCAGGCTCGCCTCGAAGCCCGGCTCGACAGCGTGTTCGGCGTACCCGGGAGGGCCGGGATTCGGGGCGTCCCAGCTCGCCCCGTCCCCGCCGGCACCGCGCAGCACCTGCCCGAGCACGTCGCTGTCCGGCCGGAAGTCGGCCGGCTCCAGTCCGCTGGTCGGCCCGCCGAGCTGGAAACTGTGCCCGTCGCCGGATTCCAGGACCGGCCAGCTACGGACGTCGCGAAGCAGCAGTACCGGCGCACCGGGCGCGAGCCGGCCGCCGAGGAACTCCCGGTACGCCTCGGGCAGGCGGTGCCACCGCACCACCAGCGAGACGGTCGAACCGGCCAGTACGCCCCGCGCAGCCGGATCGTGCACCTGGCGGACCCGTACGGCCGGATTGCCGCCGAGCAGCCGTCCCGCCACCCGGGCGCCGTACGCCAACGCACCGGCCGGGTCGGCGACGCCGCCGCCCGGCCACTGCACCGCCACGTCGAAGGCGGTGGGTAGCCACGGCACGCCCATCGCGGTGGCCAGGTGCACCGCGGCGCCGTGCGGCGAGCCGAGCACGATGCCCGGATACCGTCGCGGTGGATAGTGCCCCACCATCCACCCGGCGACCCGGTCCGCGTCGAACGTGCCGGCCTGTTCGGCGCTGACCGCGGCACGCGTGGCGGCCCGGGCCAGTGCGGTACGGCGGACGCTCTCCGGTGCGCCCCGGAACCTCGACAGCAGGGGGTGGTAGCCGAGGTCGGCACAGTCCTGACCCCGGACCGCTCGGGAGGCCACCGCCAGCAGTACCCGACCGGTGCTCTCCGGTGACACGATCCGGTCCGGTCCGGGAGGTCCCGGCCCGCCTGCGGCCAGCCACTCCTGCATCTCCCGCACGGGGCCCACCTTCCCTCGATCGCTGGCCCGGCGTTCCCGTCCGATTCGGGTTCAAACGGGCGGACAGCAACGTCTGGGGCCTAATCCGGGGTACGGGCCACCAATCTCCCCCTACTGGCCACCCGGACCACCGGACAGCGGGAAAGCCGGACAGCGAGACAGGCGAGACAGGCGAGACAGCGAGACAGGCGAGACAGCGAGACAGCGACCGGGGCAGGCCGGCGACCGGACAGACAGCCAACCGGACGGCAACGGCAACGGCAACCAGACTGCCACGGCGGCTGGACGGCAGCGGCGGCGTCCATAGTGGAGCCGCGCCCCCGGTCTGCTGGTGGCCCCGCGGGCCTGGACCGGGCGCCGACGGCGGCTACACGAGGTCGGCGCCCTGGGCGGCGTGTTCCCGCAGGGTCTGGGCCCGGCCGCGCACCGCCGCCGGGCCGGCGCCCTCCGCGACCCCGCCGGCGGACAGCCCGCGCAGGTCGGCGAAGGGCTGCTCCGGTGGCTCCAGCGGAATCGCCGAGTCGACCATCGCCTCGATCAGCGTCGGCCGATCGGCCGCGATCGCCTCCTCCCAGGCCGCACCGACCTGCTCCGGCCGGTCGACCCGGATGCCGTGCATGCCGAGCAGCCGGGCCCAGCCGGCGTACGGGATGTCGCCGGCCCGGACCTGTTCCGGTGACGGCAGCCCGGGACCCGCCGGGCGGTCCGGCTCGGCACCCACCGCCAGGACCGGCTCCGTGGCGGGCCCGCGTTCCGGCTCCCCACCCCGGCCGCCCCGGTCGGCGTTGTTGAGCACCAGCACCACGAAGCGCGGATCCGGCCACTCCGGCCAGCGCTGCGCCACGGTGATCAGCTCGGCCAGCCCGCCGGCCTGGATGGCGCCGTCGCCGAGCAGGGCGAACACCGGCTCGTCCGGACGGGCGAGCTTGGCCGCGATGGCGTAGGGCAGGGCGGAGCCGGCCGAGGCCAGGGTTCCGCAGATGTGGGCCCGTACGCCCGGCGGCAGCTGAAGATGCCGGGCGTACCAGTAGGTCACCGAGCCGACGTCCACCGCGACCGAGGAGTCCCCCGGCAGCCGGGGCGAGAGTTCCCGGAGCACCAGCCGGGGGTTGAGCCGCTCGGTGGGCGCCTCGGCCCGGGCGTCGCACTCGATCCGGGCCCGGTCGACGGCCGCCTCCACCATGTCCCGCCAGTCCCGGTTCCGGCGCTGCGGAACCTGGGCCAGCAGAGCGCGCAGGGTTTCCCGGGCGTCGCCGATCAGCGGTACGTCGATCGGGTATCGGCTGGCCAGCCGGCTGCCGTCGATGTCGATCTGCACCGCGGTGGCCTGACCGGGCATCGGGTAGTAGCTGGTCCACGGGTCGTTGGTGCCGATCATCAGCAGGGTGTCGCAACCCGCCATCAACTGCGCGCTCGCCGCCGTGCCGACCTGACCCAGCACCCCGGTGTGGTAGGGCAGTCGCTCGTCCAGCACCGGCTTGCCGAGCAGCGACGTCGCCACACCCGCGTCGAGCCGGTCGGCCAGTTGCATGATCTCGTCTGCGGCGCCGTACCCGCCCTGGCCGACCAGGATCGCGACCCGCTGCCCGGCGCTGAGCAGCTGCGCCGCCGCGCCGAGGTCCTGCTCGTGCGGCACGACCCGGGTCGGCGGGAGCCCGGGCGCGGCGGCGATCACCCCGCCGCCGTCGGGATGCGGCAGGCCGTCGGGTACGACCTGGTCGAGCAGGTCGTGCGGCACCACCACGCAGGTTGGGCTCCGGGTCGCCACGGCGGTACGGATCGCCTGGTCGAGCAGGTACGGCACCTGCTCCGGCACCGCCGCGACGCGCAGGAACTGGGAGCACACGTCGGCGAACAGCCGGGGCAGCTCGATCTCCTGGTACGCGCTGCCCAGTGCGCTGAACGTCTGCTGCCCGATGATCGCGACCACCGGCTTGCCGTCGAGCTTGGCGTCGTACAGGCCGCCCAGCAGGTGCAGGGCCGCCGGTCCCTGGGTCGCCAGAGCGACTCCGACCCCGCCGGTGTAGCGGGCGTGTCCGGAGGCCATGAAGCCCGCCGCCTCCTCCTGCCGGGACGGTACGAAGGCGGGATCGCCGCCGGCCCGGTGCAGCGCCTCGACGATCAGCGCCACCCCCTCACCGGGATGACCGAAGACCCGGGGAATCCCCCAGGCCCGCAGCCGTTCGACCACGATGTCGGCGACCGTCCGGTCCGACTCGGTCCGCGTCATCCCGCCCGCTCCCGTCGCGCCCCACGCCGACTCAGCCATCGTCGCGCCCCGGGGTACTCGCGTCCGTGTACCGCAGGACCGCTCCGACCCCGTCGGAAAGATCCGGCGCCTGGTCGGGATCGAGTACGGTCAGCGCCGCGTCGGTGCCGACCAGCGCCCGGAGCAGCGCGGCGTCGGCGCGTACCTGTTGTGGCTGCGGAACTCTCATCGCGACGAGTTCCTCCGGTCCGATGGCGATCTCGGTCGGTTCCGGGCCGATCCAGAGTCGTTCGGTCGAGGACGGGTCGTCCACGATGAGCATCGTCTCCACCTGGCCGCGTTGCAGCGCCGTCACCACGGCGTCCAGACCCTCACCGACCTGCTCCTGCATGCCGAACCGGTCCAGCGCGTCGTCGGTGTGCGCGGCCGCGACCTCGGCGATGGCCTGCACGGTGACGTCGTCGAAGGCGAACTGCTTGGCCCCGGCCGCCGGAAAGCCGGCATCGGTCTGGACCATCCGGTCCTGCCAGAATTCCGGCAGCCGGGCGGCGAGCAGTTGTCGGGCCCGGGTCTCGCCGGCCACCACGATCACCTCCGCGCCGATCCGTTCGGCCAGATCCGCGGTGGCCGCCGCGGCGTCCTCGGCGTTACGCCGCCAGGCCTGCTCGACCGCGTGCTGGTAGTGGAGCTGCGACCACGCACCGGGGTGCACCTTCCGGATCGGCCACTGGTTGCCGCCCTTGACGTGCGCGTGCCGGGGTACGCCGCCCGCGCTCACCCCGTCCACGTCTGCGCCGGTACGACTGGCCAGCACCCGTACCCAGGGCACCTGTTCGCGGCGCTGCGCGACCAGCGGCATGGTGTGCGGCAGGGGCCCGTGCGCGGCGAGGTCCCTCATCGGTGGCGCCGAGAGGTACTCGGTCAGTACGACCTCGCCGCCGGTGGCGAACGCCGCGAGTCCGTAGTCACCGGGCATCGGTTCGTGCCCCCGCACCACGTCGTCGAGGGCCGCGACGGAACGCGGATCGGCCCGCTGCTCCGCCAGCCGCTCCTGTAGGCCACGCCAGCGCAACTCCAGCGCCTGGTGGGCGTCATGGGTGTCCCGGGAAGCGTCCAGGTAGACCGACGTCCACGGGCCGGAATGGGCACATAACGGACGCAGGAAGGACAGCTGCATGGGTCGTCCCCTCTCCAAGGTCGTTCGAGGCATACCCACGCCGATCGGCTTGTCACCTCGGCAACCGGCGGCGGACCGGCCGGCACGCCACGGTGAACCGATTCACTCACTCCGCTTTCATCAGCCATGATCGATACACTTCGTCACGGGGGGCGGACTCTCGGTGGTGAGCGCATGGATGGTGAACTGTTTCCGGAGCGGGTCGCCTGGCGGAGCGGCCCGATCATTACCGGTCACGTCGTACGACTTATGGAGGGTTACTCCCGCGAGGTGCGGATCGGGCAGCCGGTCCTCGTCGCCGTGCTCAGCACGGCCGCGCTGGTCAAGGTGGTCCTACTGCTCCTGGCGTCGGTACTGCGGGCCGGCGCTGCCGGAGGCGCCCGACGACGTTGGAAGGAACTGCGCAAGGGCCCCGAGTTCCTGGTGACCCCGCTGCGCCTGCGCGACGGTGGCGGTGTGCTGTGCGAGATGGAGATTCACGGCCACCTGCCGCAGAGCGCCCTCGAACCGGCCGACCACGTCCAGGTGACCGTACGGCCACAGAAGGCCGAGGGCCTCGCACCCCGGGTCGAGCGGATCGTCAATCTCACCACCGGGCAGCTGCTCACGCCGCGTACCCCGACCCTCTGGTCGCATCTCGGGCCCGCGCTGCTGCTACAGGCCGGGCTCGGAGCGGTGCTGCTCGGCGGGATTCTCGCCTGGCTGCTGATCGCTCGGTAGTGCGGCGCCGCCGGTTCGCGCGGAACGGACCCGCAGGACGGTGGATGTCAGCGCCGGACGGAACCGGGTAGGGCCGGACCGGCGTCGGCGCGGACCACAGCGTCGGCATCAGCCGGGGCCGGGGCGCCGAACGGACGGCCCAGCAGGCCACGGCGATGGGCCCACCGCTCGAAGCCCAGCGTGGCGAACGGCGGAACCGCGCAGACCAACGCGGCCACGATGGTGAGCCAGCCCCAGCGGTACAGCCGGGCGACGAGCAGGACCAGGCCGACGTAGGCGACGAAGAGACCGCCGTGCAGCGGTCCGAAGATCTGCACCCCGATCTCGTTTCCCGGCGGGCCGTACTTGACCGCCATTCCGATCAGCAGCGCCAACCAGGAGATCGCCTCGGCGATCGCCGCCAGGACGAAGAGTCTCGCCGCCGTACGGTGCATCCGCGTCCTTCCGCAGGTCCGGCCGTGTCGGGACGGGCCGACGCGAACGGCCGGCGGTCCGGCTGACAGCTTAGGTGACCACGGTCCGCCGGCCGGACCGACCGGGCCGCCGGGGGAAGCGGACCGGAGTCGACTGCCGGCGGGACTCACTCTTCCGGATGAACCAGGGAGAAACCGCCTACGTCTGGAGGAGTACAGGTGATGCCGACCACCGGGTGACGCCAGAACGGCCTTTTCGGCGGATCATGGAGGTTATGACGGTTCATGGTCTCGGGGGCCGACCGTGATCGCGCTCGTACTGGCGATTGCTCTGTCGGTGGCCTCGGCGGCGGCCTACGCGGCCGCCGCGGTACTACAGGAACGACTCGCCGCCCAGGCCGGTGCGGCGACGGCCACCGGGCGGGGCTACCTCGCCACCGTCCTCGGTCGCGCCGGCTGGTGGGGTTCGGTGGCCCTGAACGGCACCGGCGCCGCCCTGCACGTGGCCGCGCTGACCTACGGTCCGCTCTCCGTCGTGCAGCCGCTGGGCGTACTGACGCTGGTCCTCGCGCTGCCGATCGGGGCGGCGGCGATGGGCCGCCGGGCCTCCGGCCGGCAGTGGCTCGGCGCCGGTGCGACCGTGGCCGGCCTGGCCCTGTTGCTGGCGTTGACGCTGCCCGGAGCCGGCGACCACGAGCTCACCACCGGGCAGGGTTGGCTCCTGGCCGGCGTGGCGACCGCGCTGGTCGCCGGCCTGGTGCTGGCGGGCCGGACACGCCGTTCCGCCCTGCCGCGCAGCCTGCTCACCGCGACCGCGGCCGGGATCGCCTTCGCGGTCGCCTCCGCGGTCACCCAGGTCGTGTCCCGACTCGTCGGCTCGGCCGGATCGGTCTGGTCGACCGCCGGCCTGATGGTGGCGCTGGCCGGAATGGCCACCGCCGGGCTGCTGCTGTCCCAGGTCGCCTACCGGGGCGTGGGCCTGGGCGCACCGCTGGCAACGGTCACCCTGGCCAATCCCGTCGCGTCGGCGGCGATCGCGATGCTGCTGCTCGGCGAGCGGACCGCGGGTGGGGGTCTGGGCGCGCTCGCCGCACTGGCCGGCGCCGGTATCGCGGCCTGGGGCGTGCTGCTGCTCGCCGCCGCCGACCGCGCCGCGCCGACCGGTGGAAGGACCCGGGCCAGGCGCCGGAACGGCCGGGTACCGGCACGGTTCAGGGGCGCAGTACGGTTTCCCTGGACGGCGAACCGGTCGGCACCCGCAATCCGCTGCTCGGTCTCCCCGACCCGTGCTGGGCGGACAGCCACAGCGCCACCAGCCAGACGACACCGATCACGGCGACGATCGCCATCCCAAGCCCTTCCAGCGCCGGCATCAGCGCCCCCTGGGTCGGGGTCGGCTCCCCCAGTGAGCCATCCAGGCTGACCCGGTTGTCGCGGGTCCCGGTGAGGAACAGGGTCAGGAACAGGGCGATGACGTGCATCGCGTCCCAGAGCGCGTGGAGCAGCGCCACCCCCAGGTAGGCGAACAGGAGCCGGATCCCGACCACGAAATGGTCCCGGCTGCTCGCGGAGAAGAGCACGCCGCCGAGGATCGCGGTCCACAGCCCGTGCCCGACCGGCGCCACCAGGCCACGGAGGATCTCCGTCTGCACCACCTGTACCACCGAGAGCCCCTGCACGGTGAAGAGCGCGATGAAGGCGTAACCGGCCGACTCCAGCGCCGAGAAGCCGAAGCCGACGGCGGCACCGAGGATCATCCCGTCCCGGACGGTCTTGGCCGCCAGATGCCGGGTCAGCAGCGCCAGGGCGGCTAGCTTGGCGGCCTCCTCGATCAGACCCACACCCAGGAACAGCAGCACCGACGGGCGCAGCAGGTACGACTCCAGCACCGCGGAGGCGAGTACCCCGAGCACCCCACCGGCGAGGAAGGTGCCGAAGACCAGCGAGACGGTGACCTCGCCGGTGTCCCGTCGCTGGAAGGCCCACGCCACGAAGGTGACCGGCACCAGGAAGCTGCCCAGCAGCACCAACGTGGGCAGCAGCGTCGGGTTCCCGGTCAGGAAGATGGCTCCGACCGTGGCGAGCCAGAGCCCGAGACCACCGAGAAAGATCCGCAACCACTGCCGGCGCGGGGTGACCGGGACCGCCGCCGTCCACTGCCTGCCGACGCCGTCCATCACGCCTCCGCCGCATCGATCGGGGTCCGGGCTCCGGGCGTACCCGCTGGCGGTGCGGTCGAACGTGCCTCCGGCCCCGCCGGCCCGTGGACCGGACAGCCGTCGCCTGCCGCCCCGGTGAGGTCCGGACGCGCCGGGCTCAGAGTTTCAGCACCACCTTGGTGCAGTCGTCCTGCTTCTGCCGGAACATCTCGTATCCGATCGGTGCGTCCTCGAGCCGGAGCCGGTGCGTGATGACGAAGCTCGGATCGATCTCGCCCCGGCGGATCCGGTCCAACAGCATGCGGGTGTAGCGCTGCACGTGACACTGGCCGGTACGCACCGTCAGAGAGCGGTTCATCAGCGACCCGATCGGGAACTTGTCCACGAACCCGCCGTACGCCCCGATGATCGAAACCGTACCGCCGTTGCGACAGCTCATGATCGCCTCGCGGAGCGCGTGCGGCCGGTCCGTCTCCAGCCGAACGGACTGTTTGGCCCGGTCGTAGCCGTGCAGCACCGCCGACGAGTGGTGTCCCTCCATCCCGACCGCGTCGATGCAGGCGTCCGGGCCCCGACCGCCGGTCATCTCCCGGAGCGTCTCGATGACGTCGACCTCCTCGTAGTTCAACGGCTCCGCCCCGGCCTGCTCCCGGGCCATCCGCAGCCGGTACGGAAACCGGTCGATCGCGATCACCCGTTCGGCACCGAGCAGGTAGGCGCTGCGCATGGCCAACAGACCCACCGCCCCCGCGCCCCAGACCGCGATGACCTCTCCGCCCTTGATCCCGCACATCTCGGCGCCCATGTACCCGGTCGGAAAGACGTCGGAGAGGAGGAGCACCTTCTCGTCCGGCAGGTCGTCCTCGACCTTGATCGGGCCGATGTCGGCGAACGGCACCCTGGCGTACTCCGCCTGGCCGCCGGCGTACCCGCCGAGCATGTGCGAGTAGCCGTAGATCCCGCCCGGCGCGTGCCCGAACAACCGCTCGGCGACCCCGGCGTTGGGGTTGGAGTTCTCGCAGACCGAGTAGAGACCGGACTGGCAGGCCGCACAGTTGCCACAGGCGATCGGGAACGGCACCACCACCCGGTCGCCGATCCGCAGGTTGTGCACATCCGGCCCGATCTCGACGACCTCGCCCATGAACTCGTGCCCGAGCACGTCGCCCTTCTTCATGCTGGGGATGTACCCGTGGAACAGGTGCAGGTCGGAGCCGCAGATGGCGGAGCTGGTGACCCGTACGACGGCATCCCGGGAATTCATGATCTTCGGGTCGGGAACCTCCTCCACAGCGAGACTCTCCCGGCCCTGCCAGCAGTTCGCCTTCATCGTGTCCTCCCGGAGTGTCGGCGCGGGGTCAACGAGGCAGTCGTGCGGCCCGGGGGCGCGCCGGCGTCTGCAGCACCTGCTGCCGGGTGGACGTCCCCGCCGGGCTCCCGTCCGACCGGACCACCTCACCCGTCTCCATGACCTGCTTGAACCGGCGCAGATCGTCCCGGATCTGCTGCTCGGGCTCCTCGCCGAAGAGCTTCGCCACGGCTCGACCCACCGCGCCGCCCGGCGGGGCGTACGCCAGTTCGACCCGGACCTCGGTACCCCGGCCGCCCGCCGCGCGGGCGAACCGCACCCGTCCCGCGTTGGGGACCCGGGCGCCCCGGACCGAACGCCAGCTGATCATCTCGCTGAGATGGTCCTCCACCACCTCCGCGTCCCATTCGACACGTCGGCCGGCCGGCCCCTTGACGGTCCAGTGCGACCGCCCGTCCCCGTCGGAGCGGACCGACTCCAGGTGGTACATGAACCGGGGCAGGTTCTCGAAGTCCCGCCAGAACCGGTAGACCTCGTCCGCCGAGCGGTTGATCGTCACCGTCGCGCTGGCCCGTACGGCCCGGCGTCGCGCCCCGGCCGCCCGGGTGCTCAACACCCCGGCAAGTACGTCGACCGCCGTGATGCCGGCGACGACCGCCAGGGTCGCCCCGAGTCGCTGCCGCCGCCGACCCTGCCGGTCCCGCATGGCATTGGCGAGCGCGGCCAGGTCCATGGCGTCCCCGGCGACCCGGGTCCAGACCCAGCCGGACGGGTGGCGGCCGACCAGGAGTCCGACGGCGGACAGCAGTTCGCGGGCGCCGATCCCCGGCAGCACGGTGGTCCGGGCGATCATCGAGTCGTCGACCCCGATCAGCCGGCCGACCTGGGACGGTGCACCGATCGCGGCGGCACCGAGGCCGAGGCTCAGCAGGCCGAGTGACCGTGGCAGGAGGCGGCGACCGGTTCCGTCGGGGACCTCCATCGGCGTTCCGCGCATTGTTTCCACCGTCGCCCTCGCCTGATCTCGTCGTGGACGTCTTTCCCAGACTCACCGTATCGAGGTGAACACGAGGTGCATTCGAAAGCACCAAAACCGGTTCCTCGGAGCAGCGCCGGGGTCGTCCTGCCGGAGGCGGTGGTCGCCGGGACCAACACCGCGACCGTCACGCACTCGGTGCTCCAGCACCAGACCAGCGGGATCCTGATGCCGTTGGTCGGCCCCGGTTCGGCCGGCTCTGGGCCGGGCCGACCGGACCGGGCCGGCATCGCGGCACGGGTCGGCCTACTTACTGGCCGACCTTGATGCCCGGCTCCCCGGCGGTGAACTGGATGACCTGGCGCGGTTCCCGTCCCGGCACGTTCGGGCCGCGCATCTTGCCGATCGGCAGGATGACCCGGCGGAAGGTGCCCTCCAGCATCATCGCCGTCGCCGTGTACCAGGCGATCACCGAGGAGCCGATGAAGATGTAGGCGCCGGCCGTCCGCCAGCCCGAGACGTCGGCGATCTGGCCGACCGCCTGGCAGGTGGATCCGGCGGCCAGGCTCGCCAGCACGAGGGTCAGACCGATGTTCTCCGCCAACGCGGCGAACGCCCCGGACCAGGTGATCGCCGCGAGTGCGGCGAACCAGAAGCCGAGCGCCACGAACGGCGCCGGTTGGACCAGTACCCCGGTAGCGATCAGCAGGTAGAGCAGCCCGTAGGCGAGCCAGAACGCTCCCCAGATGCCATGCATGGCCGTGGCCAACCCGTCCCGGGCCCGGTACGCCCACATTCCGGCGAGGAACTGCGCGAGTCCGCCCAGGAGCGCGGCGAACGGGAACAGGAACGTCTGCGTGCCGATGTCGCCGTACCAGCCTGCGAGGTTCGTGGCGACGACGAAGGTGGCGCCCGCGTAACCGAAGAGTCCCAGAATTGATGGCGCGGCCACCGGCTGGAGCGAAATCTGTGCGTGGTTGCGCCAGAATTCGAACTCGCCGTCATGACTAGGTTGTGCCGATCGTGACATGTGGGTCATCACAGGCTCCCTCTACGCGGCGGTTCACACCGCCTTCGCACCGCGTCGACGCGGTCGGACACGTAGCCGCCGACTACCCAGAGCGAGAGCCATTACACGGAACGCAGTTCCGGGGCGATGCCGGTCCACCCGACCCCAGAACTCGGCACCGGTCACCCGAAGAACAGAACGGCCGGCCGCCGACACGCGGTGCGCATCGACGGCCGGCGGACGAACAGGCTCGAACGGGACCTGATCAGCGCTTCTCGACCGGTACGTAGTCCCGCTCGGCCGCGCCGGTGTAGACCTGCCGAGGGCGACCGATCTTCGTCTCCGGGTCGGAGATCATCTCGCGCCACTGGGCGATCCAGCCGGGCAACCGGCCCAGCGCGAACAGCACGGTGAACATCTTCGTCGGGAACCCCATGGCCTTGTAGATCAGCCCGGTGTAGAAGTCGACGTTCGGGTAGAGCCGACGGGACACGAAGTAGTCGTCGGCGAGGGCGATCTCCTCCAGTTGCATCGCGAGGTCCAGCAACGGGTCCGGCTTGTTCATCCGGGCGAGGACGTCCTGGGCAGCCTGCTTCACGATGGCGGCCCGGGGGTCGTAGTTCTTGTAGACCCGGTGTCCGAAGCCCATCAGCTTGACGCCCGGCTCCTTGTTCTTCACCCGCCGGACGAAGCCCGGCACGTCACCGCCGCCGGCCCGGATCTCGTCCAGCATCTCCAGCACCGCCTGGTTGGCACCGCCGTGCAGCGGGCCGAACAGCGCGTTCACTCCGGCCGAGACCGAGGCGAACAGGTTGGCCTGGCTCGAACCGACCAGCCGGACGGTGGACGTGGAGCAGTTCTGCTCGTGGTCGGCGTGCAGGACGAAGAGCATGTCGAGGATGCGGGCCACGACCGGGTCGACCTCGTACGGCTCGGCAGGAACCCCGAAGGTCATCCGGAGGAAGTTCTGCACGTAACCGAGCGAGTTGTCCGGGTAGAGCATCGCCTGCCCGATCGACTTCTTGTAGGCGTACGAGGCGATCGTCGGCACCTTGGCCATCAACCGGACCGTGGAGATCTCCACGTGCTCTCGGTCGAACGGGTCGAGGCTGTCCTGGTAGAACGTCGAGATCGCGCTCACCGCGGAGGACAGCACCGCCATCGGGTGCGCGTCGCGCGGGAAGCCGTCGAAGAACCGTCGCATCTCCTCGTGCAGCAGGGAGTGCCGGCGGATCCACTCGTCGAACTCGGCGAGTTGCTGTGCGGTCGGCAGCTCGCCGTAGATCAGCAGGTAGGAGACTTCCAGGAAGGAGGAGTTCGCCGCCAACTGCTCGATGGGGTAGCCACGGTAGCGCAGGATGCCCGCGTCACCGTCGATGTAGGTGATCTCGGAGGAGCAGGCGGCCGTGTTGACGAAACCGGGGTCGTAGGTGACGAAACCCGTCTCCTTCAACAGGTTGCCCGTTGCGATACCGGACGGGCCATCGACCGCGGGCTTGACCGGTATCGACAGCTGCCCGCTCGGGTGGTCGAGTTTGACATCCGTCATGTGATCCTCGCTTCGCCGGCGAAATCTACGCTGAATTGCCTTCACTTTTACGGTAATCGTGCAGGGTAGCGGAGCACTCGCGGTGGTCGCTCGGTGAGTGATGCATCACGCCGGTCACAGGTAGGCGACTTCGCCGCAACCTGCTAGTCCCGGCGCCGGAATCCAGGTCTTCCCACGAATGGACGCAAGCAACGGACGCGGGCGGGCAGAACGACGAGACCGCCGAAGATCCGGCGGACGATCCCGGCAACTCGGCCGGTCGACGTCAGTCGCGCAGCGGACGCAGCACGGACCCCTCGGCGACCTGGTACACCTGCACCTCGTTCCGGCCCGGCCTGAACAGCGACTCGTCCGGCAGCAGGGCCGCGAACCGCTGGCCGCCCGGGTCCGGAGAGACCACCGGGGCGACCGCGCCGATCCGGCCGTTGACCGCGACCGCCAGCAGCGTGCCGTTGCGTACCGAGTTCGGCACGGTGCCGTAGACCAACGCCGGCAGCCGCCCACCCGCCTGCTCGATCTGATCGAAATCGGTCCGGTTCCGTACCGTCACAGATCCGGCCGGCGGACCGGTCGGCAGGTCGGCGACGGATCGTCCGATCAGTTCCGGCCGGGGCTGTGGCGGCAGTACCGGTCGCGCCCGGCCGCTGAGCAGGTCGGCGAAGGTGCCGCCGGGCACCATAAGGGGATCGCCCGGCTGGTCGTGGTAGTGCTTGTCGCCCGGTGCCCGGGTGGTCCGCAGCGCCGAGACCCCGTCGGTGTGCCACGGCACCTCGACGCCCGCGAGATCGGCCACGGTCGGCAGCAGGTCGACGTGCTCCCAGTTCCGGTCGTCGACCGCACCGGCCCGCTGCCCCGGCTGCTTGATGAACATCGGAACCCACAGCACCTCGCCGGGCGCCCGGGTCACCGCGCCGAGGCCACGGCCCTGTGCCCCCGGGGTGAAACTGACCCCGTGGTCGGCGGTGAGCACCAGGAGTGCGTCGTCGTACAGGCCGGTGCTGTCCAGCCGGCGCAGCGTCTCGCCGAGCAGCCGGTCGGTGTACTCCAGTTGCAGCAGGTGTCGCCGGTGGGCCAACTCGACCCAACCCCGGCCGTCGTTGGGCATTCCGTCCGGGGACTCGTACCGGATGCCGGACGGCAGGTAGTTCCACGGCGAGTGCGGCAGCAGCAGGTGCAGGAAGTGCAGCGTCGGCCGGTCGGCGGGGCGGAGCGTGTCGAGGAAGTCGACGAACCGCGCCGGCTGGTTCTCGTCCAGGGCGCCCCACCGGAACTGCGGATCGGTCGGGGCAACCGGCTTCCCGTCCGCGCCGACCTCCCGCTGGGTGACCTCCCGGTACGAATCCTCCGGGTCACGTTGCCCGACCTCGGTCGGCGAGACGATCTGTTCGAGCAGGGTGGCGCTCTCCCGCAACAGCGTCGGCAGTCCGCCCCGGGCCGAGCTGTTCCGGTCCGGGCACTCGCTCGGCGGGCAGAGCTGGGTGATGCTCTCCTGCGCCTGGATCTCGTACGGGCCGCCGAAGGCGGTGAACAGGTTGTCCGGGTACCGCGAGTGGTGGGGTGCCTGTTTCTCCGCCGGGTACCGACCGGTCAACATCGCCGGCAGCGCGTACGGGGTGTAGCCGCTCACCCCGGTCGCGTTCCGGTACCAGGTCGACTCCCCGGCCAACCTGGCGAAGTTCGGGTACCGATGGGCGTCGATCGCGCCGTTCGCGTCGAGCAGGGATACCAGTGGAAACTCGTCCAGGATCAACATCACCACCGGCGGATGGACGTTCGCGGCGCCGGCACCACCCTTCCCGGCCCCGGACCGCTCGCCCGGCAGCACGACCGCGGAGGCCGGCGAGGCGAAGACGAAGAGCAGGACGAAGACCAACGGTCCGACCGCGGCGACCCGGAGCACCTGCCCGGTCACCTGCCAGCGCCGGTACAGGTACGCCCCGCCGGCGCCGACCACCACCGCGATCAACACCAGTGGCAGCCCACGTACGCCCGACATCTGCTTGCCGACCTGGATCGCCAGGGCGGCGAGCAGCAGACCCAGGGTCGCCGTGTGCAGCGCCGTCCGCACCGCCCGACCCGGCACCGCGCCCGCGACCCGGCGGACCAGCAGCCCGAGCAACGCCCCGACGCCCCAGAGCACCAGCGGCGGTACCAGGGTGTAGACCGCGACCAGCGACAGGATGTCGGCCCTGCCGGCACCGTGGAAGAGGAAGAAGTCGGGACTCTTGCCGGTGATGTCGAGCAGCGGTTGGGTGATGACCAGGCCGCACAGCGCCACGACCTCCACCAACGCCCGCAACTCCGTCCGGCGGTAGGACGGCGCCCGACCGGCTTGCGACGCCCCGCCGTCCGTCGCCGTCGCGGCGGCCGGCTCCGACGCCGTCCCGGCGTCAGACGCCGTGGCCGTCCCGGCGTCAGACCCCGTGGCCGTCCCGTCGGCTGGCTCCGTGGCCGTCCCGGCGGCTGGCTCCGTCGCCGTCCCGGCGAGCTTCGTCGTCGCGCCGTCGGCGGGCCCGGCGCCGCTGGTCACGGCGTTGCCGGGTTCAACCTCGGTCACGCGGCGTCCCGACGTACAGGGTGCGGGTGCCCGACGCCAGCTCGGTCCGCCGCACGATCGTGCACCGCTGCGCCAGAAGCCGCTCGAACTCGTCACGGTGGTAGTCGGGGAAGATTCCTGCCGGCTTGTTCGCCAGCAGGCGTACCGCCATCGGATCGTCGGGATGCACGAACTCGACCACGAGCCGACCGTCGCCGCCAGCCGTCGGCATCAGCCCGACCAGCCAGTCGAGGATCTCCGGCAGCGGAACGTTGCGCCCGATGGCGAGGTGGTGGACGACCGCCAGTGCGAGCACCGCGTCGGCGTCGGCCCGGGCGGCGAAGGAGGCGCGTTCCACGCCGCGCCAACCGCCGCCCGGCGACGGATCCGCCAGATCCATCACCAACGGCAGGATCCGACGCTCGCCCTCAGCCGACAGCCGGCGGTAGAGCTGGTCGACCACGGCCGGGTCGCTCTCCACCGCCACCACGTAGTCGGCGTGCCGGGCGGCGAGCCGCGAGTACGTGCCGTCGTTGGCCCCGAGGTCCAGCACCAGTCCCGGCCGCCCCGCCTCGGTGAGCGCCGTGGCGACGAACTCCTCCTTCTGCTCCCGGTCGGCGTCCGAGTAGGTGCAGGTTTCCCGGTAGTCCGACCAGTGGCTCTGCGGAGGCTGCCAGTCCAGCCGGCGGACCAGTTTGTCGATCGCCCGGAGGGTGGCCAGCACCAGTTCGCGGGAGAAGCCGGCGTCCTTGAGCTGCTCGCGTACCGCGCCGGTGCTGGCGCCGGCGAACCTGTTCTGCATCGCGTCGTGCAGGTGGACGTGCTTGAGTACCCCGGCCCGGAAGCGTCTGGTCCCGTCGAACAGCTTGCGCAGCTGCCCCGCCTCCAGGCCGTCGATCCGGGACCGCAGCCAGGGCTGGAAGTCCAGCCCGAGATGGGCCTGAAGCAGCAACGGATAGAGCATCGTCTGGCAGAACTGCCGGTAGCCGGCCCAGGGCTCCCCGTCCCGCGCCGGCTCGAACGAACCGATGTCGATGAAGACCGGCTCGACGCCCCGCCACTGGAGGTTGTACGCCGAGCCGTCCTTGGTGGTGAAGCCGGCCGGTACGGCCGTACGGAGGATCTCCAGGTGCAGGAGCGCGGCGTCACGCAACATCGCGAACGACCACTCGTACGGGTACGACACGAACGGGATGCGCTCGTGCCGGAGCACGGTGCTCCACTGTCCGGCCTGGCTCGCCGGGACGGCCTGTGGCTCCAGGGCCTCGGTGCCGCAGATCTTGCCCTCGGCGATCAGCCGGGGGAAGAACTCGGTCCCGACAAGTGCCTGCCAGTCCTCGGCGGCCCGTGGGCCGAGCCCGCGCAGGATCTGCCCGTCGGCGTGGAGGACGCGGTTGGCCGGATCGCGGAAGGAGCCGGGATCGGGCCGAAGATCGGTTTCGGGGGTGGTGGACGTTGCCGGAGCGGAAGACGGTGGAACCATCGGTTGTGGACCGCCCTCAGTCCTGCTCGGAGGGCTGCTTACGGAAGCGGCTGGTCAGTCTGCGCCAGTAGAGTTTCGCCGCCACCGCGACACCTGCCACACCACCGACCACCGCCTGCACGATGAGGCTGCCAGATCCCGCATCCAGGTAGGCCAGGTCCTTCATCACCGGCCTCCTCCCTTCTCTCTGCCCCCGCGCCCGAAAAAAGAGCGCCGTGTCCAGCCGCACACACCGACCGCCGGACCGTACGCCACACGACACGTCAGAACCCCGTACTCCGCCAGTCAATCGGCGAAAGCGGGGGTTCAGGTGCCGTTAAGTACACCGTACGCCGATGATCGGCCAATCGCATGGGCACCTGCGACGCTGACCGGTCAGGTCCGATTCCTTCAAGACGGCCGCCGCGACCGCTACCTACGCTGGCCGAATGACACCGAGATTTGACGTCTTCGGACTGGTCGTCGCCGACATGGCCCGCTCGCTCGCCTTCTACCGGCGGCTCGGACTGGAGATCCCGGCCGGGGCGGACGCGGAGCCGCATGTGGAGTGCACGCTGCCCGGCGGCCTCCGGCTGGCCTTCGACACGATCGCGACGATCCAGTCGTTCGACCCGGGCTACACCCATTCCACCGGGCCCGGCCGAACCAGCCTCGCGTTCCGCTGCGCCGACCCGGCCGAGGTCGACGCCACGTACGCGGCGCTGACCGAGGCCGGGTACGACGGGCATCTCAAGCCGTGGGACGCGTTCTGGGGCCAGCGGTACGCGGCCCTGCACGATCCGGACGGCAACGGCGTGGACCTCTTCGCTCCGCTGGCCGAGCAGCCCGGTCGATCCGAGCAGTCCGGTCAACCCGGATAACCCGGCCGACCCGGGTGGGGGGGCCAGCTATCCCGGTCGGCCGACCAGACCGCGCAACGGGACGCCGGCCAGGCTCTTGACCTCACGGGACAGGTGCGCCTGGTCGGCGTACCCGGTCCGGACGGCGACCTCGGCGGCCGGCGTACCGGCCCGGGCGAGCGCCAGCGCCCGACGCATCCGCAGGATCCGGGCCAACGTCTTCGGGCCGTAGCCGAACAGCGCCAGGCTGCGCCGGTGCAGTTGCCGGGTGCCGAGACCGAGCGCGGCGGCGGCGTCGGCGACGTCCCGGCCGGCGAACAACCCGGCGACCACGTTCGCGGCGAGCGGATCCGGGCCGCCGGTGGCCGCCAGCCGCTCGGACGCCACCGACTCCAGCAGCCGGCCCGGCCGGTCGGACAACGCCATCCGCTCGGTCAGCTCCGCCACCACCGCCCCGGACCAGAGGTCCGCCAGCGCAACCCGCTGGTCCCGCAGTTCGTGCGCGGGCACGCCGAAGACCGCCGGCCCGGTGCCCGGCGGGAACCGCAGCCCCACGTACCGCGCCCCCTCCCGGCCGTCCGCGAACTTCGCCACCGTGTCCGGCCCAGCCACCAGAAGGCCGCGCCGGCTGGACCAGATCAGGTCCGTGCAGCCGTCCGGCAGGATTCGTCCCGGCCCCGTACCGGCCGCCCGGGTGACCGTCCAGACCGTGGCACCGGCCAGCCCGGACATCCGCTCCCGATACACGGCCACCAGTCTGCCAGCCGAACGGACACGACTGCGCGGGAGCTGTTCGGGATGTAGCCAACTCGACATTCTGCCGGGGCCCGAGGTGCGACCCTGTCCAGCATGGCGAGCTTCGCCGGCAACAAGATCGAGGCGTTCGTCGGGCCCCGGGAGCTTGGTGCGGCCGACGACCTCGAGCAGGTCGTGGTCGACTTCATCGGTGGCGCCCGGGAGAGCCTGGACATCGCCGTGCAGGAACTCGACTCCGAGCCGATCGCCCAGGCCATTCTGGATGCCCGGTTCCGGGGCGTGGACGTGCGGATGGTGCTGGAGCAGGACTACCTGCGGACCGCGAAGCTGCCCCGGGTGACCACCCGCGCGGGCGAACCGGAGGCCGATGCGCGGCACCGGATCCAGTGGGAGCCCGAGCCGGGCACCCGCAGCCTGGAGCCCAACCGGCGGATCGTGGCCGCCCTCCTGCGCTGCAACGTCGACGTCAAGGCCGACTACAACCCGGCGATCTTCCATCAGAAGTTCGCGGTCCGCGACTACCGGCAGCGGGCCGGGGCCCGGGCGGCGGTGCTGTCCGGGTCGGCGAACTTCACCGGCACCGACTGTCACCGCAACCTGAACCACGTCGTGGTGTTCCACGACGCCCGGATCTGCAAGGAGTACGCCGACGAGTTCGGCCGGATCCGGCAGGGTCGGTTCGGGCGGGGCGAACACGGCCGGGTGCCGAACGCGTACAGCGTCGGGGGTGTACCGGTGAAGGTGCTGTTCGCGCCGGACCACACCCCGGAGCTGGAGATCATGAAGCAGATGCTGAAGGCCACCGCCCGGGTGGACTTCGCCATCTTCACCTTCTCCGGATCGTCCGGGATCGACGACGCGATGATCGCGCTGGCCGCCGCCGGACGTACCGTGACCGGGGCGGTGGACCCGGGGCAGGGCGTCCAGAAGTGGGCGGCGACGCACGAACTCAACCGCTTCAACATCTCCCTGTACGCCCCGATCCGCTCCCCCGCCTTCGGCAAGCTGCACCACAAGCTGATGGTGGTCGACGAGGCGGTGGTGATCGCGGGCTCGTTCAACTACACGGCGCCGGCCAACCAGTACAACGACGAGAACATCTTCGTGATCGGCAGCCCGTACCCCGACCTGCCCCGCCGGGAGGGCGGACCGACCAACCTCGGCCGGTGCGCCGAGATCACCGGCTTCTTCCGGGCCGAGATCGAACGGATCGAGATCGCCGGCCAGCGGTTCAGCGGTCGGCGCTGAGCAGTTCCAGGCTCTCTGGCCGGGACGTCTGGGCGGGGTCGAGGTCCGGTCCGGCCAACTCGGTCAGCACGGCGGCGATCGCCGGATGGGTCGGTCCGGCACCCCGGGGACGGGTGACCGCGAAGATCCGTCGACCGGTCACCGGTTTCGCCAGTGGCCGTACGAGCACCCGGGGCGGTACGTGGCGTAGTGCCATCCCGGGCACCAGTGCGGCACCGAGCCCGGCCGCCACCATGTCCAGGGTGAGGGCGAAGTCGATCGCCCGATGCCGGATGTCGGGCTCGAAGCCGGCCAGATGGCAGGCACGCAGGGTCGACCGTCCACACGGGGTGTGCGCGGCGCTGGCCACCCATGGCACGTCGGCGAGGTCGGCGAGCCGCCCCGAGTCGCGCCCCCAGCCGACCGGGGTGATCAGGTGCATCGGGTCGGTGGCGATCGGGTACCGGTCCAGCTCGGCGGTGGTGGTGCCGGGCACGTGGTCGTACTCCTGGAGCACCACGATGTCGAGCGTGGCGGACCGCAGGTCCAGCCGGCTCTGATCGTCCTCGGCCTCGACCACCCGCACGTCGAGCCCCGGGTGGGCGGCCATCGCCCGGGCCGCAGCCGGAACCACCAGTGCGCCGGCCGCGGACGGGAAGGCACCGACCCGGACGGTCCCGGCGACCTGCCGGTGTGCCACGGCCAGTCCGGTCACCGCCTGCTCGACGGCGCCGAGGATCCGCTCCGCGTGCAGGGCCAGGATCTGCCCGGCGGTGGTGAGCACGACGCCCCGGCCGGAACGCTCGACCAGCGGATGACCGGCCTCCCGGGCGAGTTGGCCGAGTTGCTGGGAGACCGCCGAAGGGGTCACGTGCAGGGCCGCCGCGGCGGCGGTCACCCCGCCGCGCAGGGCCACCTCGTGGAGCACCCGTAACCGGCGGACATCCAAATCCATGTAGTGAATCTACACGAGCACTTAAGAACCTTGAACTAGACCTTAAACCAACAGGTTGGCACGGTTACGGCATGAGATTTCCGCACCGGATGCAGGCTGTCCTCGTCGCCGCCCTCTGGGGGGTCAACTTCGTCGTCATCGAGATCGGCCTCCGGGACCTGCCGCCGCTGGTGCTGACCGCGCTGCGGTTCGTGGCCGCCGCACTGCCGCTGGTCTTCCTGGTCCCGCGTCCGACGGCCCGGCTCCGGTACGTGCTCGGCTACGGCCTGGTCCTCGGCGTGTTCAAGTTCGGCGCCCTGTTCGTCGCCATCGACGCCGGAATGCCACCCGGGCTCGCCTCGCTGGTGCTGCAGACCCAGGCGCTGGTCTCGGTGGTGCTCGCCACCGCCCTCCTCGGCGAACGCCCGAGCGGCACGCAGCTCGCCGGGGTGCTCACCGGCTCGGCCGGGATCGCGCTGCTCGCGGTCGGCGCCGGTGGCCACGCCACCGCCATCGGCTTCGCGCTCACCCTCGCCGCCGCTGGCAGTTGGGCGGTGGCGAACGTGGTGGTCCGGGCCAGCGGCGAGACCCGACCACTGTCGCTGCTGGTCTGGTCGAGCCTGGTACCGCCGATCCCGCTGCTCGGCCTCGCCGGTGTGGTCGACGGGCCCCGGGCGGTGTTCGACACGATCGCCGGGATGTCCTGGACCGCCGTGCTGGCCGTCGGCTATGTCGGCTATCTTTCGACCTTGGTCGGCTGGGGCATCTGGAACCGGCTCATCGGCATCTACTCCGTGGCCCGGGTGGCCCCGTTCAGCCTGCTGGTGCCGATCTTCGGGCTCGCCGCGGCCGGGCTGCTGCTGAACGAGCCGATCACCCTCACCGAGATCGTGGCCGGCGCGGTCGTACTGGTCGGGCTGGCCCTGGTGGTGCGGACGCGCGGCAGGCGGGGAGCCGGCACGGCGGCGCCCGATCAGATCGGCGGCGATGTCACGGCATCGGGGGCATCGGGTGCAGTCCGCCGTTCATGAGCCGAACCCCTGGTCATCCCGCTCCGCACTGCCCGTCGGAGCCGCCAGACCGGTGCGCAGGAACCCGACCAGACGACGTGCCTGCGCAGTGTCGGTGGTCAGCGCCGCGCCGCTGGCCAGCGCCAACACGTCGGCGGCGGTGAGCCCGGGACGCAGGGCCGGTTGGGCGCGGTGTACCAGGTCCGTGGCGGTCGCGGTGATCGATGAGTGCCACGTTTCGAACCGATGGCCGCGGCGCCCGCCCGGTCCTTCGGTCGCCGCCAGGGCCAGCGGGCGCTTCGTCGCCACGTGGACCACGAACTCGTCGAGCCAGCTGAAGAGTGCATCCAGCGGTGACGGCGCGCCGAGGAGCTGCGCACCGTGGCGGCACAGATTCGCCACCTCGTCGGCGTAGACGGCGGCGAGGAGGTCCTCACGGGTGGGGAAATGTCGGTACAGCGTCGCGTTACCGACGCCGGCACGCCGGGCAACCTCGTCGAGCGTGATCTCGTTACCCACCTCTTCCACCAGCTGACGGGCGGCGTCGAGCAGGACCGTGGCATTGCGCAGGGCGTCGGAGCGAGGACCGCGCTTGCTATTCGGGGACATCCCCACTTACTCTACCGCAGAGAAAACGGGGAACCCCCCATTTAGATCGGGAAGGATCACACATGCCCCTTACCGCAGCGGACCGGTTCGCGATCACGGACCTCATCAATCTGCATGGCCACCTGATCGACAGTGGCGACTTCGAGAGGCTGTTCGCCGTCTTCACAGAGGACGTCACGTACGACGTGACCGCCCTCGGCGGTGGTGTCCTCGAAGGGCTGGCCGGCGCCCACGAAGCCGCGCTCGCCCTGGGCGAGGCGAATCCCGTCGCCCACCACGTCACCAACGTCGTGCTCGGCGAGACAGCGGACGGCGTGGTCCGCGCGTTGTCCAAGGGGTTCGGCGTTCTGACCGATGGATCGATCGGCAGCGTCACCTACGAGGACACCATCGAGCGGGGACAGGAAGGCTGGCGGATCACGCATCGGACCGTTCGCCCTCGCTCCACACCCCTGCAACCCTGAGCTCCCTGCAACCCTGAACGGACACGTGCACCCGAGGGCACGTGGGTAGGCGACGGTGATTGCGGCGGCCGACACCTAGCGCGGAGCCGAGCCGGTACGCTGGCGAGCCGCGGCGAGGCGCTCGTACCACGGCTCGGCCAGCGCCGGGCGGCCGGCGTCCCTGAACTCTTCGGCAACGCACTGAAGGAAGAACAGCGTGGTAGCGGCGTCCGGCCCGTCATGGTCCTCCCGCGCGGCGATGATGCGCTCGAAGGTTGCCGCCGCGGCGTTGACGTCGCCTCCGGCGACCTGCAATCGGCCCAGGTGCTCAAGTACTTCCAGCAGGTCCCGGTGCGGCAGGTCGGGGGCGGCGGCGAGCTGCTCGTAAAGCGGCACCGCCCGTTCCGGGTGTCGGCTGTACAGGTACAGACGGGCCAGCGTCGCCCGTACCGTCCGCGTGTAGGGCAGGTCCGATCGCCCCTGCACGTCCAGCCAGGCCAGCACCTCGGTGTACAGCGCCGCGGCCCGCTCCTCGTTCCCGTACTGGTCGTGGAAGCGGCCGAACTCGTAGCGGAGGTCGAGCACAACCGGGTGGCCACGGCCGTAGACCCGCTCGACGCTCGCGAGAAGCGCCTCGTGGTGCAGCGCGGCGGCCAGGAAACTGCGGAACGTCCGCAACCGGAACAGGCGTTTGCCATATGCCCAGCGGACGTCGGCCTCGTACAGTCCTTTGAGGTGGAACCGGAGCGTGATCGTGAGCCGGTGGTCCGGCCCGAACTCCTTCGATGCGTCCGAAAGGCTGCGCCGGATCAGACGCCGCGCCCTCGTGTCCGCCCCGCGAGCGGCGTAGGCGAGGGCAGCATGCGTTTGGGCGTGCACGGTCGCCGCGCTCCGGCGGCCGGTCGCCTTCTTCGCGTCGGCGGCGACAGCCTCGAGCTTCTCGACGTCCGGCCCCAGAGCGTCGGGGCGGCGGTCGCCGCGCGCATGCGCGGTCCGGGTGTAGAACACGTCCGCATGGCCGGGACCGAGCAGCCGGTGCTGCCTGCCAAGGATCGCGGCGAGTTGCCCGACCGCCCGCACCCGACTGCCCTCGAGGTCGACGAGCAGGTCGGCGAGGCGGCTGGCCAACGCGAGAGCGTCCGGCTGGCTCGACAGGAGCACCACATGTCCGATCGCGACCTCCAGATGCGGGGCGAGCCGCTCCTGCTCGGCCGAACTCTCGCACAGGGCCCACGCCGCTTCCAGAGCCGCGCCGGCGGCGCGGAAACCGTCGGGGCCGGCGGTGCGGTTCACCGCCTGGACGAGGCGGTGCACCGCGACGGTGTCCCTGTCCCGGGTGACCAGTCCATAGGCGGCGAGCCGACCGACCGCCTCGTCGACCGCTGCCCGCACCTGCTCGTCCACCTCGGACTCCCAGACCGGTGCGGGCCCCTCGGACGGCAGCGCATGGCCGAGCAGGGTCAACGGGACGCCGTCGGCCGCGTACCAGGCCAGGGCTCGCAGAAGCATCCCGGGTTCTGGCCCGTGCTCGACAGCGATGCGGTCGAAGGTGACCTGCCAGACCCGGCCGACGGTGCGCTGCGGGTCGCCGCCGGTCGGCACCCAGGACCAGGCGTCGGCGGAACGGGTCAGGCGGTCGAGGTAGGCGCCGGCCGTGACACCGTTCTGTGCGAGGTACCCGCCGGCCAACTCGACCGCCAGCGGCAGCCCGTCCAGCGCGGCGCACAGTTCGTCGGCGCCGTCGAGCAGGCGCTCGTCGGCCACCAGCCTGCCGAGCAGCTCGCGTGCCTGCGCGGGGGGAAGGACATCGAGGCGGGTGGGCACGGCAAGGCCGGCCCAGCCACCGGTCTGCCGGCTGGTGACAAGAAACCGGCCCCGAGTGTGGCTGCCGACGAGCTCGGCCACCTCCGCCGGGCGGCTGACGTTGTCGAGTACGAGCAGCCAGCCGTCGTGGGTGTCGAGCCAGGTCAGGCACCATTGAACCGCGGTGAGCTCCGGGTGGCCGCCGAGCTCGGGATGCAGCCGCCGGGCCAGGGCGGCGAGCCCGGCCTCCAGCCGGCCCGGGCTGTCCGCGGCCAGCCACCAGATCGGGTTGTACCGGTCGCGTCGAGTCAGCACGTACCGCTCGGCCAGCGTCGACTTGCCGATGCCACCGAGCCCGGTGATGGCTTGCGTGATGCCGCCGTGGCCGTGCTCGAGCGCATCGGTCAGCGCGGCGAGCTCGGCGGACCTGCCGACGAACAGCGTCTGCGTGCTGCCCGCCTGCCGGAGCCTGACCAGCCCGGCGGGCGCCTCGACCTCGGCGGCGGGTCTGATCTGCGGCGGTGGCTTGACGATCTGGTTGATGGTGTTGATCGCGTACGGGCCGGTGGAGACGATCCCCTCGTTGTACTCGACCCGCACCTCACGCTCGGCCATGAGGGCGGCTCAACCCCGGTTGATCGTATTGGTCGCACCATCTCCGGTAGAGATGATCCCCGAGTTCTGCTGCACGGCGACCGCCCCGGCGCCGGAGGCCCGCACCCCGGCAGCGTCGAGCAGCGCGGCAAGATCCGACGCCAGGTCCGCGTCGTCTTCCAGGAACTTGCGGACCCGGGCCCGCAGCGCACCCCGGAAGTCAGCATCTCCCGCGTGCTCGGCGACATCCACGACCGCCTCGTCCAAGGCGGCACCGGCGCCCGAACCAGCGTCGGCGTCCGCCGGTTCCACGACGGCACGGCCACGGCGCAGCCGGTGCAGCAGCCGCTGCCCGAGGTGGACGGTTGCGTTGGCGGCCCCGTCCTCGGTGGCGGTGAGCACCTTGCGCCCGTACGCGCCGATCGCGGCCAGGATCGGCGGCATGATCGTCTCAAGCAGTTCCACGGCCACCGCGCCCTCTCGGTCGGATGCCTGTCCGCCGCGATGCTAACGTCCCGAAGCCAACCGGCGGCACTGAGCTATCGGAGGTTCGGCCACCTGGCCCGGGCCGGTGAAGACCAACGGAGCCTGCTGCTCACCCCGCTGTCTCGGTGGTTGCACGGGAGCGCAAGCCGTTGAGGGCGGTGGTGACGACGAGGTCGGTGTACTCGGTGGTGAGTGGCGCACCGCGTTGGAGCCATCGGTTGAGGACGGGTCCCCAGATCAGGTCCACCGCAACGTCGAGGTCGAGGCCCTCGGCGAGTTGTCCCGCCCGCTGGGCGCTGCGCAAGCGCTGCCGCTTGGCCTCCTTCAACGGCCCGTCCAACCGTTCGGCGTAGGCCGCCGCCAGCTCGGGGTCGTGCGCGATCTCGGTGGCCAGCGCGCGCATCGGTTGCTCGTACCGGGGATCGTTCAGCTCCGCGACGGTGGCCCGAAGCACTGCGGTCAGGTCCGCCTCCAGGTCGCCGGTGTCCGGCAGCGCCGGCTGCTCCCCCTCGGCGCCCTCGCTGAGCATGAGGAAGGCGTCGAAGAGGACCGCACCCTTGGACGGCCACCAGCGGTAGATGGTCTGTTTGCCGACGCCGGCGCGCGCGGCGATGCCCTCGATGCTGAGTTTTGCGTATTCGACCTCCTGCGACAGGTCGAACGCCGCCGTGAGGATGGCGCGTCGCGAGGTCTCTTTCCGGCGAGCCGTGTTGGGCGTCATGGGCGATCATCGTACCACCAACGAGACGGACCGTCTCGTCTTGACGCCGCCGCTGCGGTGATCTAATCTCCTTTCCGCAGCGAGACGGACCGTCTCGTCTCACATCAGTGAAACGGAGCTCCACATGCCCACCTCTCCCAACGCCGCCCCGCGTACCTGGTTCATCACCGGCGCCAGTCGCGGACTGGGCCGTGCATTCGCCGAGGCCGCGCTCGAACGCGGTGACCGGGTGGCCGCCGCGGCCCGGACCATCACCCAGGACGACTTCGACGTGCGGCACGGTGACCGACTGCTGCCCCTGACCCTCGACGTGACCGACCGGCCGGCGGTCATCGCCGCCGTGACCACCGCGGTCGAGCACTTCGGCCGGCTCGACATCGCCGTCAACAACGCCGGCACCATGTCGATGGGCATGATCGAAGAATTCACCGAGGCCGAGGCGCGAGCCCAGTTCGAGGTCAACCTCTTCGGCGCGCTGTGGGTAAGCCAGGCCGTGCTGCCGCACCTGCGGGCCCAACGGTCCGGTCACATCGTGCAGATCTCCAGCATCGCCGCGCTCGGCGGCTTTCCGAGCACCGGCATGTACAGCGCGAGCAAGTTCGCCCTGGAAGGCATGAGCGAGGCCCTGGCGATGGAGGCTGCGGCCTTCGACATCAAGGTCAGCATCGTGCAGCCCGGCGGATACTGGACCGACCTGTACACCAGCATGACCGCCACCACCCCGTTGGAGGCGTACGCGCCGCTGCGTGCCGAACTGGAGCGACAGTGGGCGGAAGGTTCGATCGACAGCGAGCCCCGGCTGGCCGCCGAGGCGCTGCTGCAACTGGTCGACAGCGACGACCCGCCGCTGCGGCTCCTGCTCGGCAACATGGTGTACGACCTGGCATTCGACATCTCCCGCCGACGGATGGACACCTGGGCGGGCTGGGAAAAGGTCAGCCGAGCCGCCGAGCACGCCGTCGCGGCGACCGAGCACGCGCGCTGACGGCCCGTTGCCACCCGAGCCCGGCACGCACCCGCTGCACAAACCTGTCACCGCACGCGCGACTGGACCATCGGTCTGGTCCCGCTCGGGTGACGAGCTGACCGCACCTCCCCCCTGTCACAATCCACCGCCCCATCTCGTCCCTCATCCAAACGCTACAAACGCTGTCCGGGAGGGCTTGTGTTCGCCGCTTATGTCACGGTCACCATCATCGCCTCGGTCTTCAACGGCTTCGCCGCGGTCACCTATCTGATCGGTCACGAGTACCCGAAGGCTCAGGCGGACATGAAGCGCATACCACGGTCCTGGGTACCGGTGCTGGGTGTCTTGCTGGCGGCGGGCTCGTTGGGGCTCCTGGTCGGGTTCGCCGTGCCGCTGCTGGGCACCCTCGCCGCCGCTGGCCTCGTGCTCTACTTCGTGGGCGCGCTCATCGCCCACCTGCGGGTGGGTTCCCGCCAGCTCGTGGGATGGGCCGTGTTCTTCTCCACGGCGGTGGCCACGTTGGCCTTGAACCTGGGCTACCACCTGTAGTCCGTACCGACGGTCGCCGGACCCCGGTGTGGCTCGCCGAGCCACGCCGGGGACGCTGTCGTAGCCGAGAAGCAGGCACTCCAGTCGGGCGCAGGCTGAGCAACCCGGAGAAATTCAGTAGCGCTGGCGTCGACGTCTGCCGGATGCTCAGCTCGATGGGAGCTCTTGACACGCACGCCGCAGGAGTTGCTCAAGGGCGCGTGGTCCAGTTCCGCCCGAGCGGGTCCTCCATGGTCCCGCTGATCCGTAGCCGTCAACTGGTGACCGTTGCTCCGGTCGACCCGACCAAACTGGAGGTCGGAGACATCGTCCTGGTACGGGTCGCGGGAACCACCTACCTACATCTCGTTTCCGCAGTCAACAGCAGAGCCGGCCGCGTACAGATCAGCAACAACCGGGGACGCGTCAACGGCTGGACGAACTACGCCCGCGTCTATGGGATCTGCACCGCTGTCGATGGCGAACCCCGGCCTCGAAGTGCGGACAAGGTGCGGACGCCGTAACGACTCCACCATCCCCGAGCAGGCGAAGGCCCGAATGTACCCATCGCTCACAACGCTCAGGATGCCTGATGCCGTGCGCGCAGGTTGCGTTGCGTCGGGTAGGCAGTGACCGCACTCGGCTCGGCTACTCAGGTTGGAGGCCTGGCCTTCTGCGGGTAGGTGGTTTCGTGGCGGGCCAGCATGGCGACGAACTCGCCGATTTTCCGCTCACGGGTCTGCGCCCGTTTGACGGCATTGACGCGGTGGATGAGAGCGAACCGGTTGGTTCTGGTCAGCACGTCGAACATGGCCTGAGCGGCGGGGTCGGCGGCAATGGCGGCCAGGAGGTCGGCCGGCACCTCGGCTTCCGACGGCGGGGCGTAGGCGGCCGCCCACCGCCCGTCCGCCTTCGCGGCTTCCACCACTGCGCGGCCCGAGGGCTGCATTCGCCCCTGCGCCTCCAGCCGGCCCACGTGGGTGACGTTGCGTTGTGACCAGGAACTGCGGGGCCGGCGAGGAGTGAACCGGATCCAGGAGGTCTCCTGATCCCGCTTACGGGCCTGCCCGTCGATCCAGCCGAAGCACAGGCCCTCGTCTACCGCCTGCTGCCAGGTCAGCGTCGTGACCGTGCCGCCCTTCTTGGTCAGGGCGAGCCAGACGCCGGGCGACGTCGCGTGGTTGGCCGACAACCAGGCCCGCAGCGCGTCGGAGTCCACGACGATAAGCTCATCCAGTTCGGCGCTCGCCATGACGGCAGGCTAACCGCTGTGCGGTGGCTGCAGCACCAGGGGCCCGTGACGATCGCCAGGGCGCAGAGCTGGTCGCGGTCCACCGCCTTCACCACCCGGGCTTGCCGGGGCGATCTTTCTCGCCACGAGCGAGCCCAGCAGACGGTGTTGCCGATCAGCGGGCCCGCACGAGCAGTGCCTCGATCATCGCTTGCGGTTCGATGGTGGTTGGTCGGTCGCTGACCTGCCCGTCGCCGAGTTCGACGACCCGCCATACGCCGTCCGTGCGGAGAGCGAGGTCCACGGTGACGAAGGGCAGGCCGAGCCCGGCGATCAACGGTGCGATCGGGGCCAGATCGATTTCGACCTGCGCAGAATCGTTCGGGCTGTCAGGATGGGGTCCGATCAGGACACATGCGCCGTCGACCCACCATGTGCGTACCTCGGCGGAGGCGAACCGCTCGAAGCGCCGCAGCACGAATCCGCCCACGAAGTCGTCGTCGCGCAGCTCCAGGAACCGGCGCGCCACGCTCCACGCAGCCGCGCCGTCCTCGAGGTCGGGGATGAACGCGGCCTCGTCCCAGTAGTGCTTCATCGACTTGCTGTAGTCACGCAGCACCGCCGGTCCCGCGCCCAGCTCGACACGCGCGCGGTCGAAGTCGGCCCGCTCCGCGCCCGTGGTCCAGACCGACGGCGGGGTGACCGCAGCCAGAGCGGAATACCACCCAGGCAACTCATGTGCCCGCCGGTACTGCTCACCATCAGTCCTCAACACCACACCGCGCTCGGCGAGCATCTCGGCGAACGTGGCGTACTGCTCGCTACGCAGCATCCAGCCGCGGTACACGGCCATACCGCTGCCGGAAACGGTTGCGACCGCCCGGCGCGCATCTCCGCCCCCTGCCAACGCGTCGTGGTCGACCACCGCCACATCGAGCCCGGCAGCACGTGCGGCCTGTGCCTCCGCCGCGAAGTGCTCGTCTGGGTGACGCGGCCGTAGAGGGTTCGCGGGAACCAACAAAATCACCGGTACATCCTGCCCTACGCGACGTGTTGGAGCCGACCCCGGTCGACCGTCATCGCGGGTGTCCTCGCCTGTCCTCGCCGCACACGCGTACCGATGATGGGCCACGACTCCCCCAACCGCGTCCCTCCACGCGCAGCCGCTCCGGTCACGGTTGGAAGCGGTAGCCCATCCCCGGCTCGGTCAGCAGGTGACGGGGCCGGGCCGGGTCGTCCTCCAGCTTCCGGCGCAGCTGTGCCAGGTACTGGCGCAGGTAGTTCGTCTCGGACTGGTACTGCGGACCCCACACCTCCTGCAACAGTTGGCGCTGGCTGACCAGTCGCCCCGGGTTGCGTACCAGGATCTCCAGCAGGTGCCATTCGGTAGGGGTGAGCCGGACCTCGTCGCCGTCGCCGGTCCGGACCGCGTGCGCGGCCAGGTCCACGGTGTGCCGGCCGATCCCGACCGCCGGCACCTCCTCACCGGCCCCGGCCGCCCGGCGGGTCACCGCCCGGACCCGGGCCAGCAACTCGTCCACCCCGAACGGCTTGGTCACGTAGTCGTCGGCGCCCGCGTCCAGCGCGGCGACCTTGTCCTGGCTGCCGGCCCGCCCGGAGAGCACGATGATCGGCACGTTGGTCCAGCCGCGCAGCCCCCGGATCACCTGGACCCCGTCCATGTCCGGCAGGCCGAGGTCGAGCACCACGATGTCGGGCCGGTGGCTGGCCGCCAACCGGAGCGCGGCGGCACCGTCCCCGGCGACCTCCACGTCGTACCGCCGGGCCCGCAGGTTGATCCGCAGCGCCCGGAGGATCTGCGGTTCGTCGTCCACCACCAGTACCCGGGTCACCCGGCACCCCTCTCGTCCGCCACGGGGAGCCGCAGCACCATGGTCAGTCCGCCGCCCGGGGTCTCCTCCGGTTCCAGGCTGCCGCCCATCGCCTCGGCCAGCCCTCGGGACAGCGCCAGGCCTAGACCGACCCCGGCATGATTGTCCCGGTCGCCCTGCCGCTGGAACGGCAGAAACGCCCGCTCCCACTGGTCGCGCGGCAGGCCGGGGCCCCGGTCGGTGACCCTCAGTTCGACGAACCCGCCGTGCTCGCTGGCGCTGATCGCGGGTGGCTGTTCCGGCGGGCTGAACCGTAGTGCGTTGGCGACGAGGTTCACCAGTACCCGCTCCAGCAGGCCCGGATCGGTCCGGACCGCCGGCAGGTCCGCGGGCAGGCTGACCCGGACCCGTTCGGCCGCTTCGCCCAACTCGTCGAGGGCCGACGGCACCACGTCCTCCAGACCGAGCGACGCCGGCCGCAGGCCCAGCGCGCCGGCCTGGAGGCGGCTCATGTCCAGCAGATTCGCCACCAGCCGGCCGAGTCGGTCCAGGGACTCGTCGGCGGTGGCCAGCAGCTCCGCCTGGTCCGCCTCGTCGAACTCGACGTCCGCGCTACGCAGGCTGGTCACCGCCGCCTTGGCCGAGGCGAGCGGGGTACGCAGGTCGTGGCTGACCGCGGCGAGCAGTGCGGTACGCAGCCGGTCCGCCTCGGCGATCGGCTTGGCGGCGGCGGCCTCCTCGGCCAGCCGCTCCTGCCGTAGCGCGACGGCCGCCTGGGCGGCGAACGCCTCCACGATCCGCCGGTCGGCCGCCGGCAGCACCCGTCCACGCAGCACCAGGGTCAGCTCGTCGTCGAGGCGTACCTCGGCGTCCCCGGCGGCCGGGGTGGCGCACGGTTCCGCACCGACGTTGGCGGCGACCCGCCAGGCGCGCGGGTCGTGCTGCTGGTCGGGGCGGTCCGGCGTACCCGGCAGCCGCTCCAGCAGGCTGACCGTCGTCAGCCCGAACGTCTTCAGCAGACGTTCCAGCAGCGCCGTCAACGGCCGGGCCCCGCGCAGCACACTGCCGGCGACCGCGGCGAGCAGTTGCGCCTCGGCGCTCGCCCGGGCCGCCTGGCGGGTACGCCGGGCGGCCAGGTCCACCACCCCGCTGACCGCCGCCGCGACCAGTAGGAACACCACCAGCGCCAGCAGGTTCTCGGTCTCGGCGATGGTGAACTGCCGCAGCGGCGGGGTGAAGAAGAAGTTGATCAGAACCGAGCTGAGTACGGCGGCGAGCAGGGCCGGCCACCACCCACCGACCAGCGCCACCCCGACCACCGCGCCGAGGAAGAGCAGCAGGTCGCTGGTGAGCGACAGCTCGTCGGCGAGCAGCCGGAGCAGGTACGTCAGCAGCGGTATGCCGGCCACCGTCAGGCCGAGGCCGATCAGCCGGCGCCGTGCCGACAGTGCCGCCGGAGCGGTCCCGAACCGGCGGCCGATCCCGGCCTGCTCGTGCGTCACCAGGTGTACGTCGATCGGGCCGGAGAGCGCGGCGGTGGTGGCTCCGACCCCCCGGGACATGATCCGGGCGAACCGGCCCCGACGGCTGGCTCCGAGCACGATCTGGGTGGCGTTGACGCCCCGGGCGAAGTCGAGCAGTGCCGCCGGGATGTCGGCGCCGACCGCCTGGTGGTAGGTGCCGCCCAGCCGCTCCACCAGCACCCGCTGCCGGGTCAGTGCCGCCGGGTCGGCACCGACGAGCCCGTCGCTGCGGGCGACGTGCACGGCCATCAGTTCGGCGCCCTTGCTCCGGGCGGCGACCCGGGCGGCCCGGCGGATCAGGGTGTCGCCCTCCGGTCCGCCGGTGAGCGCGACCACCACCCGTTCCCGGGTCTCCCACACGGTGGCGATGCCCTGGTCGGCCCGGTAGCGGTCGAGCTGGTCCTCGACCTTGTCGGCGAGCCAGAGCAGGGCGAGTTCGCGCAGGGCGGTGAGGTTGCCGATCCGGAAGTAGTTGGCGAGAGCCGCGTCGACCTTGTCCGGGTGGTAGATGTTCCCGTGCGCCATTCTCCGGCGCAGCGCCTCCGGCGTCATGTCGACGAGTTCGACCTGCTCGGCGGCGCGTACCACCCCGTCCGGCACGGTCTCCCGCTGGGTGACACCGGTGATCTGCTCGACGACGTCGTTGAGCGACTCCAGGTGCTGCACGTTCACCGTCGACAGCACGTCGATCCCGGCGTCCAGCAACTCCTGGATGTCCTGCCAGCGCTTGGCGTTTCGCGATCCGGGCACGTTGGTGTGGGCCAGTTCGTCCACCACCGCCACCTCGGGCCGGCGGGCGAGCACCGCGTCGGTGTCCATCTCGGTGAAGTCGGTGTCCCGGTAGTGCATCGTCCGGCGCGGCAGCACGGGCAGGTCGCCGAGCATGGCCGCGGTGTGCCGGCGGCCGTGGGTCTCGACGAGACCCACGACCACGTCCGTACCCCGCGCCGCCCGCCGGTGTGCCTCCTCCAGCATCGCGTACGTCTTGCCGACGCCAGGGGCGGCCCCGAGATAGATGCGCAGTTGCCCGCGTGCCACCTGTTGATCCTGCCTCATCTTCCGGGGCCGCCCGTGGCGTCCTCAGCCGCTCGCCGGCAGCGCGCGGTCCAGGGCGAGGTTGAGTTCCAGCACGTTGACCCGGGGTTCGCCGAGGAAGCCGAGGCCACGCCCGCTGGTGTGCTCCTCGACCAGCCGCTTCACATCGGCCGGGGACGCACCCCGCTCCCGGGCGACCCGGGCCACCTGGATCTTCGCGTACGACGGGCTGATGTTCGGGTCGAGCCCGCTGCCGCTGGCGGTGACCGCGTCGGCCGGCACGGCGGGCTCGTCCGGCGCGTCGCCCCGGACCGGGGTGACCAGGCCGCCCGAGTAGTCCTCGCCCGGCTTGGCGCACTCCACCGGCACGCCACCGAAGTCGGCGACGAACGGGGTGGCCGGGCAGGCCTGGTTGACGCTGACCGCCCGGGTCACCGGCCCGGTGAGGCCGTCGCGGTGGAAGACCCGCAGCACCGCGCCGACCCCCTCCGGGGTGCAGAACGGGCGCCGCCCGTCGACGCCGTCGAGGGCGCCGGCGTCCCTGCTGCGGGTGCAGACCTGGGTCAGCAGGCTCTGCGTACCCTCGTCGGGATTGCCATCGGCGTCGAGCGCGCCCGGTACCGGCAGGGTGTCCTCGACGCTTTCCGGGCCGAGGTTGCTGGCCGAGGTGGAGGTCGGGTCGTAGCCGTCGCCGGCCGCCGACGGGCGGGACTGGAAGTAGCGCGGGATGGGGTTGCCGTCCGCGTCGGTGAAGAGCTGGCCGATCAGCCGGCTGCCGACGAGGGTCCCGCCGGCGTCGCGGACCAGCGAACCCTCGGTCCGGTCGGCGAGGCCGGGTAGCTGGCCGACCCCGACCAGAACCAGTGGGTAGGCCAGCCCGAGCAGTGCGGTGAAGACCAGTACGGCCCGCAGCGCGGCCAGGTGTTGGGCGAGCCAGGTAGGTAGGCGCATCACGAGATCCCTGGGATGAGCGAGATGATGAGATCGATGATTTTGATGCCGATGAACGGGGCGACGATGCCGCCGAGGCCGTAGACCCACAGGTTGCGGGTCAGCAGTTTGCTGGCGCTGCTCGGCCGGTACCGGACGCCGCGCAGGGCGAGCGGGATCAGCACCACGATGATGATCGCGTTGAACACCACCGCCGAGAGGATCGCGGACTCCGGACTGGACAGCCGCATGATGTTGAGGGTGTCCAGGCTGGGGTAGATCCCGGCGAACATGGCCGGGATGATCGCGAAGTACTTGGCGATGTCGTTGGCGATCGAGAAGGTCGTCAACGCGCCACGGGTGATCAGCAACTGCTTGCCGATCTCGACGATCTCGATCAGCTTGGTCGGGTCGGAGTCGAGGTCGACCATGTTGCCGGCCTCTTTGGCCGCGGTGGTGCCGGTGTTCATCGCCACCCCGACGTCGGCCTGGGCCAGTGCGGGCGCGTCGTTCGTGCCGTCACCGGTCATCGCGACCAGCCGGCCGCCCTCCTGCTCCCGCTTGATCAGCGCGAGCTTGTCCTCCGGGGTGGCCTCGGCCAGGAAGTCGTCCACCCCGGCCTCGTCGGCGATCGCCCTGGCGGTACGCGGGTTGTCACCGGTGATCATCACGGTCCGGATGCCCATCCGGCGCATCTCGTCGAACCGCTCCCGCATGCCGGACTTGACCACGTCCTTGAGGTGGATCACCCCGAGCGTCCGGGCCGGCGAGCCGTCGACGTGTTCGGCCACCACCAGCGGGGTGCCGCCACCGCCGCTGATCCCGTCGACGATGTCCCCGACCTGCTCGGTCGGATGTCCACCGTTGTCCCGGACCCATTTCATCACCGCCGAGGCGGCACCCTTGCGGACCCGCCGGGTCGGGCCGCCCGCTCCCCCGTCGACCGTGGCGTCGGGAGTCAGGTCGATCCCGCTCATCCGGGTCTGCGCGGTGAACGGCACGAAGGTGGCGTGCGGCATCAGGCCGGGCTCACGCTCCCGCAGCCCGTACGCGTTCTTCGCCAGCACCACCACCGAGCGCCCCTCCGGGGTCTCGTCGGCCAGGCTGGAGAGCTGGGCCGCGTCGGCGAGCTGTTCGGCGGTGACGCCGTCCACCGGGACGAACTCCGCCGCCTGCCGGTTGCCGAGGGTGATCGTGCCGGTCTTGTCCAGCAGCAGGGTGTTGACGTCCCCGGCGGCCTCGACCGCCCGGCCGCTCATCGCCAGCACGTTGCGCTGCACCAGCCGGTCCATTCCGGCGATGCCGATCGCCGAGAGCAGCGCCCCGATCGTGGTCGGGATCAGGCAGACCAGCAACGAGACGAGCACGATCCCGGTGACGCCGTCGGAGTTGATCGCGGCGGTGTCGGGCGCCGCCGCCTGGAACGCCTTGGAGAAGATCGCCAGCGGCTGGAGCGTGACGACCGCCATCAGGAAGATGACGGTCAGCGCCGCGAGCAGGATGTTCAGGGCGATCTCGTTCGGGGTCTTCTGCCGGTTGGCGCCCTCCACGAGGGCGATCATCCGGTCGATGAAGCTCTGCCCCGGCTGCTGGGTGATCCGCACGACGATCCGGTCGGAGAGCACCTTGGTGCCGCCGGTCACCGCGCTGCGGTCCCCGCCGGACTCCCGGATCACCGGGGCGGACTCGCCGGTGATGGCCGACTCGTCCACGCTGGCGATCCCCTCGACGACGTCGCCGTCGCCCGGGATGATCTGCCCGGCCTCGACCAGCACGACGTCGCCGTGCCGCAGTTCGGTCGCGGCGACCGCCTCGTCCCGGTAGGCGTTCGGTGCGGCGCCGGGCGACCAGCCGGTCAGCCGGGTCGCGACGGTGTCCCGTTTCGCCTGCCGCAGCGTCGCCGCCTGCGCCTTGCCCCGGCCCTCGGCGACCGCCTCCGCCAGGTTCGCGAAGATCACGGTGAGCCACAGCCAGATGGTGATCGCCCAGGCGAAGCCGGACGGGTCGGCGATGGCCAGCACCGTGGTGAAGACCGCGCCGATCTCGACGATCAGCATCACCGGGTTGCGCCACAGCGTTCCCGGGTTCAACTTGCGGGCCGCGTCCGGCAGCGAACGGAACAGTTGCCGGGGATCCAACAGCCCACCACCGACCCGGCCGCCACCGGCGGATCCGGAGGACGGCAGCCCACCAGAGGGGGCGGGCACCACCGGGCTGACAGTCATTTTCCCTTTCCTCACCATGTCGTTCAGGACTCTCACCGCGCTCACAACCCCTCGGCCAGCGGGCCGAGTGCCAGCGCGGGCAGGAAGGTCAGCGCCACCAGGACCACCGTCACGCCGACGAGCATCCCGACGAACAGCGGCCGGTGCGTCGGCAGCGTGCCGTCGGAGGCCGGTACGGGTTTCTGCCGGGCGAGCGAGCCCGCCAGGCCGAGCACGAAGATGATCGGCAGGAACCGGCCGAGCAGCATGCACAGCCCGAGCGCCGTGTCCCACCACGGCGTGTTCACCGTGATTCCGGCGAACGCCGATCCGTTGTTGTTGCTGGCCGAGGTGAAGGCGTACAGCACCTCGGAGAGGCCGTGTGGTCCGACGTTCAACGCCGTGCCGTTGTTGCCGGTGGCGAACGCCGCGGCCGTGCCGATCAGCGCCAGCATCGGGGTGATCAGGAAGTACAGCGAAGCGAACTTGATCTCCCGGGCGCCGATCTTCTTGCCCAGGTACTCCGGGGTCCGCCCGACCATCAGTCCGGCCACGAAGACCGTGATCACGGCGAGGATCAGCAGGCCGTACAGGCCGGCGCCGACACCGCCCGGCGCCACCTCGCCCAACATCATGTTGACCAGCGGCATCATCCCGCCCAGCGGGGTGAACGAGTCGTGGAACGAGTTCACCGCACCGGTCGAGGTGAGCGTGGTGACCGCGGCGAAGGTCGACGAGTCGGAGACCCCGAACCGGAGCTCCTTGCCCTCCATCGCCGCGCCGATCGCCTGCGGCACCGTGCCACCGCCGGTCAACTCGAAGACGTTTGTCAACGACACGCTGGCGATCGCGAGGATCGCCATCACCGCGACGATCGCGTACCCCTGGCGGTTCTGTCCGACCATCCGGCCGAAGACCCGGGGCAGGCTGAACGGGATCAGCAGGATCAGGAACATCTCGATCCAGTTGGTCCAGGTGGTCGGGTTCTCGAACGGATGCGCGCTGTTGACGTTGTAGAAGCCGCCGCCGTTGGTGCCGAGTTCCTTGATCACCTCCTGGGAGGCGACCGGGCCGCCGGTGATCGTCTGGGCTCCGCCGGCCACGGTGCCGACGTCGGTACCGCCGGAGAGGTTCTGCACCACCCCGCCGATCATCAGCACGATCGCGCCGAGCACCGCGAGAGGCAGCAGGATCCGCAGCGTGATCCGGACCAGGTCGACCCAGAAGTTGCCCAGTCGCTCGGACCGGCTGCGGGCGAAGCCCCGGATCAGGGCCACCGCGACCGCGATGCCGACCGAGGCGGAGACGAAGTTCTGGACGGCCAGCCCGGCCATCTGCACCAGGTGGCCCATCGTCGACTCACCCGAGTACGCCTGCCAGTTGGTGTTGGTCACGAAGCTGACCGCGGTGTTCCAGGCGATGTGGTCGGTCACCGGGTCGAACCCGAGGGAGAGCCACAGCTTGTCCTGTAGTCGCAGGAACCCGTACAGGAAGAGCAGTGAGAGCAGCGAGAACGCCAGCACGCTGCGCGCGTAGGTGCCCCAGGACTGCTCCGCCTTGGCGTCGACACCGATCAGTCGGTAGACGACGCGCTCCACCCGGGAGTGCCGGTCGCCGGACACCACCCGGTACATGTAGTTGCCGAAGGGTCGGTACACCGCCACCAGGGCCGCCACGAGGGTGGCGATGAGGATGATGCCGGCGGTCGTCGTACTCATCTAGAAACGCTCCGGGAACAGGAGTGCGAACAGCAGAAAGACGGCCAGCCCGGCCGCGACGACCAGGCCGATCAGGTTGACTGGGTTCACAGCCGTTCCACCGCCCGGGCGACGAGGGCGAGGGCCGCGAAGAGCCCCAGCGTCAGCAGCACGAACACGACGTCGATCACCGAACGTCCTCTCCAGCACGCGCGTCCAGACGACCGTTCTCGGCCGTCAGAACCATGAAAGCCCGTGTGGTGGGCGAATTCGGCGGGTTCTGACGTTTCGACTACGTCCCGCGCCCTGTTCTTGACGTCGGCTTGACGGCCCGAGGCGACGGACGGAACGGACGGCAGTTTGGGCGGATTGCCGCGTTTGACGGTCGATCCGGCGCAACCTACCCGGTCCGGCACCGGTCCGGCACCGTTTTCCGGCGATGCGATCGGCTCCGAGCGGTCGTCTCGGGTTTCACGGCGGGCCCGCCGGGTAGCCCGCCGCAGAGCCACACGGGGGGTACGCAATGCCGGATTCGGATTCCTGGGTGCACGAGGCCACCGCCACCGCCGAAGGAGGTCACCTGCATACGGACGACGGGGAACTGTCGACCCCCCTTGCCTCGCCGCTGGCGCCGCACTGCACCGGGCTCGCCCCGGAACAGCTTCTCGCCGCCGCGTTCGCCTCCTGCCTGCACCACGCGGCGGTCGAGGCGGCCACGGGCATCACGGACGAGGCCCACACCGTGCAGGTACGCGCCCAGGCCCGGCTCGCCCGGGACTCCGATGGTCTCTACCGGGCCGACGTACGCGCCAGCATCGCGTCGGTCGGCCTGAACCGGGACCAGCTGAACGATCTGGCCCGCTACGCCGACCAGCTCTGGCCGTTCGCCAACGGCAGCGGCCGATCCACCCTCACCGTCGGTCCGGCGGAACCGCGCCGACGCTGACCCGGCGCCGGCCGCCGTCCCGGGCTGCCGTCGGCACAGTCTCCCGCCGGAAGCGGACGGTCACAGCCACCTACCGGAAGCCGGCGGTCACCGCACGGTGGTCGCTGGCCGGCGTCCGGACGACCTTGGCGTACGCCGCCGTCAGCCCCCGGTACAGCACGTGGTCGGGGCGGGTCAGCGGCAACGCGGCCGGCCAGGTGAAGCCCGGTCCCCGGCCCGCGTCGGCCTGGGCGTCGTTGAGCAGCGCGGTCAACGGTTCGATCTTCCGGTCGGTGGTCGCGGTGTTGAGATCGCCGAGCACGATCAGGCGCTCGGCCCGGTCCTGACGGATCCGGTCGGCGAGGGCGGTCACCGTCCGGTCCCGGGTACCGGTGTCGCCGGCCCTGACCGAGCCGAGGTGCACGACGTAGACGACGACGTCGCCGCCGGGCGCGGCCACCACGGCCCGCAGGGCCCGGGTCCAGGCGAGCCCGGTGTCGACGCCGACGAAGTCCCGGATCGGAAACCTGCTCCAGAGCCCGACCGTGGTGACGGCGGCCCGATGCGGATACCGCTCCCGCAACCTCCCGGTCACCGACTCGTCCGCGTCCTCGGACAACTCCTGCAGGGCGATCAGGTCGGCCCCGGTACCGGCCAGGGTGCCGACCGTGGCGGTCGGGTCGGGATTGCCCTCCCGCAGGTTCTGGCTGGCCACCCGCAACTGCACCGGGCCACCGTCCCCGCCCGGAATCCACGCCGCGCCGAACAGCACCGCCCAGACGAGTGCCGGCACCAGCACGGCGGCAAGCGCGATCCGGGACCGGGCCAGCAGGGCGACCGCCGCGAGCAGCGGCACGCCGAGGCCGAGGAACGGGACCCCGCTGTCCAGCAGGCTACCCAGACCTCTGATGTTGGGAATCAGCCGGTGGCCGGCCATCAGCGCGGTCAACAGGGCAGCCGCGACCACGATCAGCGTGTCGCGGCGACGCCGCCGCCGACCCGCCGACCCGCCGCCCGCCGGCTCGATCTTGCTTTCGGCCACCGAGGGCATCGTATCGAAGCAGATGGCGCGCGGATCCCCGGACCGGCGAGCCCACGGGCGCGGTGTCCGATTGTCGGAGGCGGGCCGGGCCGGCCGACGGACCATTCGGAGCCGGGCCGGATCGGGTGGCGGACCATTCGGAGCCGGGCCGGATCGGCTGACGGACCATTCGGGCCAGGTTCGGGGACGGCCGTCCGGGCCAGTCGGGCTGAGCCGAACGACCCACCCGGATGATCTCCAGCTCGGATCCGGACGACCCGGGGGCGGCGTCACCGATCGGCACCGACCGCCGGGCAGGACGGACATGCCGGTATTGCCGGGTCCCGCCAAGGCCGACCGCGAGTGTCGACGAGTGCCCGGTTGACCAGGCAAAACTGTGGTACAGGCCACCCGTTCGACCCGCCCCATTCGACTCGGTTTTACCTAACCTCGGCGGGTGCCTCACAAGGAACAAGCGGATCGCGAACTGGACACCGCAACGCAGGCTGACCGTTCGGAGGATCCCGGATCGGTCAACCAGCCAATCGGCCGTCACCGGGCTCGGGCCGTACCCGAATCGGGACGGGTCCGATCCGGCCTCCGGTCGGCGCTCGCCTCCGGTCCGGTCCGGTTCGGGTCGGTCGCCGTGCTCGCCTGCTGCCTCGGCGCCGCGGTACTCGTCGAGACGCGGGCGGCCACGACACCGGCCCAGCCCGCACCTTCGGCGAGCCTGCTGGCCGAGCGCGCCGCCGATATCGAACGCGACCCGGCGTCCCGGGCGACCGAACGGGCGCCCGCGCAGGCGCCGTCGGCCACCGCCACCCCGACCCCCGGCCAGCCGACCGCCCGTCCCACCGTCGCCCGCACCCAGATGACCCGGGCCAAGCGGTCGGTCCGGCCGAGCCCGGTCGCCGGCCTCACCCAGGCCCAGATGGACAACGCGCACACGATCGTCCAGGTCGGCCTGAAGATGGCCGTCCCACGCCGGGGACTGGTGGTCGCGATCGCCACCTCCATGCAGGAGAGCAACCTCTACAACCTGGCCAGCGGTGTCCTGCCAGAATCGCTCGACCTGCCGAACCAGGGCGTCGGGTACGACCACGACTCGGTCGGGCTGTTCCAGCAGCGACCCAGCTCCGGCTGGGGCACCGTCGCCGACCTGATGCGACCGGCGTACGCGGCCGAACGCTTCTACGAGGCGCTGCTGGCCATTCCCGGCTGGCAGGACATGAGCGTGACCGGCGCGGCACAGGCGGTACAGATCTCCGCCTTCCCGGACGCGTACGCCCAGCACGAGGGACGGGCGACCACCGTCGTCGGCGCACTCGTCTGAGCCTCCGCCCCCGGGCCCGACACCGGCACCACCGCGCGCGGGCGCACTCCAGCACCCGGGAATGGCGCAGGGTGGACGACAGCAGTTCCACCCTGCGCCGGTTGGTCATCCGGTGACGCTGGATGACCAATCCCCGTGGGTACCCTCAGGAGGCTGCGGCCGGAACGACCTCGTCCACCGGGTCGGCTTGGTCCTGCCGGTGCGTGTCCGGGCGCGGCACCCGGCTGATCACCGCGTCTCGGAGGATCTCGTCGACCCGTTCGGCCCGGATCCGGCGTGCCTGCAGCACCGCCTCGAATTCCCGGCGGGCCTGTACCGCCTCGGCGTAGACCTGATCGCGTACCTGTCGGGCCTCCTCCCGCGCCGCCGCCAGGTCGGCTCGGGCCCTGGCCAGTATCTCGGCCGCCTCACGCTCGGCGGTCAGCAGCAACCGCCGGGCCCGGTCCGACGCGTCACCGGGCGGTGGCGGCACGACCAGCAGTCCGCTCAGTCGGTCGATCTCCGCCCGGAGCTGGACCAGTTCGGGATTGTTCTTCGCGACGGCGTCCGTCCGCGCCGCCAACCGACCAAGTCGCTCGCCCAACTCCTCCAGGCAGCGGTCGACCTCGGTCTGGTCATAGCCGTTTTCCACGACGGAGAATTCCATGCTTCGCCCCCAGGCAGCCGTTGTCTCTTGCCACCTGAAATCCTCGTCAGTCGACAGACGTACCAAGGGGCGAATCGGGAAAATTGTTCAGCATGCGGGCGCCTTGCCCGGTCGAGCGACCAGGGCCGCTCAGGTCTGCCGGGGCAGCACGACGATCTGACCGAAGAACTCGTCGATCCGCCGGATGACGTCGTTGAAGTCGTCGAGGCCGATCGGCTTGGTGACGTACGCGTTGGCGCGCAGGTTGTAGCTGCCGATGATGTCGGTGTCCGCGTTCGACGTGGTCAGCACGACGATCGGGATCGTGCGCAGGTTGTCGTCACTCTTGACCTTGGTCAACACCTGCCGACCGTCCATCCGGGGCATGTTGAGGTCCAGCAGGATCATGTCCGGCCGGGGCGCGGTTTCGTGCCGCCCCTCCTGGTAGAGGAACTCCATCGCCTCCTGGCCGTCGCCGACCACGTCGATTTCCTTTGGCACACCGGAATGGGCCAACGCTTCCTCGATCATCAGCACGTCGCCCGGATCGTCGTCCACGACGAGGATCCGCACGGGCTTCGACTCGGCTGCGTCCATCGGAGACCTGCCTCGGCTCGGTTGGGATGGGATGGGCGCCACCGGCCTCAGCAGGCGGGACAAGCTCTTGTCCGGACTCGGTCCACCACTCGATGGGCGAGGGAACTGTAGCCGATCAGCGGTCAGGTAGGGATGCCGGGGCGTGATGGTCATGCTCCTGGTCGTACCGCAACAACTCGGCCAGTCCGCTGATCCGCAGCACCCGGTCGACCCGACCCGTGGCTCCGGTCAGCCGCAGCCAGCCGCCCCGCGAGGCGGCCTGGTCGTCCCCCCGGACGAACGCCGCCAGACCACTGGAATCGCAGAAACTCAGCTCTGTCAGGTCTATCAGAAAACGCCGCTGCCCCTCGTCAAGCAACCGGTCGAGGGCTGCGTGAAGTTCGGGCACCGTGACGATGTCCAACTCGCCATCCAGATGCACCCGTAGGAAGTCAGCATGCTGCGTGCAACTGACGGAGAACGCCACGCCGCCCCTCCACACCCCTGACCGGCCGATACTTGCAGTCAGGCAAGTATACGCAACCTCTAGATCGACATCGAGAGGCCCGTACCCGGGGTGCGGTTTGTCGGCCGGGGGCGGGGGAAGGTGCCCAGCACGGACCGCTCAGGAAGAGGTTAACCATGGCAAAGCAGCAGGTCCCGATGGTCACACTTCCGTCCGGTGAGGCGATCCCGGCACTCGGCCAGGGCACCTGGGGAATGGCGGAGGATCCTCGGCGGCGGAACGACGAGATCGCGGCGCTCCAAGCCGGAGTGGACGCCGGCCTGACCGTCATCGACACCGCCGAGGTGTACGCCGACGGCGGAGCCGAGGAACTGGTCCGCGAGGCGCTCGGCGACCGACGCGAGGAGATCTTCCTGATCAGCAAGATTTCGTCGGAGCACGCGACCGGGAACGGCACCGGCGTCGCCTGCGAGCGGAGCCTGGAGCGGCTGGGTACCGACCGGATCGACCTGTACCTCCTACACCAGCGGGGTTCCGCACCCCTGCCCGAGACGGTGGAGGCGTTCACCAACCTGATGACCCAGGGGCTGATCCGGCACTGGGGGGTGAGCAACTTCGACGTCCCCGAGGTGGTCGAGCTGACCGGTATCCCCGGCGGTACGTCATTCGAGACCGACCAGATCCCGTACAACCTGACCCGGCGGGGGATCGAGTGGGACCTGCTCCCCCGGTGCCGCGCGGCGGGCCTGCCCGTGATGGCGTACTCGCCGCTCGAACGCGGCCGGATGCTCGACCACCCGGCCCTGGCCGCCGTGGCAGAACGGCACGGCGGCACACCCGGACAGGTGGGGCTCGCCTGGCTGCTGGCTCAGCCGGGGGTCTGCACGGTGACCAAGGCAAGTTCCCCGTCGCGGGTGCTGGAGAACCGGGCCGCGGTCGAACTGACCCTGACCGACGACGACCTCGCCGAACTCGACCGGGCGTTCCCGCCGCCGAGCGGTCCCCGACCGCTGGAACTGCTCTGATCCGTCGCGCCCCGGCGGCGCCGGGTCAGGCCGGTTCGAGTCGGGCCGGTCGTTTCGTGGGCTCGGCACCCAGTTCCTCCGGCCGGGCCGCGTCCTCCGGAGCCCCGTTCTCCGGCGGCTGGAAGAGATACCGGACGAAGTCCCCGCCCGCCTCGTTCTCCTCCGACCCGGGCCACTGCCCGACGGAATCGACCCCGATGACCTCTCGGCCGCCTTCGTCCGTCTCCTCCAGCAGCGCCCACACCGAAACCGGGTACGAGCGGGTGGTGTCCGGGTCGAGACGCCAGCGGGCGTACCAGCCGGGTCGGGCGGGGACGATCTCGACAATCCTCTTCATGGCGACGTTCCTTCCGGTAGCACGGAAGTCTCACCGGTCGACCTGATCCTGGACGCCCGTGGGGTGAGCGCCCCTCACCCCACGGGCGTCCAGGAT